>NZ_DAMBWA010000011.1:0-163305 GCF_032052675.1 Pseudescherichia sp.
GCCTTTTTGCGTTGCGGCAGACCGGCGCCCGGTGGCGCTGCGCTTACCGGGCCTACAGACGGCACCTGTCCCCCGTAGGCCGGGCAAACAGCGTGCCGCCCGGCGTGGTAATGAGCCTGATGTCTTACGCTTTATGCCCCGGTAGAACCGTATTCATAATTTGACTTGCCGTATCGGCAATCACTTTACCTGCGGAACGGTCGCCTTTGGCCATCGATGACATAAACGCTTTTGCCTGCTCAAGCGTAATGTGCGGCGGCAGAGGCGCGACTTCCGGGTCAGTTTTAACCTCCAGCACTACCGGGCGATCCGCGCTCAACGCCTCGGTCCATGCGTCATGTAACTTATCCGGATCGTCAATGAAGATCCCTTTCAGTCCAATGGATTCTGCAAACTTAGCGTAAGGCACGTCTGGCACATCCTGAGTCGCCTCAAAGCGGGGATTTCCCTCCATGACGCGCTGCTCCCAGGTCACCTGATTAAGATCGCCATTGTTAAATACGCAAACAATGAGGCGTGGATCGGACCAGCCTTGCCAGTACTTCTGAATGGTAATTAACTCAGCCAGGTTATTCATCTGCATAGCACCATCGCCTACCAGCGCAACGACCGGTTTTTCCGGGAAGGCGAACTTAGCGGCAATGGCATAGGGTACCGCTGCGCCCATGCAGGCGAGACCGCCTGACAGGGAAGATCGCTGGCCCTGCTTAATGCGGAAATCACGTGCATACCAGTTTGCACAGGAGCCTGAATCAGACGTCACAATGGCGTTGTCCGGCAGTAGGGGGGACATCTCCCACACCACGCGCTGCGGGTTAACTGGATTGGCTTTCGCCATAGCCCGCTCCTCCATTTTCTCCCACCATGCCTGGACAGAGACCGCGATCTTCTCCTGCCATGCACGATCGTCCTTGTGCTTAAGCAGAGGCAGCAGTGCCTGAAGGGTGCTCACCGCGTCACCGTGCAGATTCACTTCTGTGGGATAACGTAACCCCAGCATAGAAGCATCGATATCGATCTGTACTGCACGTGCCTGACCCTCTTTGGGTAAAAACTCAGTCCACGGAAAACCGGTGCCGATCATCAGCAGCGTGTCACACTCCTGCATCAGATCCCAGGAGGGCTCAGTACCCAGCAAACCGATACAGCCTGTAACAAACGGCGCATCGTCAGGCAGGATATCTTTACCCAGTAGCGCCTTCGCTACCCCAGCGCCCAGCAGGTTAGCTGCCTGAACGACTTCCACTGCGGCATCCCGCGCGCCTGCGCCAATCAGGATCGCTACCTTTTTACCCTCGTTAAGAATGTCAGCGGCACGCTGGAGATCGTACTGGTAGGGAATGATCTGCGGGCGTTGATAGCCGGGGCCTGAGTGGGTAAAGCCGTGGGCATGCTGCGGATCCTGCCACTCTTCATCCTGAATGTCCTTCGGCAGGATCAGCACCGTGACGCCGTTATTGGCCTTGGCGATACGTACGCCGCGATCCACCAGATGACGGACCTGGGAAGGTGTTGCCGCCTCCTGCACAAAGTTTGCTACGTCGCTAAATACGCGATCGAGGTTAATCTCTTGCTGATAATTTGAACCGCGAGCCGTGGCCTCTGCCTGACCAGCAATGGCAATAACGGGCATATGGTCCATGCGGGCGTCATACAGGCCCGTCAGCAGGTGAGTCGCACCTGGCCCGCCGGTAGAGAGGCAAACGCCAGGCTCACCGGTAAACTTGGCATGCGCGCAGGCCATAAAGGCGGCCATCTCTTCATGGCGTACCTGGATAAATTCAATTCCGTTACCTGCTTTCTCAGCATGCTGTAGCGCACCAAGCACGCCGTTAATACCATCTCCCGGGTAGCCATAAATGCGGGTTACGCCCCACGCTTTTAATCGTTCTACAAAGAAGTCGCTGGTCATCTGGGCCATTATTTTTCCTCGTGTCAGGTGTTTGTTCGAGGATAGTTCACTTAAGGCAAATGGGCGAAAAAGGGGGAGTCTTCCGAAGCGTGCTATGGTTACAAGAGCAATCACAAAGGAGAGTGCCGGTGCGCAAAGAATTTGATTATCAGCAGGACTTTACTGAAACCGACTTTCGTCAGCATCCTGAACGTTACCAGGTTGGTAGGGGAGAGCAGGGCGTGTTGCTGGTTGAGCCCTATAAAGGTGAGATCTTGCCCTTCTGGCGCTACAAGGATCCGGCGTCAGCGCAGAAATCAGCGGAACAGATTTACGCCCTGTTTGAGGAGTATCGCAAGAATGATGACTTCGTGGGTATGGATATGGCGCGTAAGTTTATTCAGATGGGTTATACCCGTGCCCGACGTTACGCCAACTACAAGGGCGGCAAAAAGTATGATGAGAATCGTGAGCTAAACCCGCGCGGTAACGATCCGGTTAAAGCGGCGGCGGCGGCGATATTCAAAACCTGGTGGGATCGCATCCGGGCCGATGAAGATTATCTGAAGCGAAAAAAAGCGCACCAGGCAAAGTGGGGCTAGCGTGCCAGCTGCCAGACGGCATAGCCGGTGGTTGCTCCTGCTACATCCCAGGCAAAATCTTTCCAGCTCCAGCCGCTTCCTGCCGGGCGGCTATCCCATAGCTCTTTTGATGCCCCCAGGCTTAATGAAAACATGACGCCAAAAGCTGCGCTGCGATCGGCGCTGATACCCTGGCGCTGGGCATACTCATTGCCAGCGGCAGAGAGCATGGCGGAAGCGAGAAAGTGCTGAGCTTTGTCCTGACCATGCCATTGGTCATCAGCCATATGCGTGCAGCCGGTTAGAACCAACAGGGCAGATAAGATAAGAGTGCGCATCGCCAATCCCAATAAAAAGGCCCCATCGATGACGGGGCCTGACTGTCTGTTCAGGTTAAAGAATACGACTGATCAGCTTGTCGATACGTATCCGGCGCAGGCGGCGGATCAGCTTGCGCACCTTAACCGGGTAATCGGCAATGCTTTGTAGATCGCGATAGTGCTTCACCACGGTGGTATGGGTGCGGATCAGCTCCAGCTCTTTATCACGCTGCGAAGCCAGCTCCTGCTGCGGATCGTGAATAAGGATCGCGTTTTCCAGATCCAGCCGCCATGCGCGTGGATTAAGGTTGTTGCCGGTCAGCAGCAACCACTCGTCATCCACCCACATCCCTTTCAGGTGATAGCTGTTATCCGCATCTTTCCACAGGCGGACAATGAGCTGATCGGTATTCACATAGTACTGCAGGCGGCTCAGGAAGCGGCGCAGGTTGATCTCATAGAGATAAGGCAGCGCACCGATTATCTTAAACGGCTCGTTTTCTGGAATATAGAAGTCGTTTGCGGTCTTATCTCCGACGATAATCTCTACCTTCTTACCTTCGCGCAGCAGCTGAATGATGTTGCGTACCAGCACCGCCGGCAGGTTAAAGTAGGGAGTACAGATCGTCAGCTTGTGCTCGGTGCACGGCATCAGATGGAAGATCGTCTTGTTGAGCAAGCTGGTTTTGCCAAGGCCCACCAGCGGCGTTACCGCCAGCTGCTCGTTATCCGCATCGCCCTGGAAATGGTAGCTGGCGTCACGCAGCTCCTGACGGAACTGACGAATATCGTTCTTGATTTCCGGGCTTTTGGGGCGCTGGTCGCTATCAAGACGATTAACGCCGCACCCCTGAATCAGGTTGCTGTTGACCCACTCCAGCATAATGTCTGCCATCCGCGCATTGCGGATCAGCTGGTAACGGTCGTAGCGATACTTTTCATGCTGATGCAGGTAGACATCGTTCAGGCTGGCACCGCTGTAAAATACGGCATCGTCAATGATGAAGCCTTTATAGTGCAGCACGCCCAGCGCTTCGCGGGTATTCACCGGCACGCCATAAACGGCGATATCAACCCCGGGATTCTTCTGCGCCAGACGGCAGTACCAGTCGGCATTCGTATTGGCCGCTGCGGCGCCGATACGGCCACGCTGGGCACGATGCCAGTCGACCAGGACGCGGACATCCAGCTCCGGACGCTGGCGTTTCGCTTCATAGAGCGCCGCCATAATGCCTTTACCGCCGTCGTCCTGCTCGAGGTACAGGGCGATAATACAGATGCGTTGCGTTGCACTGGCAATCTGTTTAAGCAGCGTCTCCCGAAAGTCGGCGGGAGAGTAGTAAAACGTGACATCATCAACTGACTGAGAGAGCTTAGGTAGTTGAGCAAGGTGTTGTTGATGTTTATTACGCTTAAATTTTGACAACATCACAGTGCGTATCTTCTCTGTTTATTGAAGGGTCCTCTGTATCATGCATCTACAGAAGCATGCAGACCACATAAGCGGACAATGATAACACCAGAGCCAGCGAAAGTGGTCAACATTTCCAGTACCTTACTCAGGTGCCGCCAGGTCCAGCCAGAGGAAGCGTCAGGCTAACAATCCCCTCCTCCAGTTGGATATCGACGGTAAAGCCGAGTTTACGTGCCAGCGTTACCATACCGCGATTATTAGGCATAGTAATACCATTCAGACGCATGAGCCCGTGATCGCGGGTATAGCCAATAAGTTTCTCCAGCAGGCGTCGTCCCAAACCTAAACCCTTGAGATCGGAACGGACCAGCACGGCAAACTCCGCATCAATGTTATCGGGATCGGAGATCGCCCGCGTTACGCCAAGGATCTCTTCGCCATCATCAGTGCGCCGCACGGCAACTATCGCCATCTCCCGATCGTAGTCGATCTGGGTCATATTGGCTAAGTCTTCATGGGTAAATTCATTGATCTCACTGAAGTAACGATAATAGAGATCCTCTTTTGTAACCTTGGCGATAAAGCGCTGCAGAGCAGGCTCATCTTCAGGCAGGATCGGACGGAACAGACAGGCGTCGCCGTTTTTCAGCGTCACGTTCTCCTCGAGATGCTGAGGGTAGGGGCGGATCGCCAACCGGCTTTCGCTGCTGCCGCTAAACGGCGCCAGCGTTAGCGTGACGTCGAGAGCGGTAAACTCTCCGGCGGAGGCCAAAAGCGGATGAATATCCAGCCGCTGGATCTCCGGGCAGTCAACGATCAGGTTTGATACCCGCACCAGAAACTGACTCAGGCCAATCACATCAAGCGGCTGCAGACCGCTGCGTCCGCGGATCTTTTTATTCTTGATGGCCTGGATAACCAAATAGCGGGCAAGGTTCATGTTCAGGGGCGGCAGCGCCACCGCGGCCTGATCCTGCGCTCGCCACTCCACGCCGCCTTCGCCCAGCATAATCAGCGGCCCAAAGACCGGATCCTGCTCTACCACGACCCGCAGCTCCTGGGCACCGGCGCGGTTAGCCATGCTCTGCACCTGCAAACCGTGTACCCGCGCCTGGGGCCAGCGCATCTTAACGCGATCGATAATCGCCTCTGCCGCCTGCTGCACCTCCGCAGCGGTACGCAGATAGAGCATCACCCCCTGAACTTCCGACTTGTGGGGGATATCCGGCGAGCGCAGCTTCAGGGCCACCGGGTAGCCAATCTGACCGGCAATATGTACCGCCTCTGCGCTGTCGCTGGCAATCCAGGTAGGGAGCGTTTGCAGCCCATAGGCGCGAAGCACCGGCTGAACCTCATGCGTATCGAGCGCGGTGGCTCCCTCATCGATAGCCTGCTGCAACAGCTTATGCGCTTCGGCCGTATCGGCGGTCAGGTTACTGGGCAGGGCAGGCGTTTCCCGCAGCTGCTTCTGGTTACGGCGATACTCCACCATATGCATAAAGGCGGTAATCGTCCCCTCCGGCGTCCGGTAAGTCGGCAGTCCCGCTTCGCTAAACAGGCGGCGAGCCTCCTGAGAGGAGAACTCCCCGCACCAGTTGGTCAGTACGGTGACATATTTACCGCGCGGATGCTTCTTCAGGGCGTCAATCAGGGCCAGCGCGCTCTCGCTGCCGGGTGCCACGGCGCTGGGGGAGTGGATCACCAGCAGGGCGTCATAGTCCGCACTGTCGAGCAGGATAGTAAGCGCGGTGATATAGCGCTCGCTGCTGGCATCGTCGCGCAGATCCAGCGGGTTATCCGCCACAACCGAGCCCGGCAGCGCCTCACGCAGGCGGGAGAGCGTCTCTTCACCGAGCGTCGCCAGCTTGCCGTTGCGTAGCCACAGCTCGTCCAGCGCCAGCGCCGCCGGTGCCGCGCCGTTGCTGATAATCATCAGGCGCTCTCCGCGCAGCGGGCGCATATGGCTCAGGGTTTCAACGGCGGAGAAAAGCTCATGGGTATCCTGCACCCGCAGCAGGCCTGCGCGCTGGATGGCCGCATCCCAGGCGGGATCCATCCCGGCGTTAACGTGCAGCAGGCGCTGCGCCGCCGGGCTACGGCCGCTTTTGATCACCAGAATGGGTTTATTACGCGAAGCGCTACGGGCGGCGGAGACAAAGCGCCGGGCGTCGCTCAGGTGCTCCAGATAGAGCAGGATCGCGCTGGTTTTGCTGTCGCGGGCCAGGAAGTCGAGAAGCTCATCAACGTCGATATCCAGACTGTCACCGAGGGCGATAAAATAGGAGAAACCCATCTCGCGCTGCTGGGCCCAGTCGAGAATGGTATTGGACACCGCCGCCGACTGAGAGATAAAGGCCAGCTTGCCGCGGGCGATGGGTACCGGAGAGAAGCTGGCGTTGAGCCCCTGCCAGGGCGCCAGCAGACCGAGACTATTTGGCCCCAGCAGGCGCATCTGAAAACGGCTGGCGCAGGCCAGCAGATCGGCATGCTGTTCTGGTGGCGCAGAGAGGATGATGCAGGTCTTACACCCCTTCTGGCCTAGCGCCTCCAGCAGGCTCAGGTTACGTTTCGCATGGGTACAGAGCACGGCGAGATCCGGCGTAAAGGGCAGGCTGGCGATGTCCGGCCAGGCCAGCACCCCCTGCACCGCCTTCCAGGCCGGGGTTACCGGCAGCACCGGACCGGCGAAGCCGCCGGCCAGCAGGTTACGCATCATCAGGAAACCGGCGCGATCCGGCTTCATTGAGGCACCAATCACCGCAATCGACTTAGGGCGCAGCAGCGCTTCCAGTCCTCGTTGGCTCATACCGGTCTCCAGAAAAGAGTGACCTGATGATTTTAAACGCTTTCTTCGATATCCGCTGTGACGCTGCCCTTATGCTGCGTTTTTCCTGCCAGATAGCGGGTGCGGAAGCAGGAGAAGTGATCCCCCAGCGCCTGGGCGGCAGGCTGATCCGCGGCAAGATCGAGCAGGGCGATCGCCACCTCTGCCGTGCAGTATTGACCCTCAACCTGGGCTTCGCGCAGGCGGTAGGCGGAGACGCGGGAGAGATCGACTGAGATCACCGGCAGTGCGTCAAGATACGGGCTTTTGCGAAACATCTTCCGCGCCTCGGTCCAGGTTCCATCGAGCATAATAAACAGCGGCGGTTTACCGTTGGGCGGCGTGGTGATGACCTGACGCTCGCTGCCCGCATAGGCGGCGGGGAAGACCACCATCGGCTGGTAATTGGGATCGGCGACCAGATCCAACAGCGCCTGCGGCGGCTCGGTGCGCGACCACTGGAACGCGGCGGTATCCGGCAGGATATCGGCAATCAGCCGCCCTGTATTGCTGGGCTTCATCGGCTCGGTATCAAACATCACCAGACAGAAGCGACTGCGGGCGGCGCTGGGCTGCAGCGTGGCGCACAGGCACTGCTTTAGCGGCAACAGGCAGCGCTGACAGCGACGGATACGGTTACCCCGGGCGAGAAAAGGGCGTGTGGCGCGGGCAAGACGTTGCGCCCGAAGTTGCAGTACGGCGTTATTGGTCACGGTCATAGAGGTGGCGCAGAAAAAACGCCATTGTGGCAGAGGGAAAAACGGGGCACAAGCGTGCCCCGGAAGATTAGAGTGATTCGTTCAGCCAGCTATCGAACGGCGCTTTCGGCACCGCGCCGCTCAGCATGTCGACAACCTCACCGTTTTTGAACAGCATGATGGTTGGAATGCTGCGGATACGGAAGCGGGCGCTCAACTCGCGCTCGGCTTCGGTATTCACTTTCACAAAGCGCACTTTGCCGCTGCGCTCTTCGGCGACGTCTTCAAAAATGGGGGCAAAACTGCGGCAGGGGCCACACCACGGCGCCCAAAAATCGACCACGACCGGCAGATCGTCTTTCAGCAGTTTGTCCAATGTCTCGCCGGTGGCGTTAATCACGTCACCATCGAAAAGATCGTGGCCACAGCGTCCACATTTCGCGCCGTCGGTAGCATGGTCATCGGGAATGCGGTTCAGTGCCTGACAGCTTGCACATACGGTATTCATAACTAACCTCTGGGTAGTGCGGTGGGACATAGTATGTTTCCAATATGTTACATATTATCTTTGAGCGGGTGCGAAACAACAACGCGTTTTACTCAATGAGTACAATAGTCGCAGGCTTTTAGATGAAGTAATGGCTATGCGCCTGCACATCGGGTAATCTGCGCGCTTCGCGCAGCGCTGGTGGAGAAAAGCATGAACGACGAACTTAAAAACAAAAGCGGCAAGGTCAAAGTGATGTATGTCCGCAGTGATGATGATTCCGATAAACGTACCCATAACCCGCGTACCGGGAAGGGGGGCGGACGTCCGGGATCGTCTCGTGCAGACGGTGGCCGTCGCCCCGCCCGCGATGAGAGAAAACCTTTTGGTCGCGATCGTGACCGTGACAACGACCGTGACGGCGGCTCGCCGTGGCGCACCGTCTCCCGTCCGCCCGTTGCCGATTCGGTACGGGACGAGGAGGAGTCAGCCAGCGGCAAGCCGGTTATCGATCCCGAAGTGATCCGCCGCCAGCGCGCTGAAGAGACGCGCGTTTACGGTGAGAACGCCTGCCAGGCGCTGTTCCAGAGCCGCCCGGATTGCATTGTTCGCGCCTGGTTTGTCCAGAGCGTGACGCCGCGCTTTAAAGAGGCGCTGCGCTGGATGGCCGCTAACCGCAAGGCTTACCACGTGGTTGACGAAGCCGAGCTGGCAAAAGCATCCGGTACCGAACATCACGGTGGCGTCTGCTTTATCATTAAAAAGCGTAGCGGTATCTCCGTACAGCAGTGGGTGAGCCAGGCCGGCGAGCAGGATTGTGTCCTGGCGCTGGAGGATGTAGGTAATCCGCATAACCTCGGCGCGATGATGCGCAGCTGCGCGCACTTCGGCGTGAAGGGCGTGGTGCTGCAGGACGCAGGGATTATCGAGTCTGGCGCAGCGGTGCGTACCGCTGAGGGCGGGGCTGAACATGTGCAGGCGATCACCGGGGAGAGCGTGCTTGATGCGCTGGATGCCTTCCGCAAGGCGGGCTACACCATTGTGACAACCTCCAGCCATGAAGGTACGCCGCTCTACAAAGCCGAGCTACCGAAGAAGATGGTGTTGGTGTTAGGCCAGGAGCGTGACGGCCTCTCCGATGCGGCGCTGGCGAGCGCCGATCTGAGTCTCGCTATTCCGGGCACGGGCAACGTTGAAAGTCTTAACGTCTCCGTGGCGACCGGCGTTCTGCTCGCCGAGTGGTGGCGTCAGAACAAAGCGTAATGCTTTGCAGGCCCAGCAGATCTTACCCCGCCGGGCCTGAACGCTTTGCTATTCGCTCTCTGCCGGCAGAACCGGCATCCAGTCAATCGGCTTCTCGCCGTGCTGCTCCAGCCATTCATTAGCCAGCACAAAGTGGTTACAGCCAAAAAAGCCCCGGTGCGCCGACAGCGGTGAAGGGTGGGGCGCTTTCAGAACATGGTGGCGCTGACCGTCAATAATCGCCCCTTTCTTCTGCGCATGGGATCCCCACAGTAAAAACACCACGTTCTCGCGGTGCTCGTTAATCAAAGCAATCACCTTATCGGTAAAGGTCTCCCAGCCGAGGCTGGCATGAGAGTGCGCCTGGCCTGCGCGGACGGTTAACACCGTGTTGAGCAGCAGCACCCCCTGACGCGCCCAGCTCTCCAGATAGCCATGCGTTGGGCGGCTAAACCCTGGAATTGAGTTCTCCAGCTCTTTATACATATTGAGCAGCGACGGGGGCGTGGCGACGCCGGGGCGGACGGAGAAAGCCAGGCCGTGCGCCTGTCCCGGCCCGTGGTAGGGATCCTGGCCCAGGATCACCACCTTTACATCTCCCAGTTCGGTGAAGCGAAAGGCGTTAAACACATCCTTCTGCGGCGGGTAAACCGTTACGCCAGCCTCGCGTTCGGCGGCTACTGCGTTAAGCGTATTGGTAAAGTAGGGCTGCTTTTTCTCTTCAGCCAGCACGTCGTGCCATGTTTGCGAAGTGGTCATTCCGATCTCCTGCCTCTTTTGATGATCCTAAGCTTAACCGCTTCTTTCGCGGGAATAAAATGCGCAGGTCAAAACGGCGAAGAAAGCCTAAAAAAATTTGAAAATTTACAGAACATTTTTAGACTCGCGGAATAGGTAACTTGATATAAAACAACTATTTCCCTTGATGTCCACTTTCTGGGTAGGGTTTTTGTTGATGTAAGTCAAAGAATAGGGGCGATTTGGCTGGTATATAGACACTCAGGCAACAATGGTTTTACCAATTGGCCGGGAATAAGGCCGACAAAATAGAGTAATACGCCGAGGAGGCATCATATGATTACAGGTATCCAAATCACCAAAGCGGCAAACGACGATCTGTTGAACTCTTTCTGGCTGCTCGACAGCGATAAAGGCGAAGCGCGCTGCGTATGTGCCAAAGGCGGTTTTGCCGAAGATGACGTGGTGGCGATTGACCAGCTGGGCAGCATTGAGTATCGCGAAGTGCCGATGGAAGTTCAGCCGCAGGTTCGCGTTGAAGGCGGCCAGCACCTGAACGTTAACGTGCTGCGTCGTGAAACCCTGCTTGATGCGGTTGAGCACCCGGAGAAATATCCGCAGCTGACCATCCGCGTGTCAGGCTATGCGGTGCGTTTTAACTCCCTGACCCCGGAGCAGCAGCGCGACGTTATCGCCCGTACTTTCACAGAAAGCCTGTAACGGGCCTGATAAAAAAAGCCGGGCTTATCACCCGGCTTTTTATTACTCGTTTGAGGACTCCGGAGAGCCGCTTGGCTTACGACGCTTACCAATGTTTTTGGTATCGCGATGGCGCTGCTTCACGCGCGGCTTCTCTTTCTCTTTCTCTTTCCTCTCGGCGCGCTTGGCCAGCGCCTTCTTGGACGGTTTCCCCGTCATCTTCTCGCTCGGCGCACGGGTAGTGGGGCGCAGCTCGTCAATGACGCGTGCCTTCAACGGCTCGTCAACGTAGCGGCCAATTTTCTGCAGCAGCAGGTGATCGTGAGCCTCGACCAGCGAAATGGCGGTGCCCTTGCGCCCGGCGCGGCCGGTACGGCCAATACGGTGCAGGTAGATATCACCGCTGCGCGGCATATCGAAGTTGATGACGTGGCTCACGTCCGGAATATCGATCCCGCGCGCGGCAACGTCGGTGGCGATCAGCACATTCACCCGGCCTTCGGTCAGACGTTTAATACCTTCGGTACGCTTCACCTGAGCCATCTCGCCTTCAAGATAGCAGTTGTTGATGCCAGCGTTACGCAGCAGCTCTGCCAGCTCGTGCACGCGCTCGCGCTTGCGGACAAACACGATGGTGCGGGTCGCGTCGTCCTGCTTGAGCAGGTGCTGCAGCAGGGCGGTTTTATGCTCAAAGTTATCCGCGCGGTAGTACCACTGGTGGATCTTTTTACGCTCGCGGGTCGACGGCGTTGCAGAGACCTCGACCGGATCTTCCAGCAGGCGCTCGGCAAAGTCCTTAACGGCGTTGCCTTCCAGGGTGGCGGAGAAGAGCATTGTCTGTTTACGCCAGCGTGTCTCTCCGGCAATGTGCTCGATATCCTGGGCGAAACCCAGCTCCAGCATGCGGTCCGCTTCATCGAGGATCAGCGTCTCTACGGCGCGGCAGTCAAAGTTCTCTTCTTTGATGTACTGCATCAGGCGGCCAGTCGTCGCGACCACGATATCCTGGTTTTCGCTGAACACTTCGGCGTGGTTCATATAGGCGACGCCGCCGGTAATGGTAGCGATATCCAGATGGGTATTTGCCGACAGCTCCCGCGCGTGCTCGGCGACCTGCATCGCCAGTTCACGGGTCGGCGTCAGGATAAGAATACGCGGCGGGCCGGATTTCTTACGCGGAAAATCGATCAGGTGCTGCAACGCAGGCAGCAGGTACGCCGCCGTTTTACCCGTGCCGGTAGGCGCGGAACCGAGTACATCGCGGCCCTCCAGCGCAGGCGGAATAGCAGCCGCCTGAATGGCAGTTGGGCGTGTGAAGCCTTTCTCCTGGAGCGCGTCCAGCAGGCTTTCATCAAGTTCGAGTTCGGAAAAAGTCGTTACAGTCATGTTCTACCTCTGTGTGGGGCGCTGATTATAGACGTTATGGCTGCAATCTTCATCTGTTTGTGTGGATAACGCTTCCCCGCCTGGCGGCTTTCCCCTATCCTACATCGGTTTCGTTAGTTGGATTGTTAATAATGCCCCACAGCAAAGCGCAGCTGCGTCGTAATGGATTCACATTTAAACAATTTTTTATTGCCCACGACAGATGTGCCATGAAGGTCGGCACCGACGGCATTCTGCTTGGAGCATGGTCGCCGGTCGCCGGGGTTAAGCGCATCCTCGACATCGGCACCGGCAGCGGTTTAGTGGCGTTGATGCTGGCCCAGCGTACCGGCGGGGCAGTGAGCATTGACGCCGTGGAGCTGGACGCCGATGCTGCACAGCAGGCGCAGGAGAACGTAAGCGAGTCGCCGTGGGCGGATCGCATTCAGATCCATACTGCCGATATTCAGCAGTGGGTCAACGAGCGCACCAGCCGCTACGATCTGATCGTCAGCAACCCTCCCTACTATGAAAAAGGGGTCGAGTGCGGCACGCCGCAGCGGGCGCAGGCGCGCTATACCGTCTCCCTCGATCACGGCACGCTGCTGGCCTGCGCCGCCGAGTGCATCACGGAAGAGGGATTTTTTTGCGTGGTGCTGCCGGAAGGGCTGGGAAATGGCTTTACGCAGAAGGCGCTGGAGTCAGGCTGGCATCTGCGCCTGCGCACCGACGTTGCCGATAACGAAAGCCGTCTGCCACATCGCGTACTGCTGGCTTTCTCACCGACGCAGGGAGAGTGCTTTAGCGATCGCATGACCATCCGTGGGGCGGATCAGCGCTACTCTGACGACTATACGGCGCTGACCCAGGCTTTCTATCTCTTTATGTAGTTCTCTTTATGTAGTTGCGTGGAGCGAGGATCGACGGCCCGGATTCAGCCAGTGGTTCCGGGTAGTCGAGCGTGTAGTGCAGACCCCGGCTCTCCTTACGCGCCATAGCGCAGCGGACAATCAGCTCCGCAACCTGCACCAGATTGCGCAGCTCCAGCAGGTTATTGGAGACGCGGAAGTTGGCATAGTACTCGTCGATCTCCTGCTGCAGCATCTGGATCCGCCGGAGGGCGCGCTCCAGCCGCTTGCTGGTGCGCACGATCCCCACGTAGTCCCACATCAGCAGGCGCAGCTCGTGCCAGTTATGCTGAATGATGACCCGCTCATCCGGATCCTCTACCTGGCTCTCATCCCACGCGGGGAGCATTGTGACCTCTGGCACCGCAGAGAGCCGCCCGGAAATATCTTCCGCCGCTGACCAGCCGTAGACCAGACACTCCAGCAGCGAGTTAGAGGCCATACGGTTCGCGCCGTGCAGGCCGGTATAGCTCACTTCGCCGATGGCATACAGTCCGTCAACGTCGGTGCGGCCCGCGTCATCTACCATCACGCCGCCGCAGGTGTAGTGTGCCGCCGGCACGATGGGCACCGGCTCTTTCGTCAGGTCGATACCCAGGCCGAGCAGCTTCTCGTAGATCATTGGGAAGTGCTGGCGAATAAAGGCCGCTGGCTTGTGGCTGATATCCAGGTACATGCAGTCCGCCCCGAGACGCTTCATCTCATGGTCAATCGCTCTGGCGACCACGTCGCGCGGGGCCAGCTCGCCGCGGGGATCGAAGTCGGGCATAAACCGCGTGCCGTCCGGGCGTTTGAGATAGGCGCCTTCACCACGCAGCGCCTCGGTGAGCAGGAAATTACGCGCCTGGGGATGGAAGAGGGCAGTGGGGTGAAACTGATTAAATTCGAGGTTGGCAACCCGGCAGCCTGCACGCCAGGCCATAGCGATGCCGTCTCCGGAGGCGATATCCGGGTTGGTGGTATACTGGTAGACCTTTGACGCCCCCCCGGTGGCCAGCACCACCGCTTTTGCGCGGCTGGTCTCTACCGCTTCGCGATTGCGGTTCCATACCCATGCGCCAACCGCCCGGCGCGGGCCGGAGAGGCCCACACGGTCAGAGACGATCAGATCGACGGCGTTGCTGCGCTCCAGCACGCGAATATTAGGATGGCTCAGCGCCTGGCTTACCAGCGTCGTCTCGACCGCTTTGCCGGTAGCATCGGCGGCGTGCAGGATCCGGCGATGGCTATGCCCGCCCTCGCGGGTAAGGTGATAGCCCTCTTCACCGTTGGGCTGGACGTGGGTATCAAACAGCACGCCCTGATCGATTAGCCACTGCACGCAGGGGCGGGCGTTGCTGGCCACAAACTCAGCCGCATGGCGATCGACGATGCCCGCGCCAGCGATAAGCGTATCTTCCACGTGAGAGCTGATGCTATCCGTTTGATCAAACACGGCGGCAATCCCACCCTGCGCATAGAGGGTTGACCCCTCGCTAATCGGGCCTTTACTCAGAACAATCACGCTATGGTTTCGCGCCAGACGCAGCGCCAGGGAGAGGCCCGCAGCGCCGCTACCAATAACCAGCACATCGCAGAAGAGATCGGGAGGTGTATTCATGATAGTGTGTTTAATTTACTAAACAGGATTGGCCCAGCATAGATCTAAAAGCGGTATAAAGCACCTGTTTTTTTAAATTGAGTTGTAGCGGCTAAACAGCGAGGCGGTAAGCGAGCTAAATCAGTTTTGTGGTGAAAAAAAAGCGGGGTTGCGTTACTCTGCTGGCGGTATTAAAGGCTTTTCTTCTATGCAATGTGCATAGTTTAGCGTCAGTAGACTTATAATGAGTCATAACGAGCGGTCTGCGAAACGATACACAAAAACAAAGGCGTAACGGAACTTTTGCCGAAAAAGTCTCTCTAACCACATGCTTGCTCAGAGTGCTGTGTGGGAGTGGCGTTTCGATTACGCGTGGATATTAGGTTTGGGGAGACATTACCTCGGATGAGCGAGCAGTTAACGGATCAGGTCCTCGTCGAACGGGTCCAGAAGGGAGATCAGAAAGCCTTTAACTTACTGGTGGTCCGCTACCAGCATAAAGTAGCGAGCCTGGTTTCCCGTTATGTGCCGTCGGGCGATGTTCCCGATGTGGCACAAGAGTCTTTCATTAAGGCCTATCGCGCGCTGGATTCATTCCGGGGAGATAGTGCTTTTTACACCTGGCTCTATCGAATTGCGGTCAATACCGCCAAGAATTACCTGGTCGCTCAGGGTCGTCGTCCACCGTCCAGCGATGTTGATGCTATAGAAGCAGAAAACTACGAAAACGGCGGGGCGCTGAAAGAAATTTCGAACCCTGAGAACTTAATGTTGTCAGAAGAACTGAGACAGATCGTTTTCCGAACCATTGAATCGCTTCCGGAAGATTTACGTATGGCAATTACCTTACGGGAGCTGGATGGCCTTAGCTATGAAGAGATAGCCGCCATTATGGACTGTCCGGTGGGTACGGTACGTTCACGTATCTTCCGCGCTCGGGAAGCCATTGATAATAAAGTTCAACCGCTTATCAGGCGTTGACGATAGCGGGATACTGGAAAAGGTATTAGGCATGCAGAAAGAAAAGCTTTCCGCTTTAATGGATGGTGAGACGCTGGATACCGAGCTGCTCAAGGAGCTGTCTCGCGATCCGGAAATGCAGGAAACCTGGGAGCGTTATCACCTGGTGCGTGACGCTTTACGCGGAGACACTGCCGACGTCATCCATTTCGATATCTCAAGCCGCGTCATGGCCGCCATTGCCGACGAACCGGTACGGCAGACCACGCCATTGATCCCGGAATCCCAGCCTGCGCCGCAGCAGTGGCAGAAGATGCCGTTCTGGCAAAAAGTGCGTCCCTGGGCAAGCCAGCTTACCCAAATGGGTGTGGCTGCCTGCGTTTCGCTTGCCGTTATTGTCGGCGTGCAGCACTATAACAGCCAGTCAGACACAGCCCAGCAGCCTGAAGCGCCGGTATTTAATACGCTTCCTATGATGGGTAAAGCCAGTCCGGTCAGCCTGGGCGTGCCGTCGGATGCGACCGCTGATGCTGGCCAGCAGCAGCAGGTTCAGGAGCAGCGCCGCCGTATTAACGCGATGCTGCAGGACTATGAGCTGCAACGCCGCCTGCACTCCGAACAGCTTCAGTTTGAACAGGCGCAAACCCAGCAGGCCGCTGTACAGGTGCCAGGAATCCAAACCTTAGGAACGCAATCGCAGTAATGAAGCAACTTTGGTATGCCATGTCTCTCATGGCCGGTAGTCTGTTGTTTTCTGCTAACGCCTCGGCTGATGTTACCTCCGGGGCGTTGTTGCAGCAGATGAACCTGGCCAGCCAGTCTCTTAATTATGAGCTCTCTTTTGTCAGCATTAACAAGCAGGGCGTCGAGTCGTTACGCTATCGGCATGCCCGGCTGGCAAACCAGCCGCTCGCCCAGCTGTTGCAGATGGATGGCCCGCGCCGCGAGGTCGTTCAGCGCGGCAGTGAAATAAGCTATTTCGAGCCGGGCCTTGAGCCGTTTACGCTGACCGGCGACTACATTGTCGATTCGCTGCCCTCCCTGGTTTATACCGATTTCAAACGGCTGGCGGCCTTCTACGATTTTATCTCGGTAGGCCGTACCCGGATTGCCGATCGCCTGTGCGAAGTGATCCGCGTTGTAGCCCGCGACGGCACCCGCTACAGCTACATTGTCTGGCTGGATGCAGAAACCAAGCTCCCTATGCGGGTCGATCTGCTCGATCGCGACGGGGAGACGCTGGAGCAGTTTCGCGTAGTGGCCTTCACCGTTAACGATCGGGTGGGGAGCAATATGGAGAACCTCGCCAAAGCCAACCTGCCGCCGCTGCTCTCGGTGCCAGCCGGTGAAAAGATCGACTTTAACTGGTCACCTACCTGGCTGCCGCAGGGCTTTAGCGAAGTCTCCAGCAGCCGTCGCAAGCTACCGACTATCGATATGCCGGTGGAGTCCCGCCTCTTCTCTGATGGACTGTTTAGCTTCTCGATCAACGTTAATCGTGCCAGCCAGAACAGCAGCGATCAGATGCTGCGTACCGGGCGTCGTACCGTCAGCACCACCGTGCGGGATAACGCAGAAATTACCGTGGTCGGCGAGCTTCCGCCGCAGACCGCAAAACGTATTGCAGACAGTCTTAAATTCAGGGCAGCACAATGATCAAAGAGTGGGCAACCGTCGTCTCGTGGCACAATGGCGAAGCCGTTGTCAGCTGTGACGTAAAAGCATCCTGTAACAGCTGCGCCTCACGCGCAGGGTGCGGCAGCCGGGTCCTGAACAAGCTGGGACCGCAGATGGTCCACACCATTTCCGTACCCAGCGAACAGCCGCTGGTGGCCGGGCAGAAGGTCGAGCTGGGCATTGCCGAAGGCAGCCTGCTCAGCTCCGCGCTGCTGGTCTATATGTCGCCGCTGGTGGGGCTGTTTGTCATGGCCGCGCTGTTCCAGACGCTGTTTGGTTATGACCTGGCGGCAATGGGCGGCGCGGTGCTGGGCGGCGTCGGTGGCTTTCTGCTGGCCCGCGCGTTTTCGCCCAAGCTGGCCGCTCGGCAGGCCTGGCAGCCGGTGATCCTAAGCGTTGCCCTGCCGCCTGATCTGCTGCGGGTCGATGCCACCCCGGCAGACGCCAATTCTCAGTCGCGTTAATCCTTCTGCAATCGTAATGCGCTTTATCTAGTTAACCTTCCTGTTTACGACCGTTTGACTTCCCTGCATTTGCGGTTATGATCCGATCATAACCGTAGTGGGGAACTCTATGGAAAGAGATAATGGTTTAGACTATCTACTATCTTTGCATGGCTCGACGGTCTATCGGGATGATGGATACTGGTGGAAAATTGAAGTATGGGAAGTGAAGCCTTCAACGTTTATCCCTCACGGTATCCGGTACAGTTTAACGCTCCACGATAAGTACAATACACGAGTCTTTGGGATGGATAATGCGCATGGCATAAAGCTATCAAAAAAAGGCTGCTATTCCGGAAGAATAGTATATGACCATCTGCATCGCACACCGCATGATAAAGGCCACCCATATGAATATGTATCGGCAGGCCAACTTATCGAAGATTTTTTCAACCGCGTGGATGAAGTCATCGCAATACGAGAAAACAGAGGTTAACACATGAAAGCGTTAATTGGTGTTATGCCTGAAGAGCACATCCGTTTCAGGATGCTTGCTATAGCCAAAGGTGAGTATAAGCCAGAACCCGATGAGCCCAGGGTATGGTTTACATCAATGAATGCTCTGGCACAGGTGCTGAGTAATGAGAATATTGCACTCTTAAGACTCATTGAAGAGCATAAGCCAGAGAGCATTACTGAGCTCGCTGAGATGTCGGGCAGAAAAAAAAGCAATCTGTCGGTTACGCTAAAAACGCTTAGTTCACGAGGTTTTGTTCGTTTAGAAAAACAGGGTAACGGCGTGAAGCCGATAGCACTGTTTACTGATTTCGATATTCAAGTTAATCAGCAGCTTATAGTAAAATTTTCGCCCAAAGCCGCCTGATATCAAATCTGACTGGCATAAAACCCGCTTCAGCGGGTTTTATGCCTCTGTTGTAAGGTTTTATGTTAATAAATGGATCCTTACTGACTGCCATGTCGCTACAGTGTAAGATGCTCGGCAATGTACGGAACGGTAGGCTGGGGTGTGGGTCCTCTGCCGTGTCCATCAAATGAATTACGATAAAAACGCGAGTTAAAACATCCTTACATATGAAGAATATACGTAACTTCTCCATCATTGCGCACATCGACCACGGTAAATCGACGCTGTCTGACCGTATCATCCAGCTTTGCGGCGGCCTCTCCGATCGCGAAATGGAAGCCCAGGTGCTTGACTCAATGGATCTTGAGCGCGAGCGCGGGATCACCATCAAAGCCCAGAGCGTAACCCTGGACTATAAAGCCGCCGACGGCGAAACCTATCAGCTGAACTTTATCGACACCCCAGGGCACGTTGACTTCTCGTATGAGGTCTCCCGTTCTCTTGCGGCGTGCGAAGGCGCACTGCTGGTGGTCGATGCAGGTCAGGGCGTAGAAGCGCAGACGCTGGCTAACTGCTACACGGCGATGGAAATGGATCTGGAAGTCGTCCCGGTCCTGAACAAAATTGACCTGCCGGCGGCCGATCCGGAGCGCGTGGCGGAAGAGATTGAAGATATTGTCGGCATCGACGCGGCCGACGCCGTGCGCTGCTCTGCGAAAACCGGCGTGGGCGTAGGCGACGTCCTGGAGCGTCTGGTACGCGATATTCCCCCGCCGCAGGGCGATCCCGACGCGCCGCTGCAGGCGCTGATTATCGACTCCTGGTTCGATAACTACCTGGGCGTTGTCTCCCTGGTCCGTATCAACAACGGTACCATGCGCAAGGGTGACAAGATCAAAGTGATGAGCACCGGGCAGGTCTATAATGCCGATCGCCTGGGCATCTTTACGCCGAAGCAGGTTGACCGTACCGAACTGAAGTGCGGTGAGGTAGGCTGGCTGGTGTGTGCTATCAAGGACATCCTTGGCGCGCCGGTGGGCGATACCCTGACCACCGCCCGTAATCCGGCGGACAAAGCGCTGCCAGGCTTTAAGAAGGTGAAACCGCAGGTTTACGCGGGTCTGTTCCCGGTCAGCTCTGACGACTATGAGAACTTCCGCGACGCGCTGGGCAAACTGAGCCTTAACGACGCCTCCCTGTTCTACGAGCCGGAGAGCTCCACCGCGCTGGGCTTCGGCTTCCGCTGCGGCTTCCTCGGCCTGCTGCACATGGAGATCATTCAGGAGCGTCTGGAGCGTGAATACGATCTGGATCTGATCACCACCGCGCCGACCGTAGTCTATGAAGTCGTGACCACCTCGAAAGAGACGGTCTATGTCGATAGCCCATCCAAGCTGCCGCCGCTGAATAACATTCAGGAGCTGCGCGAGCCTATCGCCGAGTGCCATATGCTGCTGCCGCAGGAGTATCTGGGCAACGTCATTACCCTCTGCGTTGAGAAGCGCGGCGTGCAGACCAACATGGTTTACCACGGTAAACAGGTGGCGCTGACCTATGAGATCCCGATGGCGGAAGTGGTGCTCGACTTCTTCGATCGCCTGAAATCCACCTCGCGCGGCTACGCGTCGCTGGATTACAACTTCAAGCGCTTCCAGGCCTCCAACATGGTGCGCGTTGACGTCCTGATCAACGGCGAGCGTGTTGATGCCCTGGCGCTGATCACCCACAACGATAACGCGCCATACCGCGGTCGCGAGCTGGTTGAGAAGATGAAAGATCTGATCCCGCGCCAGCAGTTTGATATTGCCATTCAGGCCGCGATCGGTAACCACATTATTGCCCGCTCGACTGTGAAGCAGCTGCGTAAAAACGTTCTGGCCAAGTGCTACGGCGGCGACGTCAGCCGTAAGAAAAAGCTGCTGCAGAAGCAGAAAGAGGGTAAGAAGCGTATGAAGCAGGTCGGTAACGTTGAGCTGCCGCAGGAAGCGTTCCTCGCCATTCTGCACGTAGGTAAAGACGGCAAATAAACCATTAAGGAGTTGGTATGGCGAACATGTTTGCCCTGATCCTGGTGATTGCAACCCTGGTTACAGGGTTGCTCTGGTGCCTGGACAAGGCCGTATTTGCACCCAAGCGTCGGGAGCGGCAGGCCGCAGCCCAGGCCGCGGCGGGCGATACGCTGGATCAAAAAACGCTGAAAAAAGTGGGCCCGAAACCGGGCTGGCTGGAGACCGGAGCCTCCGTGTTCCCGGTGCTGGCGATTGTGTTGGTGGTACGCTCGTTCATCTACGAGCCGTTTCAGATCCCGTCGGGTTCGATGATGCCAACTCTGCTGATCGGCGACTTTATTCTGGTGGAGAAGTTTGCCTATGGTATTAAGGATCCGATCTACCAGAAAACGCTAATCGAAACCGGCCATCCGAAACGCGGCGACATCGCGGTGTTTAAGTATCCGGACGATCCGCGCCTGGACTACATCAAGCGCGTCGTGGGCCTGCCGGGTGATAAGGTCAGCTACGATCCGGTGACTAAGCAGGTCACGGTACAGCCGGGATGCAGCTCCGGCCAGGCGTGCGCCAGCGCGCTGCCGATCACCTACTCTAACGTCGAGCCCAGCGATTTTGTGCAGACCTTTAGCCGCCGCAACGGTGGCGAGGCCACCAGCGGCTTTTTCCAGCTGCCGCCGGGTGAAACCAAAGAAAACAGCGTCCGCCTTGCCGAGCGTAAAGAGACGCTGGGTAACGTGACACACCGCATTCTGACCGTGCCAATTGCGCAGGACCAGCTGGGACTCTATCACCAGCAGCCGGGCCAGCCGCTGGCGACGTGGATCGTGCCGCCAGGCCACTACTTCATGATGGGTGATAACCGCGATAACAGCGCGGACAGCCGTTACTGGGGCTTTGTGCCGGAGGCGAATCTGGTGGGCCGGGCAACGGCAATCTGGATGAGCTTCGAGAAACAAGAGGGCGAGTGGCCAACCGGCGTGCGCTTAAACCGCATCGGCGGCATCCACTAATCCGTCGGGTTGCAGCTAATCTGGCTGCAACCCAAATTATTTCCGCTATAAATCAGTTACGGCTAACGACATCCCCCGCCGTTGTGTATAGAATATTCCCCCGAAGTTTAAGGCTGGTTCCGCAGGGAGCCACGGCACACGAAACCGCGTTGTTCTCTTCAGGTCGGTTTCGTGTGCTGCATTTTTGACGCATTCATTCTATTGGTATCGCATGAACCCCATCGTAATTAATCGGCTTCAACGGAAGCTGGGCTACACTTTTCAACATCAGGAGTTGTTGCAGCAGGCGTTAACCCATCGCAGCGCCAGCAGCAAACACAATGAGCGTCTGGAGTTTTTGGGTGACTCCATTTTAAGTTTTGTTATCGCCAACGCGCTCTACCACCGTTTTCCTCGCGTAGACGAGGGCGACATGAGCCGGATGCGCGCCACGCTGGTGCGCGGCAACACGCTGGCTGAGATTGCCCGCGAGTTTGAGCTGGGCGAGTGCCTGCGCTTAGGGCCGGGCGAGCTTAAAAGCGGCGGTTTCCGCCGGGAGTCGATTCTGGCCGATACCGTAGAAGCGTTGATTGGCGGCGTGTTTCTCGATAGCGATATTCAGACCGTCGAAAAGCTGATCCTCTACTGGTATCAAACCCGCCTGGACGAGATCAGCCCAGGGGATAAACAAAAAGATCCGAAGACGCGTTTACAGGAATTTTTGCAGGGTCGTCACCTGCCGCTGCCAACCTATCTGGTTGTGCAGGTGCGTGGCGAAGCCCACGATCAGGAATTTACTATCCACTGCCAGGTAAGCGGCCTGAGTGAACCGGTAGTCGGCACAGGTTCCAGTCGCCGCAAGGCGGAGCAGGCAGCCGCCGAACAGGCGTTGAAAAAACTGGAGCTGGAATGAGCAACGAAAAAACATACTGCGGATTTATTGCCATCGTTGGGCGTCCCAACGTCGGCAAATCTACGCTGCTGAACAATCTGCTGGGGCAGAAGATCTCTATTACCTCCCGTAAAGCGCAGACCACGCGTCACCGCATCACGGGGATCCATACCGAAGGCGCTTACCAGGCCATCTACGTGGACACCCCGGGCCTGCATATGGAAGAGAAGCGCGCCATCAACCGCCTGATGAACAGGGCGGCAAGCAGCTCTATCGGCGACGTTGAGCTGGTGATCTTTGTCGTGGAAGGCACCCGCTGGACGGCAGACGACGAGATGGTGCTTAACAAACTGCGCGACGGCAAAGCGCCGGTGATCCTGGCCGTTAACAAAGTCGATAACGTGCAGGAGAAGGCGGATCTGTTGCCGCACCTGCAGTTCCTCGCCAGCCAGATGAACTTCCTCGATATCGTGCCGCTCTCTGCCGAGACCGGAATGAACGTGGATACCATCGCCAGCATCGTGCGTAAGCATCTGCCGGAAGCGATCCACCACTTCCCGGAAGATTACATCACCGACCGTTCCCAGCGCTTTATGGCCTCGGAGATCATCCGTGAAAAGCTGATGCGTTTCCTTGGCGAAGAGCTGCCCTACTCGGTGACCGTCGAGATCGAACAGTTTGTCAGCAACGATCGCGGCGGCTACGACGTCAACGGCCTGATCCTGGTTGAGCGTGAAGGCCAGAAGAAGATGGTGATTGGCAACAAAGGCGCCAAGATCAAAACCATCGGCATTGAAGCCCGCAAAGATATGCAGGAGATGTTCGAAGCCCCGGTGCACCTTGAGCTGTGGGTGAAGGTCAAATCCGGCTGGGCCGACGATGAGCGCGCCCTGCGTAGCCTCGGCTACGTTGACGACCTCAAGTAATTGACCGAAACGAACGGGTACGGCCAACGTACCTGCGGCATGAAAGACGACGAGTATAGAGGCTAATGGAAGGGTGGCAGCGCGCTTTTGTTCTCCATAGTCGTCCCTGGAGCGAAACCAGCCTGATGCTGGACGTCTTCACGGAAGAGTCGGGCCGCGTGCGCCTTGTTGCTAAAGGCGCACGGGCAAAACGATCTAACCTGAAGGGGGCTCTCCAGCCCTTTACCCCTCTGCTGGTACGCTTCGGCGGCCGCGGTGAAGTCAAAACCCTGCGCAGCGCGGAAGCGGTGTCGCTGGCGCTTCCCCTAAGCGGCATCACCCTCTACAGCGGCCTCTACGTCAACGAGCTTATCTCTCGCGTGCTTGAACATGAGACGCGCTTCTCTGAACTTTTTTTCGATTACCTGCACTGTATCCAGGCGCTGGCAGGCCTGAGCGGCTCGCCCGAACCGGTCCTCCGGCGCTTTGAACTGGCGCTGCTGGGGCACCTGGGATACGGCATCGATTTTATGCACTGCGCCGGGACCGGCGAAGCGGTGGAGGACACCATGACCTACCGCTACCGGGAGGAGAAAGGGTTTATCGCCAGCGTGGTGATCGATAACCGCACTTTCACCGGCCGCCAGCTGCGGGCGCTCGCCGAGCGTGAGTTTCCCGACGGTGATACCCTGAAAGCAGCGAAACGCTTTACCCGCATGGCCCTGAAGCCGTATCTTGGCGGAAAACCGTTAAAAAGCCGGGAGCTGTTTCGCCTGTTCGTGCCGAAACGGCCAGCGCCGGATGCACCGTAAAATAAAGGATATTTGAGGATTGTATTGTCATGGCTGAACTACTGTTAGGCGTTAATATCGATCACATTGCCACCCTGCGTAACGCGCGTGGCACGGCATACCCGGATCCGGTCCAGGCGGCGTTTATTGCCGAGCAGGCGGGGGCGGACGGTATTACGATCCATCTGCGTGAGGATCGTCGCCACATCACCGACCGCGACGTGAAGGTGCTGCGCCAGACCCTGGATACGCGTATGAACCTGGAGATGGCGGTCACCGAAGAGATGCTGGCTATCGCCTGTGAGACTAAACCTCACTTCTGCTGTCTGGTACCGGAAAAGCGTCAGGAAGTGACCACCGAAGGCGGACTGGACGTCGCCGGGCAGCGGGATAAGATGCGCGACGCCTGCACGCGTCTGGCGGAAGCCGGGATCCTGGTCTCGCTGTTTATTGATGCCGATGCCGAGCAGATTAAAGCCGCGGCCGAGGTGGGTGCGCCCTACATCGAAATTCACACCGGCTGCTATGCGGACGCGGAAGACGACGCTACCCAGGCCAAAGAGCTGGAGCGCATCGCCAACGCCGCCACCTATGCGGCAAGCCTCGGCCTGAAGGTTAACGCTGGCCACGGTCTGACCTATCACAACGTGAAACCTATTGCCCGCATCCCGGAGATGCATGAGCTGAACATCGGCCACGCCATTATTGGCCGGGCGGTGATGAGCGGCCTGAAAGAGGCGGTTTCTGAGATGAAGCGCCTGATGCTGGAAGCGCGTGCCTGATGGCTATTCTGGGCCTGGGCACGGATATTGTGGAGATCGACCGCATTGAAGCGGTGATCTCCCGCTCCGGCGACCGGCTGGCAAAAAAGGTGCTGAGCGCCAACGAGTGGGCTATCTATCAGGCGCATCAGCAGCCGGTGCGCTTTCTTGCCAAGCGCTTTGCGGTAAAAGAGGCAGCGGCGAAAGCTTTCGGGACCGGCATTCGCAACGGCCTGGCGTTCAACCAGTTTGAAGTGTTTAACGACGAGCTGGGCAAGCCGCGCCTGCGCCTGTGGGGCGAAGCGCTGAAGCTGGCGGAGCGGCTGGGCGTGGCGCATATGCACGTCACCCTGGCGGATGAGCGGCGCTACGCCTGCGCGACGGTAATTATCGAGAGCTAAATCTTATCCGCATGGTGCAGCAGGACAAACTTGTCCCACAGCTGCTCCTGGTTCTCACTGTGCGCCGGATCCTTGAGGATCGTATTGGGGATAGGGCAGACCTTCTGACACGTCGGCGTCTCGTAGTGGCCGACGCACTCCGTACAGCGATCGCTGTCGATCTCATAAACGCTCGCACCCATCGAAATGGCCTCGTTCGGGCATTCGGGTTCGCACATATCGCAGTTTATGCATTTTTTAGTGATCAACAGCGCCATTGGGAAATCTCAGAAGCTACACAAGCAGGGCGGGTATTATACGCCCGATTTCTGCTCAGACCAGTTTTTTCACCAGCGCCTCGCTTTGGCGGATGCGCTCCGGGGCGTGCTCCAGATCCTGCTGCACCAGCGCCATAAACAGCAGGTCGGTGAGCAGCATCTGGGCGCTGGTGGAGGAGATGGCGGCGCTGCGGGTAGCCTGCTCTTCAGCAATAGTGTAAAGGCAGCGGGTCGAGCGCTGCTGTAAGGCGTTAGGGGAGAAGCCGGTAATGGCAAGGATCTTTGCCCCAACGCGAAAGGCCTCATCCGCCGCCATGTTGATCTCTCGCCGTTCACCGGTATAGGAGATAGCCAGCAGCAGGTCGCTGCTCTCCATCGCCTGCGCTGTCGCCAGCAGAGCATGCATATCCTGCTCGACCACGGCGTGCAAACCAATCTTCATTAGCTTCCAGCCAAAGTTTCGCGCCACCAGCCCGGAGGCGCCGATGCCGGTCAACACGATACGCCGCGCATCGCGCAGCATGATCACGCTCTCCTGCAGCTTATCCTCGGTATTCACATCAAGGGTGGCGTTCATGGCGCTGACCTTCTCGTGGATCAGCTTCTCGCCTACCACGCGCAGGGGATCGTCGCCGCGGATCTGGTTATGCACCGGAACAGAGTGGGGCGTTGGCGTACTGACCAGCGCTTCGCTAATGGCCAGCTTCAGCGCCGGAAACCCTTTAAACCCTAGCTTCTGAGCGAACTTCACCACGCTAGACTGGCTGATCCCCGCCTCGGCGGCCAGCTGCTGTGAACTGAGGTGGCGGGCGCGATCGGGCTGGGCGAGGAGAAAATCCGCCAGCTTTTTATCGCTCTGCGCCAGGCTCGCATAGCGCTGACGGATATGAATCAAACAGTTCATGACAACTCCAGGGGCAAAACGTGACAACGGCAACAAACATCCTGTTCGCAGGCATCAATGAATTATATATTCCATTATACTGCGCGGGACACGAATTAAATATTCAAAAGGTACTGATAATGAATCTTGGCTCACTGGTATCAGAAACGCGAAATTCTGAGACGATGGATCTGGACGCACTTTCGACTATCGAGTTAGTAACCCGTTTTAATCAACAGGATACGCTGGTCGCGCTGGCAGTGAAAGAGACATTGCCAGATGTTGCACGGGCGGTGGATGCTGCCGCGACGGCGCTGAAAGCAGGCGGACGCATCATCTATATGGGCGCAGGCACCAGCGGTCGGCTCGGCGTGTTGGACGCCTCGGAGTGTCCGCCGACCTTTGGCGTCCCGCACGGCCTGGTGATTGGGCTGATCGCCGGTGGTCCAGGCGCGTTGCTGAAAGCGGTGGAGGGAGCTGAAGATAACCCGCAGC
This sequence comes from Pseudescherichia sp., assembly GCF_032052675.1. Classification (NCBI taxonomy): domain Bacteria; kingdom Pseudomonadati; phylum Pseudomonadota; class Gammaproteobacteria; order Enterobacterales; family Enterobacteriaceae; genus Pseudescherichia; species Pseudescherichia sp. The sequence goes on from NZ_DAMBWA010000011.1 coordinate 27,075, forward strand.
TGGGGGAAGAGGACCTGCGCGCGCTGACGCTCGCCCCCCGAGATCTGGTAGTGGGCCTGGCGGCATCCGGACGCACGCCCTACGTTATCGGCGGGCTTAAGTATGCCCATGCGACTGGCTGCACCACGGTAGCTATCTCCTGTAACCCCGGTTCGCCGATAGCTCAGGAGGCGGATATTGCCATCTCGCCGGTCGTGGGGCCAGAAGCATTGACCGGCTCTACCCGCCTCAAGTCCGGCACGGCGCAGAAGCTGGTGCTGAACATGATCTCTACCGGAGCGATGGTTAAGTTTGGCAAGGTCTACCAAAACCTGATGGTCGATATGAAGGCGAGCAATATCAAGCTCATCGACCGTGCCTGCCGGATGGTGGTTGAGGCAACGGGCGTCACGCTGGAGCAGGCGCGCAGCGTACTGGAGCAGACCGGATATGACGTGAAGCCCGCTATTTTGATGGTGCTGACCGGCCTGGACGTGGAGGCTGCCCGCGCCCGGCTCGAGGCGCATCAGGGGTTCTTACGCGCCGCCCTTAATGACTAAGAGGTTCATATGGATAAGTCACTGACGCTGGCAGGCGAGATTTTGCAGGGCATCGGCGGGCAGGGCAACATCCTGCGGCTGGAAAACTGTATGACCCGGGTACGCTTTGAGGTACAGGATGAGGGGCTGCTCAATATCGGCAGGCTGAAAGCGCTCCCGGGGGTTAGCGGCTACGTTAAGCAGGGCGAGCAGCATCAGCTGATCGTCGGGCCAGGAAGAGCGGGACAGGTGGTGGATGCCATGCGTACGCTGGTCAACGGAGAAGAGGCAGCGCCAATCCCGGATGAGATCGCCCGTAATAAGGCCCAGGCGAAAGCGCACTATAAAGCGCCGATGAGCGATGCCCTGCGCATGCTGGCGAACGTTTTTATTCCGCTGATCCCGGCGTTTATCGCCTCCGGCCTGATCACCGGCATTATCAATATCCTCAAGCGACCGGATATTGCGGGTGATATCGCGCTTCACTACCCCAACCTGCTGGGGCTGCTCGGCATCTTTGGCAGCGCCGTGTTTGCGATTATGAACATTCTCGTGGGGGTCAATGCGGCAAAGGTGTTCGGCGGCTCACAGGCGTTAGGCGGGGTGATGGCAGGTATTCTCTCCAGCCCACAGCTGGCGCAGATTACCTTGTTTGGCGAAGCCTTGCAGCCAGGGCGCGGCGGGGTGATCGCCGTGCTGCTGGTGGTTGCCCTGATGTGCTGGTTTGAAAAGCGATTTCGCGAACGGCTGCCGGGGTCGCTGGAGCTCATTCTTAACCCGCTGCTGACCACGCTCATTACCGGCGCGATTGCGATCGTGGCGCTGCAGCCGCTGGGGGGCTGGATTTCTGACTCCATTGCGCACGGGGCGGGCTGGGCTATCGATCGCGGCGGTCTGCTGGTAGGCGCGGTGCTGGCTGGCACCTTTCTGCCGCTGGTGCTGACCGGCCTGCATCAGGGGCTGGTACCGATCCACGTAGAGCTGGTTCAGGCGCACGGCTTCAACGCCCTGCTGCCCATTCTCTCGATGGCGGGCGTTGGTCAGATCGGGGCGGCGCTCGCCGTGCTGTTGAAAACGCGCAACGCCCGGCTAAAAACGGTAATAAAAGGTGCGCTGCCGGTGGGGCTGTTGGGTATTGGCGAGCCGCTGATTTTTGGTGTTACGCTGCCGCTGGGTAAGCCGTTCATCGGCGCCTGCCTGGGCGGTGCGGTGGGCGGAGCGCTTATCTGCTACTGGAAAGTGGCGACGGTCATCACCTTCGGCATTTCCGGTCTACCGCTGGCTTTAACGATTGTTACCGGAAAAGTCACGATCTATCTGTTAGGCTATTTATTGGCTGTCCTCGCCGGGTTCCTCTTTACCTGGCTGTTAGGTTTTAACGATCCAAAGGAGTAGGGTTTGGCAAATAGCGAGCGTCGTGTTGTGTTTTTCGATCTGGATGGAACGCTGCACCAGCAGGATATGTTCGGGACATTTCTGCGGTATCTGCTGCGGCATCAGCCACTCAATGCGCTGCTCGTTCTGCCGCTGCTGCCGGTTATCGGCATTGCGTTACTGGTAAAAGGACGGGCCGCCCGCTGGCCGATGAGCCTGCTGCTATGGGGATGCACCTTTGGCCATAGCGAGGCGCGGCTCAAGGCGCTGGAAAAGTCGTTTGTAACCTGGTTTCGCGGGCGCGTCACCGCCTTCCCGGTGGTGCAGGATCGGCTGACCCACTATCTCGATGCCTCGGATGCCGATATCTGGCTGATCACCGGCTCGCCGCAGCCGCTGGTGGAGCAGGTCTATTTTGATACCCCCTGGCTACCCCGCGTCAACCTGATCGCCAGCCAGATCCGCCGCAGCCACGGCGGCTGGGTGCTCTCTATGCGCTGTCTCGGGCATGAGAAGGTGGTGCAGCTGGAGCGGAAAATCGGTACGCCGCTGCGGCTCTACAGCGGCTACAGCGACAGCAAGCAGGATAACCCGCTGCTCTACTTCTGCGAACATCGCTGGCGCGTTACGCCCCACGGTGAGCTTCAGCAACTCGAATAGTGTGTGCGTACTTACACCTGTGTATAATGCGCCCCGTTTTGATTACTGGAGTGCTGAGCCGTGTCCGATACTGAATTTACCCACGAATACTGGATGCGCCACGCGCTCTTACTTGCGCAGCGCGCCTGGGATGAAGGGGAAGTTCCGGTGGGGGCGGTGCTGGTGCACAATAACCGCGTTATCGGCGAGGGCTGGAACCGGCCCATTGGCCGCCACGATCCCACCGCCCATGCCGAGATCATGGCCCTGCGTCAGGGGGGGCTGGTGCTGCAAAACTACCGTCTGCTCGATACCACCCTCTACGTCACCCTGGAGCCCTGCGTCATGTGTGCGGGGGCGATGGTTCACGGTCGTATTGGCACCCTGGTGTTTGGCGCGCGGGATCTGAAAACCGGCGCGGCAGGCTCCCTGATGGATGTCCTGCACCATCCTGGGATGAACCACCGGGTAGAGATCGTCGAGGGAGCGCTGCGTGAGGAGTGCTCGGCAATGCTCAGCGACTTTTTCCGCCAGCGTCGGCTGGCGATCAAAGCACAAAAGCAGGCGCGTTAATGCGGCTCAGCGCCCGCTGACGCCTGGTTCAATATCCCCGGCAGCGTAAAGCTCGACTGGCCAAAGGCCTCGGCGGGGGAGAAGGCGCTCAGCGGCATCACGCCATAGCGCGTCTCTGCCAGCTCCTCCTGTGCGACTACCGGATAACTTTGCGCCATCCGCTGCTCGTGAGCGAGCTGCTGCTCCTGCTGTCGGGCTCTCTCCTGCAGATAACCCACCAGGCTAATCTGATACTTGCGGATGTTTTCCACGTAGGCGTAGGCCTCATGTCCGCGGGCGTAGCCGTAGGTCAGCCTGCTGTACCACGCCTTCTGGCTAAGCAGCGGCAGGCGCTGCTTTACGTCAGACCAGCTATCCGGGTTGCCTTTGGTCTTCGCCGTCAGGGCGCGGGCATCAAGCATATGGGCATAGCCCATGTTGTAGGCCGCCAGCGCAAACCAGATCCGCTCCTCCTCGGGCACCGTTGCCGGGACGTGAGCCATCATATCCTGGAGATAGCGCGCCCCGCCGCTGATGCTCTGCTCGGCGTCGGTGCGATCGGTCAGGCCCAGGCTCTGGGCGGTATTTTTGGTCAGCATCATCAGGCCACGCACGCCGGTGGGGGAGGTGGCCTGGGTGTCCCAGTGGGACTCCTGATAAGAGATAGCTGCCAGCAGACGCCAGTCAATCTTCTGGGCGTATTTTTCAAACAGTGGACGCAGGTCAGGCAAGACGCTGTCGATAGCGCGCAGGAAGGCGCGGGTATCAACGTAGTCAAACCCTTTACCGTGGCCGAGGTACTTCTCCTCCAGGCGTGCCAGAGTGCCGTCCTCATTAATTACGTTGAAGAAGTCCAGCATAGCGGCGGAGAGGGCGTTATCGCTGTCCTTCTGGCTGAACCACGCCACCGGCTGCTCGTCGGTAATATCCAGCGCTACCGCCAGCTCGGGATGCACGCGCTGGAAGAGGCTAATAGCTACGGAGTCGGCGATGGTATAGGCCAGCTTCCCCTGGGCAACCTGCAACAGCAGATCGTTAGTGCCCAGCTTCTCATCCACCTTCCAGCTCAGATCCGGGTACTTCTTCTCCTTCAGCGCCTGCAGATCGCTAATGACAACGTGCCCAGGCGCAACGGTCAGCTGGGCATCAGTCACCGTCGCTAGCGTGCGCGGACGCAGGCTGCCTACGCGATAGACCAGCTGCTGGGAGACGGAATAATAGACCGGCCCGCTTTGATAGTGCTTGATGCGCTCGTTGTTATAAACCAGACCGGCCGCCAGCATATCGGCATTGTCGTTATCGAGATCGTCAAACAGCTGGTTGATGTTTTGCCGCACGATGATGCGCAGCTTCACGCCAAGGTAGCTGGCGAACTGCTCGGCCAGCTCATAGTCGAGGCCGGTGGGTTTATCGCTGGTGGCGTTCCAGGTGAGCGGAGAAACCAGGGTGCTGACGCGCAGCTCGCCGCGCGCCTGGATAGCAGCGATGCGGTTTTCGGCTTTACCCGACCACGGGATTGAGGGCCACAGGGCTGCTGCCAGCAGCAGGGTGACAATGCCGATAAGCAGATAATTAAACTTTAATTTTCTCAATGAGTTAATTCTCTGCGTCACCTGACGCCTCAGTCCGCCGTCATTATTATTGAAAAGCATTTGTCCGGAAGTGAGCGGCATTTTGCTTAAGATTGCGGCACTTAGCAACTTATTAGAGAATTAGGTCACATCTATTGTTAAAAATTGCGGGCAATTTTATTTCCACGCAAACGGTTTCGTCGACGCGCAGGATTCTCTATAATGACGCCCGTTTTCCCCCTGGCGCATTCTTACAGCGTCATCGACGCGCTAAAGACGAGAGACTTATGATGGAAATTCTGCGTGGTTCGCCTGCACTGTCTGCATTCCGTATCAACAAACTGCTGGCACGCTTTCAGGCAGCCGCCCTCCCGGTAAGCAACATTTACGCTGAGTATGTCCATTTCGCTGACCTCAACGCTCCTCTAAATGCCGATGAACACGCCCAGCTCGGCCGCCTGCTGACCTACGGCCCGCGCCTGAGCAGCCACGCCCCCACTGGCAAACTGCTGCTGGTGACGCCGCGTCCGGGGACCATCTCTCCCTGGTCTTCAAAAGCAACGGATATCGCCCACAACTGCGGTCTGACGCAGATTGCCCGCCTTGAGCGCGGCGTCGCCTGGTACGTTGAGGCGTCGACCCTGAGCGCAGCGCAGTGGCAGGCGGTGGCCGCCGAGCTGTATGACCGCATGATGGAGACGACCTTTGATGCGCTGGAAGACGCGGAGAAACTCTTTGCCCACCATCAGCCCGCGCCGGTAGAGAGCGTGGACATGCTGGGGCAGGGGCGTGATGCGTTGGTGGAGGCTAACCAGCGTCTGGGTCTCGCGCTGGCGGAAGACGAAATTGATTACCTGTTCGATGCCTTCACCACCCTCGGGCGTAACCCGAACGACATCGAGCTTTACATGTTCGCCCAGGCGAACTCCGAACACTGTCGGCACAAAATCTTCAACGCCGACTGGGTGATCGACGGCGAGCAGCAGCCGAAATCGCTGTTTAAGATGATTAAAAACACCTTTGAGAAAACCCCGGATCACGTGCTGTCTGCCTATAAAGACAACGCGGCGGTGATGGAAGGCTCAGAGGTCGGGCGCTTCTTCGCCGATAGCGAAGCGGGCCGCTACGATTTCCATCAGGAGCCTACCCATATTCTGATGAAGGTCGAGACCCATAACCACCCGACGGCGATCTCGCCGTGGCCGGGCGCGGCAACCGGCTCCGGCGGTGAGATCCGTGACGAAGGCGCAACCGGACGCGGCGCGAAGCCGAAAGCGGGCCTGGTGGGCTTCTCGGTCTCTAACCTGCGTATTCCGGGTTTTGAACAGCCGTGGGAAGAGGATTTCGGCAAGCCGGATCGTATCGTTACCGCGCTGGATATCATGACCGACGGCCCGCTGGGCGGCGCGGCATTCAACAACGAATTTGGCCGTCCGGCGCTGACCGGCTACTTCCGTACCTACGAAGAGAGGGTCAACAGCCACAACGGCGAAGAGCTGCGCGGCTACCATAAGCCGATCATGCTGGCGGGCGGTATCGGTAACATCCGTGCCGACCACGTGCAGAAGGGCGAAATTACCGTTGGCGCGAAGCTGGTGGTGCTCGGTGGCCCGGCGATGAATATCGGTCTTGGCGGCGGGGCGGCCTCGTCAATGGCGTCCGGCCAGTCCGATGCCGACCTCGACTTTGCCTCCGTCCAGCGCGACAACCCGGAGATGGAGCGCCGTTGCCAGGAGGTGATCGATCGCTGCTGGCAGCTGGGCGATGCCAACCCAATTCTGTTTATCCACGACGTTGGCGCAGGCGGTCTCTCTAACGCCATGCCGGAGCTGGTAAGCGACGGCGGCCGCGGCGGCCGTTTCGACCTGCGCAGCATCCTGAGCGATGAGCCGGGCATGAGCCCGCTGGAGATCTGGTGTAACGAATCGCAAGAGCGCTATGTAATGGCGGTGGCCGCCGATCAGATGGCGCTGTTCGATGCCCTCTGCCGCCGTGAGCGCGCCCCTTACGCCGTTATCGGCGAAGCGACCGAAGAGCGCCACCTGAGCCTCACCGACAGCCACTTCGACAATCAGCCTATCGACCTGCCGCTGGACGTTCTGCTCGGTAAAACGCCGAAGATGACCCGTGACGTCGAATCGCTGAAGGCCGCCGGAGAAGCTTTCGACCTGCAGGGCATTACCGTGGCCGACGCGGTTAACCGCGTGCTGCACCTGCCTGCGGTAGCAGAGAAAACCTTCCTGGTGACCATCGGCGACCGTACCGTCACCGGCATGGTCGCCCGGGATCAGATGGTTGGCCCGTGGCAGATCCCGGTAGCCAACTGCGCGGTGACCACCGCCAGCCTCGACAGCTACTACGGCGAAGCGATGTCCATCGGGGAGCGCTCTCCGGTGGCGCTGCTGGACTTTGCCGCCTCCGCCCGTCTGGCAGTCGGTGAAGCGCTGACCAACGTGGCCGCCACGCAGATTGGCGATATCAAACGTATCAAGCTCTCCGCGAACTGGATGGCCGCAGCGGGTCATCCGGGTGAGGACGCCGGTCTCTATGAGGCGGTGAAAGCGGTGGGCGAAGAGCTGTGTCCGGCCCTCGGTCTGACCATCCCGGTGGGTAAAGACTCGATGTCGATGAAAACCCGCTGGCAGGAGGGGAGCGAGCAGCGCGAAATGACCTCGCCGCTGTCGCTGGTGATCACCGCGTTTGCCCGCGTAGAGGACGTGCGCCACACCGTGACGCCGCAGCTCTCTACCGACGATAACGCCCTGCTGCTGATCGACCTTGGCAAGGGCCATAACGCGCTGGGTGCGACGGCGCTGGCACAGGTCTACCGCCAGCTGGGCGATAAACCGGCCGACGTCCGCGACGTGCATCAGCTGAAGGGCTTCTACGATGCCATACAGGCGTTGGTGGCGGCACGTAAACTGCTGGCCTACCACGACCGCTCTGACGGCGGCCTGCTGGTGACTCTCGCCGAGATGGCCTTCACCGGCCACTGCGGTATCGAAGCCGATATCGCCGCGCTGGGCAGTGACCGTCTGGCCGCGCTGTTTAACGAGGAGCTGGGGGCGGTGATCCAGGTCCGTGCCGAGGATCGTGATGCGGTGGAGAACATCCTCAGCGCCCACGGCCTGGCCGACTGCGTACACTACCTGGGTCGTGCCGTCGCAGGCGATCGCTTCGTGATCACCGCCAACGACCAGGCCGTGTTCAGCGAAAGCCGCACCACGCTGCGTATGTGGTGGGCAGAGACGACCTGGCAGATGCAGCGCCTGCGTGATAACCCGGCCTGTGCCGACCAGGAGCATAACGCCAAGGCGCAGGATAACGATCCGGGCCTCAACGTGAAGCTCTCCTTCGACATCAACGAAGACGTCGCTGCGCCCTATATTGCTACCGGTGCACGACCGAAAGTGGCCGTCCTGCGTGAGCAGGGGGTTAACTCCCATGTGGAGATGGCGGCAGCCTTCCACCGGGCGGGCTTTGACGCCATTGACGTTCACATGAGCGACCTGCTGGCGGGCCGTACCTCGCTGGAGAGCGCCCACGCGCTGGTGGCATGCGGCGGCTTCTCCTACGGGGACGTGTTGGGGGCGGGTGAGGGTTGGGCGAAATCGATCCTCTTCAATGAGCGCGTACGCGACGAGTTCGAAACCTTCTTCCACCGTCCGCAGACCCTGGCCCTGGGCGTCTGTAACGGCTGCCAGATGATGTCCAACCTGCGCGAGCTGATCCCAGGCAGCGAGCTGTGGCCGCGCTTTGTGCGTAACGTCTCCGAGCGCTTCGAAGCACGCTTTAGCCTGGTGGAAGTCACGCAAAGCCCGTCGCTGCTGCTGCAGGGGATGGTTGGCTCGATGATGCCGATTGCGGTTTCCCACGGTGAAGGCCTGGTGGAAGTGCGTGACGATGCGCACCTTGCCCAGCTGGAGAGCAAAGGTCTGGTGGCGCTGCGCTATGTCGATAACTTCGGTAAGGTGACTGAGACCTACCCGGCCAACCCGAACGGCTCGCCGAACGGTATCACTGCGGTGACCAGCGAAAGCGGACGCGTGACCATCATGATGCCGCACCCGGAGCGCGTGTTCCGCACCGTGGCAAACTCCTGGCACCCGGAAAACTGGGGCGAGGATAGCCCGTGGATGCGTATTTTCCGCAATGCGCGTAAGCAGCTGGGTTAATCGCAGCACGCCGCTGTCGCAAAATCACGACAGCGGCAAAATGAGATGTCGTCAATTGGCGACGTATAATTAATTGATTTTAAATGGTTTATTTTTGGTGCTTTTGTGGTGTTGCCAATTGGCGACACATTGCTTAAATAGAGCGCAAAAATGATGCAGTTCACAAAATAATAAATAGCCTTACAAACATAGAGTTACGTAATAATAATATACATTGGCATAACTTGTGCATATAATAGCGCAGTGGCTCATTCACCTTCTTATGTCAGCCCCTTCGGGACGCGCTACATAAACCCTGGAATGACGCACAAACAGGTGCCTGCCGTCTCACTTCTGATCATAGCGTTGCTATTTCAGGCCCGGGGCGAAACGTCGAGTAAGGCACCGCCTATTCCATGATAATGCCGGGTTTTTACCCGGCATTATTGTTTTTAGTCTTCCCCCATCCCTCATCCTCAGCTAGCATTCCGGTAAATCCTTTCTTCACGAGAGTAACGCGTTGAAACGCTGGCCTGCATTTCCCCGCTCCCTGCGACAGCTTGTCATCATGGCGTTTTTGCTGGTTCTGCTGCCGCTGCTGGTGCTGGCCTGGCAGGCGTGGCAAAGCCTGAATACGCTCAGCGCCCAGGCGGCGCGCACCAACCGCACCACGCTTATTGACGCCCGTCGCAGCGAGGCGATGACCAACGCGGCGCTGGAGATGGAGCGCAGCTACCGACAGTACTGCGTGCTTGACGATCCCACCCTGGCGCGGGTCTATCAGAGTCAGCGCAAACGCTACAGCGACATGCTTGATGCCCACGCCGACGTGCTGCCAGACGAGAAGCTCTATCAGGCGCTACGTGACGATCTCAACGCTCTGGCTCAGCTACAGTGCCACAACAGCGGCCCTGCGCAGGCGGCCTCTGCCAGCCTTGAAGCCTTCGCCGCCGCCAATACTGAAATGGTGCAAACCACCCGTAAGGTGGTATTTACCCGCGGGCAGCAGCTCCAGCAAGAGATTGCCGCTCGCGGCCAGTTCTTTGGCTGGCAGGCGCTGCTGCTCTTTCTGGTTAGCCTGGCGCTGGTACTGCTCTTTACCCGCATGATCATCGGCCCGGTGAAGGGCATTGAGCGGATGATCAACCGGCTGGGGGCAGGGCAGTCGTTGAACAGCCGGGTGGCCTTTAAGGGGCCGCGCGAGCTGCGCTCCGTTGGCGAGCGCATCATCTGGCTCAGCGAGCGGCTGGCATGGCTGGAGTCCCAGCGCCATCAGTTTCTGCGCCATATCTCCCATGAGCTGAAAACCCCGCTGGCCAGCATGCGCGAAGGCACCGAGCTGCTGGCCGATGAGGTGGTCGGGCCGCTCACGGCGGAGCAAAAAGAGGTGGTGGAAATTTTGGACGGCAGCAGCCGCAATCTACAAAAGCTGATTGAGCAGCTGCTGGATTATAACCGCAAGCTGGCCGATGGGGCGGTGGAGCTGGAGACGGTCACTATCGCGCCGCTGATCGAGACGGTGATCTCCGCTCACAGTTTACCGGCACGGGCTAAAATGATGCATACGGAGGTCGCGCTGAAGGCGGACAGCTGTCTGGCGGAGCCGGTGCTTTTACTGAGCGTATTGGATAATCTCTACTCTAACGCGGTGCACTATGGCACTGAATCCGGTAACATTCTTATTCACAGCTATCCGCACGGCACGCGTTTGCGTATAGAGGTCACCAATACCGGTACGCCCATTCCGCAGGCCGAGCGGGAGATGATTTTCGAACCTTTCTATCAGGGAAGCCACCAGCGAAAAGGCGCGGTAAAAGGCAGCGGGCTGGGTCTGAGCATCGCCAGGGACTGTATTCTGCGCATGCAGGGTGAACTGCAGCTGGTCACCAGCGATGAATCGGGCGTCTGTTTTCGCATTGAGCTGCCGCTTGCTGGATCGGATAAAAGCTAATTGAATCTATATCAGGTAACTATGTCGCATATTATGAATCGCGTTGTGAAAATGATTTCGCAGCATTCCGCGTTGCCTGTCGGCTTATCATGCCTGCTGCTGGCGGGTTGCGCAGCGGACGCGCCTGTTAAGCCGGTAAATAAAGTTCAGGAAGAGAAGCTTCCCCAGCGCCAGCTGGCCGATTTTCTGTCCACGCCCTGTGATAACGTCTGGTCGCTGACCGGTCAGGCCGTGGAGTCGAATCCGCTCTACTGGCTGCGCGGCATGGACTGTGCGGAGCGCCTCTCGCCGGTGATGGCCCGCGCCGAAGCTAAGCGCTGGCCGGATGATACCTGGCAGGCTACCTTCAAACGCGGCATCCTGCTGGCCAATGCCAAAATCACGCCGATAGAGAGACGCGCTTTTACCACGCGAATGGATACCCTCAGCCCACAGCTACCGATGCAGGTCCGTACCCTGTTCCAGGTGTGGCGCGACGGCCAGGCGACGCAGCTCCAGCTCGCGGAAGAGCGTTCGCGCTATGCCAAGCTCCAGCAGTCGCGGGACAGCGATCTGGAGGCGTTACGCCAGCAGCAACAGCATCTGCGCGAGGAGCTGGAGACCACCTCGCGCAAGCTGGAGAACTTAACCGACATTGAGCGGCGGCTCTCAACACGCAAACCTGGCGGGGCGGAGATCCCCGACAGCACCCGTCCGGCGCAGCCGGATGCCCAACAGGAGGATGTTAAGCCATGACGCCGCGTAAACCTGCCCATCTGCTGCTGGTGGATGACGATCCCGGCCTGCTGAAGCTGCTGGGCCTGCGCCTGACCAGCGAAGGCTACAGCGTGGTGACTGCCGAAAGCGGCCAGGAGGGGCTGCGCGTGCTGGCGCGGGAGAAGGTCGATCTGGTGATCAGCGACCTGCGTATGGATGAGATGGACGGCATGCAGCTGTTTGCCGAGATCCAGCGCGTTCAGCCGGGCATGCCGGTGATCATTCTTACCGCCCACGGCTCTATTCCCGACGCCGTTGCCGCTACCCAGCGGGGCGTGTTTGGCTTTCTTACCAAGCCGGTGGACAAAGATGCGCTCTATAAAGCCATCGACGATGCGCTGGAGCATGCGGCACCCGCCAGCGACGAGGCGTGGCGGGAGAATATTATTACCCGTAGCCCGGTAATGCTGCGCCTGCTGGAGCAGGCCCACATGGTGGCCCAGTCCGACGTTAGCGTGCTGATCAGTGGCCAGAGCGGAACCGGCAAGGAGATCCTTGCCCAGGCGATCCACAATGCCAGCCCGCGGGGCAAAAATGCCTTTATTGCCATCAACTGCGGCGCGCTGCCGGAGCAGCTGCTGGAGTCGGAGCTGTTTGGTCACGCGCGCGGGGCGTTTACCGGCGCGGTCAGCAGCCGGGAGGGGCTGTTCCAGGCGGCGGAGGGCGGTACGCTGTTTCTCGATGAGATTGGCGATATGCCTATCCCGCTGCAGGTCAAACTGCTGCGGGTACTGCAGGAGCGCAAGGTGCGACCGCTGGGCAGCAATCGCGATATCGATATCGACGTGCGCATTATCTCCGCGACCCACCGCGATCTGCCCAAGGCGATGGAGCGGGGCGAGTTCCGCGAAGATCTCTTTTACCGCCTGAATGTGGTCAGCCTGAAGATCCCGGCGCTGGTGGAGCGAGCGGAGGATATCCCCCTGCTGGCCAACCATCTCCTGCGGCTGGCCGCCAGTCGCCATAAGCCGTTTGTGCGGGCCTTCTCTACCGACGCCATGAAGCGGTTGATGACCGCCTCGTGGCCGGGTAACGTGCGCCAGCTGGTGAACGTCATTGAGCAGTGCGTGGCGCTTACCTCCTCGCCGGTGATCAGCGATGCGCTGGTGGAGCAGGCGCTGGAGGGTGAGAACACCGCGCTACCGACCTTTGCCGACGCCCGGAACCAGTTTGAGCTTAACTATCTGCGCAAGCTGCTGCAGATCACCAAGGGCAACGTGACGCACGCGGCGCGCATGGCCGGGCGTAACCGCACCGAGTTTTATAAGCTGCTTTCACGTCACGAGCTGGACGCCAACGACTTTAAAGAGTAGGCCGCACACGCACGTGAAATATGGTAGTGTGAGCAATCGATTACGAGCTGCTGACAGGCAAAAGAATTAGGGGATCACCGTGAAAAAGATTGATGCGATTATTAAACCTTTCAAGCTGGATGATGTGCGTGAAGCGCTGGCGGAAGTCGGCATTACCGGAATGACCGTCACCGAGGTGAAAGGCTTTGGTCGCCAGAAGGGCCACACCGAGCTGTATCGTGGCGCGGAGTACATGGTAGATTTTCTGCCGAAGGTAAAAATTGAGATCGTAGTGACCGACGATATCGTCGATACCTGCGTGGATACCATTATCCGCACAGCGCAGACCGGGAAAATCGGCGACGGTAAGATTTTCGTTTTCGACGTGGCGCGCGTAGTGCGTATCCGTACCGGCGAAGAGGACGACGCGGCTATCTAATCGCCCGCAGGCTTACCCCAGCCCCCATTTTACGGGCCGGGGTAAGCGAGATCTTAGAGAACCTTGTGCGGACCGAAGCACTCGTAGTGGATGCGATCGGCATCAACGCCCAGGGCAATCAACTGCTTCGCCGCGAACTGCATAAAGGCGACCGGGCCGCAGAGATAGCACTGCATCGTCGGGTCGCTAAACGCCCCCTCCAACTTGCTTAAATCCATCAGCCCTTCGCTATTAAAGCGTGCTGCGTTGCGATCTGCCTCAGTGGGAATACGATACCAGGTGTGCGCCTGGAAGTGCGGCAGCGTGCTGCCCAGGGCGGCAACTTCATCTTCAAAGGCGTGTACCTCGCCGCTCTCAGCGGCATGGAACCAATTCACCTGGCCTGGATGCTGCGCGCTGGCAAGGGTGTCCAGCATCGCCAGCATCGGGGTCTGACCCACGCCAGCGGAGATCAGCGTCACCGGAGCGTGCGGAGGCACGTCGAGGAAGAAGTCACCTGCCGGAGAAGCCAGCTGGACCACATCGCCCACGCGCGCTTCGTCGTGCAGCCAGTTGGAAACCTGGCCGCCAGGCTCACGCTTCACGGCGATGCGATACCCTTTACCATCGGCCTTGCGGGTCAGGGAGTACTGGCGGATCTCCTGGTGGGGGAAACCCTCCGGTTTCAGCCAGACGGCGAGATACTGGCCCGGACGGTACTCGGCTACTGGCTGACCGTCGACCGGCTCAAATTCAATGCTGGTGATCAGCGCGCTGCGCGGCGTTTTGGCCACTATGCGGAAGGCGCGGGTGCCCTCCCAGCCGCCGGGCTGCGTAGCATGGGCTTCATACAGCTCGGCTTCACGGTTGATGAACACGCCCGCCAGCACGCCGTAGGCTTTGCCCCACGCCTCCAGCACCTCCTGACCTGGGCTATAAAGCTCATCAAGGGTGGCCAGCAGATGTTCACCGACGATGTTGTACTGGTCAGGTTTGATCTGGAAACTGGTGTGCTTCTGGGCAATCTTCTCCACCGCAGGCAGCAGCGCCGGGAGGTTCTCAAGATTGCTGGCATAGGCGGCAATGGCGTTAAACAGCGCTTCACGCTGGTCACCGTTGCGCTGGTTGCTCATGTTGAAAATCTCTTTCAGCTCCGGGTTGTGCTTAAACATGCGGTCATAGAAATGCGCCGTCAGCTTCGGGCCGGTCTCAACAAGTAGAGGGATAGTGGATTTTACGGTTGCGATAGTTTGAGCGTCGAGCATTGCCTTTTCCTTAATGATTTTTTCTATAAGTTGTATTTTAAATGCATCTTATAAAAGTTCCCCTGTATTGTAAATGGTTAATAGCGTATTTCCGCTGTGTTGTAATGTCATGAAAAATTTGCACGATAAACCTGAAAAGAAATCGTGATTCTTGAGGTGGGTGCATATCCGACAAACCCTTACGCCACGCGGAGCCAATCGTTTGCGTAAAAACCCATGTCAAGACCTGTTATCAGAAAATGGATCGGTTATACTGGTCGCCGTTGCCCCGAGGGCCATTGAAAATTACCGTTAGCTGAGTCAGGAGATGCGGATGTTAAAGCGTGAAATGAACATTGCCGATTATGATGCCGAACTGTGGCAGGCGATGGAGCAAGAGAAAGTACGTCAGGAAGAGCACATTGAGCTGATCGCCTCCGAAAACTACACCAGCCCGCGCGTTATGCAGGCCCAGGGTTCTCAGCTGACTAACAAATATGCCGAAGGCTATCCGGGCAAACGCTACTACGGCGGCTGCGAATACGTTGACGTGGTTGAGCAGCTGGCTATCGACCGTGCAAAAGCGCTGTTTGGCGCTGATTACGCGAACGTGCAGCCGCACTCTGGCTCCCAGGCTAACTTCGCGGTCTACACTGCACTGCTGCAGCCGGGTGATACCGTGCTGGGGATGAACCTGGCGCAGGGCGGCCACCTGACTCACGGCTCCCCGGTTAACTTCTCCGGCAAACTGTACAACATCATCCCTTACGGTATTGATGAGTCCGGTAAAATTGATTACGAAGACATGGCGAAGCAGGCTAAAGAGCACAAGCCGAAGATGATCATCGGTGGTTTCTCTGCTTATTCCGGTATCGTTGACTGGGCAAAAATGCGTGAAATCGCCGACAGCATCGGCGCTTACCTGTTCGTTGATATGGCGCACGTTGCGGGTCTGATTGCCGCTGACGTGTATCCGAACCCGGTTCCGCACGCGCACGTTGTGACCACCACTACCCACAAAACCCTGGCGGGCCCGCGTGGCGGCCTGATCCTTGCTAAAGGCGGTGATGAAGAGCTGTACAAAAAGCTGAACTCCGCTGTCTTCCCAAGCGCGCAGGGCGGCCCGCTGATGCACGTTATCGCGGCAAAAGCGGTTGCGCTGAAAGAAGCGATGGAGCCAGAGTTCAAGGTTTACCAGCAGCAGGTTGCCAAAAACGCTAAAGCGATGGTAGAGGTGTTCCTGAACCGTGGCTACAAAGTGGTGTCTGGCGGTACCGAGAACCACCTGTTCCTGCTGGATCTGGTTGATAAGAACCTGACCGGTAAAGAAGCTGACGCTGCCCTGGGCCGCGCCAACATCACCGTCAACAAAAACAGCGTGCCAAACGATCCGAAGAGCCCGTTTGTGACCTCCGGTATCCGTATCGGTTCTCCGGCTGTGACTCGCCGCGGCTTTAAAGAAGCGGAAGTGAAAGAGCTGGCTGGCTGGATGTGTGACATTCTGGACAACATCAACGACGAAGCGGTCATTGAAAGCACCAAACAGAAAGTGCTGGATGTCTGCGCCCGCTTCCCGGTTTATGCATAATCCTTTATGGATATGAAAAAAGGCCGCTGATGCGGCCTTTTTTTCATCAGGTCATGCACTAGCCTGTAGGCCCGGCAAGCATCGCGCCGCCGGGCGGCGCTTCGCTTGCCCAGCCTACAAAACCCTGCAACAGTACTGGTCTGTAGATATATTACCGCTGGCCGCGCAGCGTAACGCCCACGTCGCCGCCGGGATGCACCGCCAGCAGGCTCTCTTTCGAATAGCCGCTCTCACTCATCAGGCAGGCGCAGGCAGCATCGAAAATCGCCAGCGCCAGCACGATGGAGGTGGTTGCCAGCATATTCAGCGGATCGATCTCGCGCTGCACGCCGGTGGAGATCACCAGCCGGGAGGCGCGAGCAATTGCTGAATCGGCGTTCTCGGTCACGCTGACCAGCGGCACGCTGCGGGCCGCAAGTCCAGGCAGCAGTCGCGTTAGCTCGTCGGAGTTACCGCCGCGGGAGAGCATGATCATCAGGTCGTCGGCGCGTAAAAAGCCCAGATCGCCATGCGCCGCATCGGTGGCGTTCAGGTAGATCGCCGGGCGCTCCACGCAGGCCAGCATATGGGCAATTTTACGCGCCGCAATGCCGGAGGTGCCTACGCCGGTGACCACAATCTTGCCTTTGCAGCCGCGCAGCTCGGCCAGCAGCGCCTCCCACTGCGGCTCGCTAAGGTGCTGACCCAGCCCGGCCAGCGCCTCGCTATAGATACTCCAGGCGGCGGTGGCCTGCTGCCATGATTGACTCATGCTCCCTCCTGCATCAGCTGACGGTACTTCATGTGATCTTCGTACATCGCATGGAACACCTTGTACTTGCGGTCATAGTACTGCTTGATCTTATTGGTCTGTGGCGTGACGGTCTTACCGATCCGGCTCATGGCCGACATCGCCTCCGGGAAGGTCTCGAAAACGCCCGCCGCAAGGGTGCCCATCATCGCGCCGCCGAGCAGCATCGCTTCGCTCTCCTCCGGCAGCAGCATGGCGCAGCCGGTGGCGTTAGCGTGCTCCTGGACAAAGATTGGGTTCTTGGTGCCGCCGCCGCTGGCCATAATGGTATCGATGGTGTAGCCAGTTTGGTTCATGGTCTCAATAATATGCCGGGTACCGAGGGCAATCGCCTGGATGGTCGCCAGGTATTGCAGAGCCATATCCTCCGGCGTGCGGGAGAGTTTCAGGCCGCTAATCACGCCGGTTAAGGTTGGATTCGCCCGCGGTGAGCGGTTGCCGTGGAAGTAAGGGAGAATATGGATATCGCGGGTCAGGAAAGCGATATTCTCCGGCTCGCCCGCCATCTTGCGCAGCAGGGCATTCAGCACTTCATAGATGGTCTGCCCCTGGGTTTTCGCCTGCGCCAGCAGGGTTTCGTAGCAGGGGTGGGACTGAATGATATGGTCGATCAGCGCCCCGGTCGCCGACTGACCGCCCTCGTTGAGCCAATAGTCCGGCAGCACCGCCGAGTAGTAAGGGCCCCAGACGCCGCCGATAAAGCGCGGCTGCTGGGAGATGGCCATATGCCCCGTCGAAGTGCCGCCAATCAGCGCCACGCGGCGATCGAAATCTGCCACTTCGCCAGAGACGCCGCTTGCTCCCAGGATGCCGAGAGTGCCCGCGTGGGCGTCGATGATCGATACGCTCACCGCCGTGCCGGGGATCAGTCCCATCTCGCTGGCGGCGCGCTGCGTCAGGCCGTGACCGAGAGGTTCACCCATCGTTTTAACGTAGCGGCCAATCTTCTCCGCGTCGTGCTCAAGCAGATCCTCCAGCCCAATCTGGCGGAAATAGCTGCCGTCCCACTTATCTTCGTGACCCATATAGGTCCATTTACAGACGGTAGAGCAGAGCGAACGCGTATCGTCGCCCGTGGCACGCCAGGTCAGGAAATCCGGCAGGTCAAAATAGTAGCCCGCATTAGCCCAGGTATTCGGCATGTGCTGCTTCAGCCACAGCAGCTTCGGAGTCTGCATCTCCGGGGAGATGATCCCGCCGACGTAGTCCAGCACCCGGTGGTGCAGGGCGTTGATGCGGTCGGCCTGGGTAATGGCCCGGTGATCCATCCAGACGATAATGTTCTGCTCGCTGCGCCCGGAGGGGCTGATAGTCAGCGGCTTACCCTCTTTATCCAGCACCACCAGCGAGCAGGTCGCGTCGAACCCCAGCCCTTTCACCTGAATGGGATTGATATCCGCCTGGTTGACCGCGTCGCGTACCGCGTTGCACACCATCTGCCAGATATTGTCGGAGGACTGCTCAACGAAATCAGCCTGCGGACGATACATTTCAATGGCCCGGCTGGCCTGGCTGACCATTCTGCCGTTAAGATCAAACACGCCCGCCCGGGCGCTCCCTGTCCCTACATCCACACCAATGAAGTAACTCGCCATAATTTGTTCTCCTGACATCAGGCTTTACGATTCTGTAATGCGATAAAGAGGATCAGCACGGCGCCCCACAGCGCCATCGTCAGATAGCTGCTGATCCCCAGCAGGTTAAAGCCGCTTTCCAGCATCTGCAGCACGACGAGGGCCAGCACCAGGCCGACGATGCGGCCAAATCCGCCGTCGGGGTTAATGCCGCCCAGCACCGAGGCGAGAATGGTCACCAGCAGATAGGATTCGCCATAGCCCGCCTTCGCCGAGTTGAATTTCGCCATCATCAAAATGGCGGCGACCCAGCCGAGCAGGGCGGAGATGACATACACCGCAATCTGCACGCGGACGGTATTCACGCCGCTGTAGCGCGTGGCCTGCTCGTTGGAGCCTACCAGGTAGAGACTACGCCCGAGGGTGGTGTGCTCCAGCAGAACCCACAGCAGCACCGCTACGAGTAAAAAGAGCAGCAGCGCCACGGGGATGCCCACCACGGTGGCATTGCCCAGGAACTGGATCGCTGCCGGGAAGCCGGAGATCACCGTCCCGTTAGAGAGCAGAATATTGAGGCCGGAGATCAGCGTCATGGTGCCGAGCGTGGCGAGGATCGGCGAGACCCCTACCCAGGCGATCAGCGCCCCGTTCAGCGTGCCGATCGCCACCGCGACCGCCGCCCCAGCCAGCAGGGCCAGCGCCAGGAAAAGTGGATTATCAGGATGGCTGACGATCACCGCCGCCATCACCAGCGAGCAGGCGTTAGCCCCGGCGATAATCGACAGATTAATGCCGCCGGTGAGCATGGTAATACCCATCCCCAGCGCCAGCATGCCAAGGATCGGCAGCTGCGAGGTAATGGACTGGAAGTTGGCGACGCTAAAGAAGCGGCTGCCCAGCAGCGCCGAGAAGACCACGGCAACGACGATAATGATCACGCACTGCAGGCGGATGATGGCATCACCGGGTAAGAGTCGTGCGATTGCTTTCATCTCAAAGCTCCCTTGCAAGTTTGCGTTTTTCATTCCAGGCCGTGGCGCTGATGCTGACCAGGATAATGACGCCGCTGAATACGGTGTGCCAGTAAGAGGAGACGCTCAGCAGCGTCAGGCCGTTTTGCAGAAACGCCAGCAGGACCACCCCAAGCAGCGTGCCGGTTAAGGTGCCGCGTCCACCGCTCATGCTGGTGCCGCCCAGCACTACCGCCGCCAGCACCGTTAGCTCATAACCGAGCAGCGAGTTGGGGGCAACGGACTGGGTGATCTGCGCCTGCACCACGGCGGCGACGCCGGCGAGGACGCCCATGTAGCCGTAGACGTAGAAGTGCAGCTTTACCAGATTCAGCCCCAGACGTGAGGCCGCGTCGCGGTTGCCGCCCATAGCGTAAATCTGGCGGCCAAGACGGGTAAAGTTCATCAGCACGGCGGTGAAAATAATGACCGCGACCAGGCAGAGCAGGGGCAGGGTAAGACCGTAGTCATAGCCGTCGGCGGCGGTAAACGACAGCCAGTTGATGCCGTTCATAAACCAGTCCGGGAAGCCGTACAGCCAGGTGCCTTTGGTGGCATAAACCAGCAGACCATAGTAGACGTTGAGCGTGGCGATGGTAATGATAATCGCCGGAACCCGCAGCCAGTAAACCAGAAAACCGTTGATCAGCCCGAGCAGCAGCCCAACGACCATAGCCAGCGCCAGCGCGAGGGCAAAGTTGCCGCCGTGGGCAATCACCCAGCTTGCCATCGCATACTGGGCAATGGCGGTCATGGCCGGGAAAGAGATATCGATCCCGCCGGAGATCAGCACTACGAACAGGCCGCAGGCGAGGATCCCGAGGATCGCGTAGCTGGTGGCGACGTCCGTCAGGTTGCCCAGCGAGAAAAACTCGTCGGTGCTGATGCTCAGGCCGACGGCCAGCGCCACGACCAGCAGCCCGAGCCAGAACTCATGTTGCCCGACTAAGCGGGAAAGTCTGTTATTCATGGATCACCTCGACCACTTCAGCAATCTCCTGTTCCGTACAGCGATGCGGATTAAACTCTGCGACCAGCTTGCCCCGGCGCATGACCAGTACGCGGTGGCTGTTGTAATAGGCTTCCGGGATCTCATCGCAGATCATCAACACCGCCATCCCCTGTTCCGCCAGGTCGCGGGCAATCTGGTAGATACCCTCTTTATTGGCGATATCCACCCCAACGGTGGGCGAGTCGAGGATCAGAATGCGCGGATCCGTCGCGACCCATTTCGCAATGGCGATCCGCTGGGCGTTACCGCCGGAGAGGGTTTTCACCGGCAGATGCGGATCGGAGACCTTGATATTCAGGTTACGGATCAGATCGGCGACCAGCTTTTTCGCTTTGCCATGATCCAGCATGCCGCTACGGGTATGCAGCTTGTCGTACACCGTGACGATGGTATTGTCGTAGATCGACTGCTCCATGATCAGCCCCTGAGTCAGACGATCCTCTGAGACGTAGCCGATCCCATGCTTAATGGCGTCATGGTTATTGCGAAGCCGGACCGGCTTGCCGTTGATGCGCATCTCTCCGCTCTCCGGGTGGGTCATGCCGAACAGGCTTAGACACAGCTCGGTTCGCCCGGCACCCAGCAGCCCGACGATGGAGACAATCTCGCCGCTGCGCAGCGACAGGTTGATGTTCTGGTATTTACCCCGGCGGCTTAAGTTACGCAGCTCCAGCATCGGCTCCTGATCGGCAGAGGGTTTTTCCGGCAGCGGGCTGTAGTGGAAACGCTGGCCGGTCATCAGGAACGCCAGCTCGTGGCTGTCGAGCTGGCTGGCCGGGTAGGTACCCACCAGCTTGCCGTCGCGCATAACGCTGATGCGATCCGCTACTTCCATCACTTCGTCGAGACGGTGACTAACAAATACCACGCAGATCCCGGCGGCTTTCAGTTCGTTGACTACCCGCAGCAGGCCGTTTACCTCCTGGCGGGTGAGGGAGGCGGTTGGCTCATCCATAATCACCAGCCGGGCGTCGGCGGCGATAGCGCGGCAAATCGCCACCAGCTGGCGGTCTGCAATGGAGAGTTTTTCGACCTTTTTATCGGGATCGATGCTGACGCCGATACGCTGCATGGCGGCCAGCGCCTGCTTGCGCATCGCACCGCGCTTCACCCAGACATCGCCCCCCGGCAGATAGCGATTAACGGCGATGTTCTCGGCTACGCTGAAGTTGGGAAACAGGGAGAGATCCTGATAGATAACCTGAATACCATAGTGAGCGGAGAGCTGCGGCGTCAGGTGGTGGAATAGCTTGCCGTCGAGCTGGATCTGCGCCCCTTTTTCCGGGTGATAAACGCCGGAGATCACTTTAATAATGGTGCTCTTACCGCAGCCGTTCTGCCCTGCCAGACAGTGAACTTCGCCTTTTTTAAGCGTCAGATTCACGTTATCCAGCGCCAGCACGCCCGGGAATTGCTTGCTGATATTCTCAAGAGTGATAAATGCGGTGGTGTCGGCCATAGACAATACCCCTGCGAGCGCCCGTTTGGGCGCTTAAGTCATTCTGTACGAGTGTGCCGGCCAGACGGCCGGCGTTGAGGTTCCCTGGTGTAGGCGGAGAGCCTTAGAAACCGAGCGACTGTGCGTTATCTTTGGTGACTTCGAGGATCTTGTTAAAGCGGATCACTTTCTTCTCCATGTCGACATCGGCTTTCCCTAAACCGTCAATGGTCAGATCGGACGTCACTTCTTTACCCTTCAGCAGCTGGTCGGCAACGGTCACCAGCGCATAGCCCGCATCTTTCGGATCCCACAGCAGCGCTTTTTTGATATCGCCGCGCATCAGGTAAGGTGCCGCCTGGGCTGGCATGGCAATACCCACCACCGCCACTTTCTCTTTCGCCCGTTTCTTCTGCACCGCCTGACCAGCACCGATAGGGCCGAGGGAGCCGAAGCCGATCACCCCTTTCATCTGCGGATAGGTTTTCATCAGGTCCAGAGTCGTGGAGTAGGATTTATCGATGCTCTCCGCCACCGGCAGGCGTGAGGTCACCTCAAACATATCCGGGTATTTCTCTTTCTGGTATTTGATCGCGTAATCGGCCCAGGCGTTATGCAGCGGCACCGTCAGGGAGCCAACGTAAATGGCGTAGCCGCCTTTGCCGCCCATATCTTTTGCCAGCTCGTCAACGTTGGCCTGCGCATACTTCTCGCTATCGATGGTTTCGATATCCCACTGACCGATCTGCTGATCCGGCGACTCATGGGTCAGCACCACGATGCCTTTATCACGGGCTTTTTTCAGTACCGGCTCCAGTACTTTTGCATCGTTTGGCACCACAATGATGGCGTTAACGTTTTTGGCGATCAGATCCTCAATCACCTTCACCTGCTGAGCCGGGTCCGGCGTAGAAGGGCCGGTCTGGTAGGCGTTAACGTCGAGCTTTTTCGCTGCCTCGTTGACGCCGGTTTCCATACGGTTAAACCACGGAATGCCGGTCACCTTCGCAACCACGGCAATTTCATACTTCTCCGCTGCAACCGAGGTACCGGACACCATGCATGCAGAAATCAGGGCGGCGCTGAGTAATGCGAGTTTGAATTTCATAGTTATACCTTTTGTAGGGGCCGAGGCATGTTACGGAGAGAAGATTAGCAACGAAGGGAAGGGGAAATGTATCGCAGAATTTTTAAATGTGACCGACGCCCATTAATGTAAGATTTGAGATCTTCTTTGGTTAAGTTTTTGTTAATTTTGGTGCTTTTACTTAACTATTATAGGGTTATTAGTGTTAATAAAAGCATTTTATTTAACTAATTATTAACATTTATTTATCATTTGCATCAGGGAGAACCCTGTTTTGCCTCTTATTTTGCCCAGGCGGAAGAGAGAAGGTTGCAGATTTGTGAGCTGAACCGTGACAAGCAAATTGCACCTGTCTGCTTTTACCGCCAGACTAACGCCTCCAAAACGGGAGGGATTCATGGTTTTGCATTCCACGCGCTGGCTGGCGCTGAGCTACTTCACCTACTTTTTCAGCTACGGCATCTTTTTACCTTTCTGGAGCGTCTGGCTCAAGGGCACCGGCCTGACGCCGGAAACCATCGGCTTACTGCTTGGGGCAGGGCTGGTGGCGCGTTTTCTCGGCAGCCTGATCATTGCGCCTCGGGTCACCGATCCCTCCCGGCTGGTGTTTGCCCTGCGCGTATTGGCTCTGCTGACGCTGCTGTTTGCGCTGGCCTTCTGGGCCGGGAACCACGTTGGCTGGCTGATGGCGATTATTATTGGCTTTAATCTCTTCTTCTCGCCGCTGGTGCCGCTCACCGATGCGCTGGCCAATACCTGGCAAAAGCAGATCGTCATGGACTATGGCCGGGTGCGCCTGTGGGGATCGGTCGCCTTTGTTATCGGCTCGGCGCTGACCGGCAAGCTGGTCAGCCTCTTTGACTATCGGGCGATCCTGGCGATGCTCACCCTCGGAACACTCTCCATGCTGCTCGGGATGCTGCTGCGCCCGTCGGTCATGCCGCTCGGGGAGAGCCGGGCGCAGACCACCGCAGGATGGCCCGCCTGGCGCAGCCTGATCGGACAGAACGGACGCTTTCTGGCCTGCGTCTCGCTGCTGCAGGGGGCGCACGCTGCCTACTACGGTTTCAGCGCTATCTACTGGCAGGAGGCGGGTTACTCCGCCTCCACGGTGGGCTACCTCTGGTCGCTGGGCGTAGTGGCGGAAGTGATCATCTTTGCGCTCAGCAATCGCCTGTTTCGCCGCTGGGGCGCCCGCGATCTGCTCTTGCTCTCGGCGGTATGCGGCGTGGTGCGCTGGGCGCTGATGGGCTGGACCACGGCGCTGCCGTGGCTGCTGCTGGTGCAGGTGCTGCACTGCGGAACCTTTACCGTCTGTCACCTGGCGGCAATGCGCTATATTGCTGCCCGTCAGGGAAGCGAGGTGATCCGCCTGCAGGCCGTCTACTCGGCGGTGGCAATGGGGGGCAGCATCGCGGTGATGACCATCTTTGCCGGCTTCCTGTTCCAGCATCTGCACCAGGGCGTATTCTGGGTGATGGCGCTGGTGGCGCTGCCCGCTCTGTTTGTCCGGCCCGGCGTTGCCGCCCGGGCCTAAGACTCCAGCATGTCGCGAATGTGGCGCTGCTGCTGCTCGCTCAGGGTTATCACCGCATGGATCAGCGGGGCGGAGAAGAGCGGTAGCGGCGTCACGTAAGGGGTCACAATCAGGGCCGCCTCACGCGGAGCACCCTCCTGCTGGAAGGTGGCGAGAGGCAGGTACTTGATATTCAGCGGCAGCAGCGTCAGCTCGCGCAGCTGCTCCTCAATGGCCCGCTCCCGCTCGGGGGCGTCATCGGTCAGCAGGACGACCTGCTTCTCGTGCAGATCGCTCTCCTGCATCAGCCACGCGCCAAAGATCACCGCCACCAGCCCCGCCTCCTCATGAGTAAAGCAGAGGCTGTACTCCTCTTCGAGACAGATCAGCGCCTCACGGGTGGTACGCATCAGCCGGGGGTAGAGCAGGGTAATCTCCTCCGGCAGGGTGTTATCAATCCCGATCCCGAACAGGCTGCGGTTCAGCGCCTGCGCCAGGTGAATATAGAGCTGATCGGTCAGCCCCTGCTCATCGCTAAAGTCCATCCCCGAGAGGGCGCGAAAACGCTCGATGGTCCGGTGGATAGCCTCCCGCAGCCGGGTATCCTGCTGGTGGCTGTCGCGGATCGGATCCGGTGTACGCAGCAGCATAAACAGCACCGCCAGGAAGAGATGCTCACTCACGTGCGGGATCGGAACGACCCGACGCTGCCAGTGACGAATGATCTCATGGGCAACCAGATACTCTGCCCGCGCCTCGGCCCAGGCCTGCTGCAGTGGCGCAAATGCCGGTGTAAAGCCAAGCTGGTGCGCAAGCAGACAATATTGTAAATAGAGGCGTAGAAACTGAATATCCCGCTGCTCAAACTGCCGCTGGAGGCGACGGGAGCAGAGATTAATCAGCGCGTGCAGGTTAGTATCGTCATACAATGTTCTGGCGATACCCTGCTGCTTAAGGGCGTTTTTTAGCGCCGGAGTAAAGTGAGCGCTAACAAAATTGGGGCAGAGGCGAATGGCGCGCTTGAGCCAGTGAATAAGGCAGAGACGCTGGTCGAGGGGCGAACCTTCGATGCGGTAGCTGCCATCCTGCTGCGCGGCAATGCTCAGCCGATGGTAGCGCTGGATCTCATGACCCGTGTCGGCAATATCTTGCCGGGTGATTGTGCCGTCCACGTTGTTCAGCTTGCCGAGCATATCTGGTGTCACCGTTTGTCCTGGCAGGGCGAGCATTAGGAGTACATGACAGCGGCGTTGTGAACTGGAGAGCACAGATGGCGGTATCGTTACGGTTGTCATCTGCTGGATTCCAGTTAGGGGTTTCGATAAGAATAGCTAAAGGATACGGCGGCGAAAGCCCCCCTGCCGGGCTTTCCCTCAGGAATGCCGGAGGGCGTCACAGAATTTTTCTCGTAAGGAACACATGCAAACAGTTAAACCGTACGCTGGCGCGCTGGTTTTCGCGTTTTTATCGCTCCCGGCGCAGGCCCATCCCCATAGCTTTATTCGTCTGCAAACCGAGCCGGTGGTCGAGGGGGGGCAGCTCGTTGCCCTCGATATGCGCTGGACGATGGATGAGCTCACCTCAGCCGATCTGCTCTACGACGCCGGTGAAGCCAAACCGGAGTCGCCGGTTTGGAAAAAGCTGGCGGCGGAGGTGATGGCCAACGTGCTGGGGCAGCACTACTTCACCGAGATCTGGCATAACGGACAGCGGGTAAAGTTTCTCAATCGACCCACCCACTACGGTATGTCGCGGGTCGATCACCAGGCGGTGCTGACCTTTACCCTGCCGCTGGCCACGCCGCAGCCGCTGGCTGGGCAGCGCTACACCTTCTCCACCTTCGATCCCACCTACTATGTCGATATGACCTACCAGGATAAGAGTGACGTTACGCTCTCCCCTGAGCTGCGAAAAATGTGTCAAACCACCGTGCACACGCCAACGCCGGGAGAAGAGACCTTAGCCTTTGCCCAGTCGCTGGATAAAGAGGACGCCCCGCCGGAGGATATGGATCTCGGCAAACAGTTTGCCCAGACCGTGACCCTGGAGTGTAAAGAGTGATGTTGAGTCTGGTGACAAGCAGGCCCCGCTGGCGTTCGTTCTGGCCGCTGGCCCTGCTGCTGCTCCTTGCGGTAGTCGGTGGGATAGCGCTGTGGCACGCCTGGCCAAAGATTATGCTGGAGAGCGCGGGCTGGCAGCGGGCGGTCAATCAGCAGATGAGCGCCCTGTTAAAAGGCGTGGCGGCGGATCCGACCCGGGCGGGGGGAGCGCTGCTGCTGTTTAGCTTTCTCTATGGGGTGCTGCATGCCCTCGGGCCGGGCCACGGTAAAGTGGTGATAACGACCTGGCTTGCTACCCACCCCTCTAAGCTGAGGTCGAGCATTGGCCTGACCCTGGCCTCGTCGCTGCTACAGGGGCTGGTGGCCATTGTGCTGGTCGTGGTGGTGCTGACTCTGCTCCAGCTGCCCGCTCGTCAGCTGCATCTGAGCAGCTACTGGCTGGAGAAGGGGAGTTACGCCCTGGTCGGCGTGCTGGGGCTGCTGCTCTGCTGGCGGGCGCTGAAGAGGCTGCGTCTTCTCCTGCGCAGGCCGCAGTTTAGATCCTTTACGCCTCATCATGTGCATGATGCCCACTGCGGCTGCGGCCATCAGCACCTGCCCACGCCGGAGCAGCTGACGCGCAGCGATGACTGGCGCGCACGGCTGATGATTATTCTGTCGATGGGGATGCGGCCCTGCTCCGGGGCGATCATGGTTCTGCTGTTCAGTAAGGTGATCGGCGTATTTAGCTGGGGTATGGCGTCGGCAATGGCGATGGCGGCAGGCACCTCGCTGACCATCTCGACCCTGGCCTTGCTGGTGCATAGCTTTCGGCAGCTGGCGGTCAGGCTGAGCGGTAATAAAACGCCGGTGCTGTGGCAGCAGGTGGGCTGGTTAACGCTGGCCCTGGCCGGAGGCGTGGTTTTGATAACGGCGGCGGCGGTGATGTGGCTGAGTGCGGTGCCGGTAGGAAGGGGATTGAGGCCATTTTAATTCGCCGGATGGCGCTACGCTTATCCGGCCTACGGGTACGATGTAGGCCGGATAAGGTGAAACCGCCATCCGGCGTTAGCGATGCTTAACGCTTCAGCGCTTCGCTCAGTTCGTCACGCATATTCGCCAGCATGGCTCTAACCACGCGCGGGTTACCGGCGACAATGTTACCACTCATCATGTAGTTGTGGTTACCGGTGAAGTCACACACCAGGCCACCCGCCTCACGTACCAGCAGCTCGCCTGCGGCGAAATCCCACGGCTTCAGGCCGATCTCAAAGAAACCGTCCACGCGGCCAGCGGCAACGTAGGCCAGATCCAGCGCGGCAGAGCCGGTGCGGCGGAAGTCAGCGCACTCGGTGAAGAGTTTACCAACGATGTTGACGTAGGCTTTAGCGTGCTGTTTCGCCTTGAACGGGAAACCGGTCGCCAGAACGGTGCCATCCAGATCGCGAGCGATGCTGCCGCGCAGGCGGTAGCCGTTGAGCTGTGCGCCCTGGCCGCGAGTCGCGGTGAAGAGTTCGTTACGCATTGGATCGTAAACGACGGCAACTTCGGTGCGGCCTTTAATGCGCACGGCGATAGAGACCGAGAAGTGTGGCAGGCGTTTAATAAAGTTGGTGGTGCCATCCAGTGGATCGATAACCCATTGTACATCCTGATCTGCGCCTGCATGTTCACCGGACTCTTCGGTGATAATGGTGTGTTGCGGGTAAGATTTGCGGATAGTGTCGATAATCACGGCCTCGGCGGCTTTATCAACGTTGGTCACGAAATCATTGCTGCCTTTCTGATTAGTTTCTACAGCGTCTGGGGTTTCGTAGTGTTTGGCAATTACATTACCCGCCTTGCGCGCTGCGCGCACGGCGATGGTCAGCATCGGATGCATCGGTCTCTCTCACTGGATGTTAAAGAACGGGAAAACGGCGCAGAGTATAGCAGCGAGTTCGGAATATGTCTTTGCTTTATGCTAATATGCGCGAATATTCTTAAGACGCTGAAAAACTATGCTGCAAAATATACGAATCGTGCTGGTTGAAACCTCTCACACCGGCAACATGGGCTCCGTTGCCCGCGCTATGAAAACAATGGGCTTAACGAATCTTTGGCTGGTCAACCCGCTGGTGAAGCCGGACTCTCAGGCCATCGCCCTGGCGGCCGGGGCCAGCGACGTTATCGGTAACGCGCAGATCGTCGATACGCTCGACGACGCGCTGGCCGGTTGTAGCCTGGTGGTCGGCACCAGCGCGCGCTCCCGTACGCTGCCGTGGCCGATGCTCGATCCGCGCGAGTGCGGACTGAAGAGCGTAAGCGAAGGTCAGCACGCCCCGGTGGCGCTGGTCTTTGGCCGCGAGCGCGTGGGTTTGACCAACGAAGAGTTACAGAAATGCCACTACCACGTCGCCATTGCCGCGAACCCGGAGTACAGCTCGCTGAACCTGGCGATGGCGGTACAGGTTATCGCCTATGAAGTGCGCATGGCCTGGCTGGCGTCGCAGGAAGAGGGCGCTGAGCCAGCAGCGGAAGAGACGGCCTACCCGCTGGTGGACGATCTGGAGCGCTTCTACGGCCACCTTGAGCAGACCCTGCTGGCAACCGGCTTTATCCGCCCTGAACATCCGGGGCAGGTGATGAACAAGCTGCGCCGACTCTTTACCCGCGCGCGACCAGAGAGCCAGGAGCTGAACATCCTGCGCGGAATTCTGGCGTCGATTGAGCAGAAGAATAAAGAGCAATAGCGTCTATTTGCCCGGCGGCGCTTCGCTGGCACGGGCCTACGGTTTTGTAGGCCGGGTAAGCGCAGCGCCACCCGGCGTGAAGGAAACGGCACTAACAGCCAAATACCTGACTAAAACAGTCAAGTAAATAGTTGACCAATTTAGTCGGGAATGTCACACTTGCGCCTGCTATGTAACAGACCATCTATATACCTGTTTTTATAACTACGTTTTATAACTATCTATATATAACGACAACCCCGGGCAGGGGCGAGTTTGAGGTTAAGTAAGACATGAGACTGACATCTAAAGGGCGTTATGCCGTTACTGCAATGCTGGACGTTGCGCTCAACTCTGAATCGGGCCCGGTTCCGTTGGCTGATATCTCCGAGCGTCAGGGTATCTCCCTCTCCTATCTGGAGCAGCTCTTCTCCCGCCTGCGTAAAAATGGCCTGGTTGCCAGCGTACGCGGTCCGGGCGGCGGTTATCTGTTAGGTAAAGATGCCAACAGCATCGCCGTTGGTGAAGTGATCAGCGCCGTTGATGAATCGGTAGACGCGACCCGCTGTCAGGGTAAAGGCGGCTGCCAGGGTGGCGATAAGTGCCTGACCCACGCGCTGTGGCGCGACCTGAGCGATCGTCTCACCGGCTTCCTGAACAATATCACCCTTGGTGAATTGGTTAATAACCAGGAAGTGATGGACGTATCCGATCGCCAGCACAGCCAGGAAACACAGCGTACGACCCGCGCGCAGGACGCCATTGACGTTAAACTGCGCGCCTGATTTACCCGTTCATACGGGTAACACACTATAAAAAAGTTTTATGAATTAGGCCGGGGCGTAGAGCCCCGTCATGTCGGCCGTACATCCAGCCGTCTGCCTGGTTCCTTGCATTGAAGCGATGTACGGAGTTTATAGAGCAATGAAATTACCGATCTATCTCGACTACTCCGCAACCACGCCGGTGGATCCGCGTGTTGCCGAGAAAATGATGCAGTGTCTGACCCTGGACGGAAACTTTGGTAACCCAGCTTCCCGTTCACACCGTTTTGGCTGGCATGCTGAAGAGGCGGTAGATATCGCCCGTAATCAGATTGCTGAGCTGGTTGGCGCTGACCCGCGTGAAATTGTTTTCACCTCCGGTGCAACCGAATCTGACAACCTGGCGATCAAGGGTGCTGCTAATTTCTATCAGAAAAAAGGCAAGCACATCATCACCAGCAAAACCGAACACAAAGCCGTGCTGGATACCTGCCGTCAGCTGGAGCGTGAAGGGTTTGAAGTGACCTATCTCGCGCCGCAGAGCAACGGCATTATTGACCTGAAAGAGCTGGAAGCCGCTATGCGCGACGACACCATTCTGGTCTCCATCATGCACGTGAACAATGAAATCGGCGTTGTACAGGATATCGCGACCATCGGCGAACTCTGCCGTGCGCGCGGCATCATCTACCACGTTGATGCAACCCAGAGCGTGGGCAAACTGCCTATCGATCTGAGCCAGCTGAAAGTCGATCTGATGTCCTTCTCCGGCCACAAAATCTATGGCCCGAAAGGCATTGGTGCGCTGTACGTGCGTCGTAAGCCGCGTATCCGCATCGAAGCGCAGATGCACGGCGGCGGTCACGAGCGCGGCATGCGTTCCGGTACCCTGCCTGTACACCAGATCGTCGGCATGGGCGAAGCCTACCGCATCGCCAAAGAAGAGATGGAAACCGAGATGGCGCGCCTGCGCACGCTGCGTAACCGTCTGTGGGACGGCGTGAAAGATATGGAAGAAGTGTATCTGAACGGCGATCTTGAGCAGGGCGCACCGAACATCCTCAACGTCAGCTTTAACTACGTTGAAGGCGAGTCACTGATCATGGCTCTGAAAGATCTCGCAGTCTCTTCCGGTTCCGCCTGTACCTCTGCAAGCCTCGAGCCATCCTACGTGCTGCGCGCGCTGGGCATGACCGACGAGCTGGCACATAGCTCTATTCGTTTCTCTTTAGGTCGTTTCACTACCGAAGAAGAGATTGACTACACCATCAATCTGGTTCGCAACTCCATCGGCCGTCTGCGCGACCTCTCTCCGCTGTGGGAGATGTTCAAACAGGGCGTGGATCTGAACAGCATTGAATGGTCTCATCATTAATCGGTAGCGGCATCAGGAGAATTTAAAATGGCTTATAGCGAAAAAGTAATCGATCACTACGAAAACCCGCGCAACGTTGGCTCCTTCGACAACAGCGATGCAAGCGTTGGCAGCGGCATGGTGGGTGCTCCGGCCTGTGGCGACGTCATGAAGCTGCAGATCAAAGTCAACAACGACGGCATCATCGAAGACGCGCGTTTTAAAACCTACGGCTGCGGCTCGGCGATCGCCTCCAGCTCCCTCGTTACCGAGTGGGTGAAAGGTAAATCTCTGGACGAAGCCCAGGCGATTAAAAACACCGACATCGCCGATGAGCTGGAGTTGCCGCCGGTTAAGATCCACTGTTCTATCCTGGCGGAAGATGCAATCAAAGCTGCGATTGCGGACTACAAAAGCAAACGTGACGCGAAATAACGAGCAGAGGTTTGTATGTCGATTACCCTTAGCGACAGTGCTGCCGCGCGAGTAAATAGCTTCCTGGCCAACCGGGGTAAAGGGTTTGGCCTGCGCCTGGGGGTGAGAACCTCCGGCTGTTCGGGTATGGCCTACGTGCTGGAGTTTGTTGACGAGCCTGCGGCAGAAGATACCGTGTTCGAAGACAAAGGCGTTAAGGTCGTGGTCGATGGCAAAAGCCTGCAGTTCCTGAACGGCACTCAGCTGGACTTCGTAAAAGAGGGCCTCAACGAAGGGTTTAAGTTTACCAACCCGAACGTTAAAGATGAGTGCGGCTGCGGCGAAAGCTTCCACGTTTAACCGCGCCTGAACGACTCAACCCCACTGCTCTGCGGTGGGGTTTGCTTTAACCCGCCTAACCCCGAGACTGTTATGGATTACTTTACCCTCTTTGGGTTGCCCGCCAGCTATCATCTGGATACCCAGGCGCTGGCTACCCGCTTTCAGGATCTGCAACGTCAATACCACCCTGACCGGTTTGCCAGCGGCACCTCCGCTGAGCAGCTTGCCGCCGTCCAACACTCTGCGACCATCAACCAGGCCTGGCAGACGCTGCGCCATCCGCTGCTGCGCGCCGAGTATCTGCTCTCCCTGCACGGCTTCGACCTCGCCAGCGAACAGCATACCGTCCGCGACACTGCCTTTCTGATGGAGCAGCTTGAGCTGCGCGAAGAGCTGGATGAGATTGAGCAGGCCCGCGATACCGATCGGCTGGAAGCATTCCTGAAGCGCGTTGCGGTGATGTATACCTCGCGCCACCAGACTATGGTCGAGCAGCTTGATGGCGAGTCGTGGAGCGACGCCGCAGAGACGGTGCGTAAACTTCGTTTTCTCGATAAACTACGCAGCACAGCAGAACAACTCGAAGAAAAGCTGCTCGATTTTTAAATTTCGGAAGCAAACATGGCCTTATTACAAATTAGTGAGCCGGGCATGAGTGCCGCGCCGCACCAGCGTCGTCTGGCGGCGGGCATTGATCTGGGTACAACACACTCCCTGGTGGCTACCGTGCGTAGCGGCCAGGCACAAACGCTGCCGGACAACGACGGGCGTCATCTGTTGCCGTCCGTGGTGCACTATCAGCCGCAGGGCCACCGGGTGGGCTTTGAGGCGCGCAGCAATGCGGTCAACGATCCGGCGAACACCATCAGCTCGGTCAAACGCATGATGGGCCGCTCGCTGGCCGACATCCAGGCGCGCTACCCGCATCTGCCGTATCAGCTGCAGGCGAGCGAAAACGGCCTGCCGATGATCGCCACCGCGGCAGGCCTGCTGAACCCGGTACGCATCTCTGCCGATATCCTCAAGGCGCTGGCCGCTCGCGCTACTGAAGCGCTAGCGGGCGAGCTGGACGGCGTGGTCATCACCGTCCCGGCCTACTTTGATGATGCCCAGCGTCAGGGCACCAAAGACGCCGCCCGACTGGCGGGCCTGCACGTGCTGCGCCTGCTTAACGAGCCGACGGCGGCGGCGATCGCCTACGGCCTCGACTCCGGCAAAGAGGGCGTGATTGCGGTCTACGATCTCGGCGGCGGCACCTTTGATATCTCTATCCTGCGCCTGAGCCGCGGGGTATTTGAAGTCCTGGCCACCGGCGGCGACTCCGCGCTGGGCGGAGACGACTTCGACCACCTGCTGGCGGATCGTATCCGCGAGCTGGCGGGCATTACCGACCGTGAAGATCCGCGCCTGCAGCGACAGCTGCTGGACGCTGCCATCGCCGCAAAAATCGCCCTCAGCGATGCCGAAAGCGTCGACGTTGATGTGGCGGGCTGGCAGGGCAGCATCACTCGCACCGAGTTCAACGATCTCATCTCCTCCCTGGTTAAACGCACGCTGCTCTCCTGCCGCCGCGCGTTAAAAGATGCAGGCGTAGAGGCCGACGAGGTGCTGGAAGTGGTGATGGTGGGCGGCTCCACCCGCGTGCCGCTGGTGCGCGATCGCGTAGGCGAGTTCTTTGGCCGCCAGCCGCTGACCACCATCGATCCCGATAAGGTTGTTGCCATCGGCGCGGCCATCCAGGCCGATATTCTGGTCGGCAACAAGCCGGACAGCGAAATGCTGCTGCTGGACGTTATCCCGCTGTCGCTGGGTCTGGAGACGATGGGCGGGCTGGTTGAGAAGGTGATCCCGCGCAACACCACCATCCCGGTGGCGCGTGCCCAGGAGTTCACCACCTTTAAAGACGGCCAGACCGCCATGTCGATCCACGTGATGCAGGGCGAGCGTGAGCTGGTCGCGGATTGTCGCTCGCTGGGTCGCTTTACCCTGCGCGGCATTCCGGCGCTGCCTGCCGGCGGGGCGCACATTCGCGTTACCTTCCAGGTAGATGCCGACGGCCTGCTGAGCGTCACCGCGATGGAGAAATCCACCGGCGTGGCCGCCTCCATTCAGGTCAAGCCCTCCTACGGGCTGACCGACGGCGAAATCGCCACCATGATCCAGGATTCCATGAGCTTTGCTGGCGAAGACGTGAAAGCGCGAATGCTGGCGGAGCAGAAAGTGGAGGCCGCGCGCGTGCTGGAGAGTCTGCAAAGCGCGCTCGGCAGCGATGCCGCGCTGTTAAGCGCCGCAGAACGTCAGGTTATTGACGAGGCCGCTGCGCATCTGCGTGTAGCCGCCGAGGGCGATGACGCTGACGCCATAGAGCAAGCCATTAAAAATATAGACAAACAAACCCAGGAGTTTGCCGCACGCCGCATGGACCAGTCGGTTCGTAAAGCGCTGAAGGGCCACTCTGTGGACGAGGTTTAATATGCCAAAGATTGTATTTTTGCCCCATCAGGATCTCTGTCCAGATGGCGCTGTTCTGGAAGCGAATGTCGGCGAGACCATTCTTGACGTTGCCCTGCGTAACGGCATTGAGATTGAACACGCCTGCGAAAAATCCTGCGCCTGCACCACCTGTCACTGCGTCGTGCGTGAAGGCTTTGACTCGCTGGCGGAGAGCACCGAAGACGAAGACGACATGCTGGATAAAGCCTGGGGTCTGGAGCCGGAGAGCCGTCTGAGCTGTCAGGCTCGCGTCACCGACGAAGACCTGGTGGTCGAGATGCCGCGTTATACTATTAACCACGCGCGGGAGCATTGATATGGGCCTGAAGTGGAGTGACAGCCGTGAAATCGGCGAGGCGCTGTATGACGCTTACCCGGATCTCGATCCGAAAACCGTGCGCTTTACCGATATGCACCAGTGGATTTGTGAACTGGACGACTTTGATGACGAACCAAACGCATCCAATGAAAAGATTCTGGAAGCGATTCTGTTAGTCTGGTTAGACGAAGCGTCATAATGCACAGCGGGCTGCCTTCGGGTAGCCCGTTTTCACATCGCAGGCTTGATCATAAGGACAGAACAATGACAACTGAAGCCATGAAAATCACCCTGACGACTCAGCCCGCCGATGCGCGCTGGGGCGAGAAAGCAGCTTACAGCATCAACAGCGACGGCGTTGCGCTACACCTTACCGGCGCAGACGATCTGGGCCTGATCCAGCGCGCGGCGCGTAAAATTGACGGCATGGGCATCAAGCACGTTCAGCTGGCGGGCGAGGGCTGGGACGTTGATCGCAGCTGGGCATTCTGGCAGGGCTACAGAGGGCCGAAAGGCAGCCGCAAAATTGAGTGGCCTGCGCTGGATGACGCCCAGCAGAAAGAGCTGGAGAGTCGCCGCAACATTATCGACTGGGTGCGCGACGCCATCAACGCCTCCCCCGAGGAGCTGGGACCGGAGCAGCTGGCCCAGCGCGCGGTCGATCTGCTGAGCGGCGTGGGTGGGGAGAACATCTCCTACCGCATCACCAAAGGCGAAGATCTGCGCGAGCAGAACTACATGGGGATCTACACCGTTGGCCGCGGCTCCGAACGGACGCCGGTTCTGCTGGCGCTGGACTACAACCCCACCGGCGATAAAAACGCGCCGGTCTATGCCTGCCTGGTCGGTAAAGGCGTGACCTTTGACTCCGGCGGCTACAGCATCAAGCAGAGTGCCTTTATGGACTCTATGAAGTCCGATATGGGCGGCGCGGCGCTGGTTACCGGCGCGCTGGCGTTTGCGATTACCCGCGGCCTGAACAAGCGCGTGAAGCTCTACCTCTGCTGCGCGGACAACCTGATCAGCGGCAACGCCTTCAAGCTTGGCGACATCATTCGCTACCGCAACGGCAAAACCGTTGAGATCATGAATACCGACGCCGAAGGCCGCCTGGTGCTGGCTGATGGCCTGATCGACGCGGTGAAGCAAAATCCGACGCTTATCATCGACGCGGCAACCCTGACCGGCGCGGCGAAAACCGCCCTGGGCAACGACTACCACGCGCTGCTGAGCTTTGATGATAAGCTGGCAAACCGCCTGCTCTCTAGCGCCAGCGCGGAGAACGAGCCGTTCTGGCGCCTGCCGCTGGCGGAGTTCCACCGCAGCCAGCTGCCGTCTAACTTTGCCGAGCTGAACAACACCGCCAGCGCCGCCTTCCCGGCGGGGGCCAGCACCGCCGCCGGTTTCCTCTCCCACTTTGTGGAGAACTACCGTGAAGGCTGGCTGCATATTGACTGCTCCGCCACCTACCGTAAAGCGGCCGTGGATCAGTGGGCTGCCGGGGCGACCGGTCTGGGCGTGCGTACCATCGCCCATTTATTAACGGCAGAATAGATCGTTTTGTAGGCCGGGTAAGCGTAGCGCCACCCGGCGAGACAATGGCGGGTGGCGCGATGCTTACCCGCCCTACGTGACCCGATTCAATCTGTGGTAAATATGTCTGAGACGAAAAACGAATTAGAGACCCTGCTTGAGCAGGCGGCGACCGAGCCGGGTCACCGTCCTGCGTTCTTCCGCACGCTGATGGCCTCCACCGTCTGGGTTCCCGGCACGGCGGCAGAGGGCCAGACGGTGGTTGAAGATAGCGCCCTGGATATTCAGCACTGGGAGAAAGACGACGGCACCTCGGTGATCCCGTTCTTCACCTCCCTTGAGGCGTTGCAGCAGGCGGTAGAGGATGAGCAGGCGTTCGTGGTGATGCCGGTGCGCACCCTGTTTGAGATGACCCTCGGCGAGACGCTGTTCCTCAATGCGAAGCTGCCAACGGGCAAAGAGTTTACGCCGCGTGAGATCGCCCACCTGGTAGGCAAAGAGGAGGGTAGCCCCCTCAGCCAGCAGGAGGTGTTAGAGGGTGGCAGCGCGCTGCTGCTCTCTGAGGTGGCCGAGCCGCCTGCGCAGATGATTGACTCCCTGACGACGCTGTTTAAGACCATGAAAACGGTCAAGCGGGCATTTCTCTGCTCTATCAAAGAGGAGGCTGACGCCCAGCCTAACCTGCTCATTGGCATTGAAACCGAGGCCGACTGCGATATTGACGCCATTATTCAGTCGACCGGCAGCGTTGCCACCGACACGCTGCCCGGCGATGAGCCTGTCGACATCTGCCTGGTTGCCGAAGGCGAGAAGGGGATCAGCCACTTTATGCTGGCGCACATTACGCCCTTCTACGAGCGGCGCTGGGGTAGCTTCCTGCGCGACTTCAAGCAGCGCATCATCTAGTCCCTCCGACGGGGTGAGCGTTCACCCCGTCGCTTCCAGCAGCAGCAGGTCCATCAGCAGCACCAGGTTCGACTCGAACGAGGTCACGCCCGCGGCTTCGGCGGCGAAGTGTACTGCCTCGTCATACAGCCCGAAATGGAGATCGGCCATGCCAGCCAGGGTATTGGCCGAGGCACGGGTAAAGGCTACGATGATCATGCCGACGTTTTTCGCTATTCGCGCTTTATCCAGCACCTGCTCCGTCTCACCGCTGCGGGAGACGGCAATAAACACCTCATAGCGGGCGGCGTTGCTGAGGAAAATATTGCGGCTGTCCCCCGGCCCGGAGATAAACGCCGTCTTGCCCAGTACCTGTAACTTCTTGGTGAGATACTCCGCAAAGAGATAGGAGAAGCCCGCGCCGTAGAGAAAAAAGCTCTCTTTCTCACGCAGCAGAGTGGCGAAGTAGCGCCGCTTCTCCTCTGTCGCCCAACGAAAGGTCTGCTGATAGTTAGCGATAAACTGGTTAAACCGCAGCGAGAGATCGGCGGCTTCACCCGCTGGCACCGCGATATGCGGCATATCGGCAAGCAGCTGTTTACAGTACCAGATCAGCTCGCTGTAGCCGCTAAAGCCCAGCTTCTGACACAGGCGCATGATGGTGGCGGTAGAGACGAAGGTCTCCTGCGCCAGCTCGCGCACCGTGATGTTGCCCACCAGAAGCGGGTGAGCGGTCAGATGGGCCAGCACACGGTACTCCGCGCGGGTCAGCGACTCGCCGCGCGACAGCAGCGGCGCAAGGCAGTTGTCCATGCTCAGGATGGTTCAACGGGCAGATCGGCCCGCGCGCCCCATTCACTCCATGAGCCGTCGTACAGTTTGACGCCCTCCACCCCCAGCGTCTCCAGCGCCAGCGCTACCACGGCAGCGGTAACCCCGGAGCCGCAGCTCACCACGATAGGCTTGTTGAGATCGACCCCCCGGCGGGCAAAAACAGCGCTCAGCTCGTCGGTGGTCTTCAGCTCGCCCTCAAACACCAGCTCGCCCCACGGCACGTTCAGCGCCCCAGGGATATGTCCGCGCTTCAGTCCTGGGCGCGGCTCATCTGCTTCGGCATTAAAGCGCGGAGCAGGGCGGGCATCCACCAGCTGGGCGGTTTTCTCATGGCTAATCAGCAGCACGTCGGTCAGGCGTTTCACGCGGTCGGCGTCAAAGTGGGCTTCGAATTCAGCTTCGGGTAGGGTCACGTCGCCCTGCTGGAGCGGCAGCGCATCGCGCTGCCAGCCTGCCAGGCCGCCCGCCAGAATAGACACCTGCTCAACGCCAAAGGTTTTAAGCATCCACCACGCCCGCGGTGCGGAGAAGAGGTCGCCTTCGTCGTAGATGACCAGATGCTTATCGCTGCCGATCCCCAGTTCACGCATGGCCACGGCGAAGGCCTCCGGACGCGGCATCATATGGGGCAGGGGAGAGGTGTGATCGGAAAGTGCTTCGATATCAAAGAAGACCGCGCCCGGAAGATGCCCGGCGCGATACTCGGCGCGCATATCACGGTGCTCTTGCCCAGGGGGAGCCATGCGCGCATCAATAATTTGTACGTCAGGGGAGTCGCCGTGTTCAATCAGCCAGTCGGCAGCAACGAAGAATGAGGTAGTCATAGCGGGTGGGCCTCCTTTAATGTATTGACTAAAGGATTGTCGGTGTTTTTTCCCACACCGACAAGTTTACCCTCTCAACGCCGCGAGCAGGCTTCAGAAATTTATACAGATTCTCCGTCCTGCCAGGCTTTTTGCAGCTGCGGCCAGTAGTCGCGATTGGCCTCGATCATATCGTCGAGGATCGCCTTCGCATGCTGCATCGTCGGCACGGTGCGGTTCAGCGTGAAGGCCTGGAGCGCTTTCTCATAGCTGCCCTCAATGGTTGCCTCCACCAGCAGCTGTTCAGAGGCCAGCTGCTGCATCAGCAGGGTCTGGTGAAACAGCGGCACCGCGCCCATGCGCACCGGCTCCGGCCCGTTGGCGGTAATGTAGGCCGGTACCTCGACCATAGCATCATAGGGCAGGTTAGCGATTGCTCCCTTGTTTTCGACAATCACCAGGTGACGCTGGCGCAGGTCGAAGGCCAGCGAGCAGGCAACGTCAACGATAAACGCCCCGTGAACGCCGACGTGGAAGGCATCCGGCAGGATCCCGGTACGCTGGTACTCTTCGGCAGCGGCAAACAGTTTCTTCTCGCGGCCGTTCATCACCTCGTTGGCGCGAGTCAGGTGCGGATCCTGATGCTCAACGATCTGGTTCGGCATCAGGTAGTACTGCAGATAGGGGTTCGGCAGATAGTCTGGGAAGTGATCCATGATCGGTTTGATATTGCGCCAGGTCTTCACCCAGGAGGGATCGGCATGCTGCGGATCGGTTTTCGAGGCATCTTCCGTCAGCAGGCCAAACTGCGCCACGTGACGACGCACTTCGGGCAGGCGATCTTCGCCGTCTACCAGGATACGGGTAAACCAGCCGAAGTGGTTCAGGCCAAAGTAGTCCACCTGTAATTTGTGACGGTCCACTCCCAGAATGGCCCCAATGTTACGCATTGCCGCCACCGGCATATCGCAGATATTAAGCACCCGGGCGTTAGGACGCAGACGACGTACCCCTTCAGCCACAATTGCCGCCGGGTTAGAGTAGTTCACGATCCACGCCTTTTTATCCGCGTACTGCTCTACCAGGTCGATAAGCTCCACCATCGGCAGAATGGTGCGCAGGCCGTAGGCCAGGCCGCCTGGCCCGCAGGTCTCCTGACCCACCACGCCGTGGCGCAGCGGGATCTTCTCATCCTGCTCGCGCATTTTATACTGGCCGACGCGCATCTGGGCGAAGATAAAGTGCGCTCCGCTGAAGGCGGTTTCGGCATCGCTGGTGACGGTAAATTTGATCGTGTCGCTGTGGTCGCGGATCACTTTCTCCACCACCGGCGCCAGCGTGCGCTGGCGCGTC
The DNA here is from genome assembly GCF_032052675.1 of Pseudescherichia sp. Taxonomy (NCBI): domain Bacteria; kingdom Pseudomonadati; phylum Pseudomonadota; class Gammaproteobacteria; order Enterobacterales; family Enterobacteriaceae; genus Pseudescherichia; species Pseudescherichia sp. The sequence continues at coordinate 67,403 of NZ_DAMBWA010000011.1, forward strand.
TCGTCGATATCATAGAGACGGATCTCCGCCAGCGGGAAATCCTCCAGCCGCACCATCAGACTTTTGACGATGCCCGGCGTATAGGTGCTGCCGCCGCCGGCGATGGACAGGATAAATGGGGGGGTAAGCATGTGTGCCTCCTTCAAAGATACGCCTCAACGGCCTCTCGCATTTTTTTGACGTGCAGCCCGTAGACCACCTGAACGTTATTGCCTTGTTTGATCACCCCCTTCGCGCCGGTCGCCTTCAGGCGTGGCTCGTCGATAATCGCCACGTCTTTCACCGTGACGCGCAGGCGGGTATAGCAGTTATCCACCACCTCAACGTTGTCGCGCCCGCCCAGTCCGGCGACGATCGCCTCGCCCAGGCCGTCATTAGCGCCTTTCGCCTGGTACTCCTGCTTGCTATAGAGGCGGGTCTCCTGATCTTCCTCCTCGCGCCCCGGCGTCTTCATATCGAAGCGCAGGATCAGGAAGCGGAAGATGACAAAGTAGAGGGTGAACATAATCAGGCCGACCACGATATACATCGGCCAGTTGGATTTTTCGGTGCCGAGCGGCAGGTTATAGATGATGAAATCGACAATGCCGTTCGCGCCGATGGCGTGGACCCCAAGCAGATAGAAGAGCATCATGCCGATGCCGGTCAGCACCGCGTGAACCACAAACAGCAGCGGGGCGACGAAGAGGAATGAGAACTCAATCGGCTCGGTAACGCCTACCAGCAGAGAGGTGAGCGCCGCCGGGATTAGAATTGCCTTGGCCGCCGCTTTGCGCTCGGGTTTTGCGGTCATGTACATCGCCAGCGCGGCGGCGGGCAGGCCAAACATCTTGCTGATACCGCGCGCGTCCCACACCACGGTGCTGCTCAGCTGATGCACGGAGGGGCAGGCCATCTCGGCAAAGTAGATATTGCGCGCGCCCTGGTAGGTCTGGCCGCAGACGTCCGCCGTGCCCCCCAGTTCGGTATAGAGGAACGGGGTATAAACCAGGTGATGCAGGCCGGTGGGAACCAGAATGCGCTCCAGAAAACCGTACACCGCCACGCCAAACGGCCCTGCGCCCTTGATTGCCAGCGCCGCCGCGCTGATCCCTTGCTGGGCAAAGGGCCACAGTTCGCTCATGATCACGCCGAGCAGCATCGAGACCGGCAGCATAATGATCGCCACGAAGCAGTGGCCAGAGTAGACTGCCATCGCGCCGGAGAACTGCACCCCGGAGTATTTGTTATAGAGGTAGCCAGAAAGCGCGCCGGTAAGGATGCCGGCAAAAACGCCCATCTCCAGCACCTGAACGCCTAACACCATGCTCTGCCCGGCAGCTTTCATCTGATCCGCTGCCGCCAGCTCGCCCTGTAGGCTCAGGGTGACGTTCATGGCATTGATAAAAACCACGAAGGTGACGAGACCGATTAGCGCCGCGTAGCCCTTATCGCGCGCGGCCAGACCCACGGGAATACCCACGGCGAAGACCAGCGCCAGGTTGACCAACACTGAAACCGCCGATTTCGCCATCAGCTGGCCGAGACTTTGAATAAAGGGATAGCCGAGGAAGGGGAGGTACTCCGCCAGATTGCCGTTGCCAAGCAAATTACCAAAGGCAATGAACAGGCCGACGATGGGTAAAATCAGCACCGGACCGTAGAGGGACTTACCAAAATTTTGTAGGGCATTAACGGCTCTTTTCATCGTCGTCTCTCATTATGAACCGCGCACGGAGGTGCGATAACAGAGTAACGTTAGCAGCGCTAAGGGGTTTAGTGCCAGCTATCCTGTTGTTTTAAAAACAAATGACGGTTAACGTAACATGTAACGTTATGCGCTGTGATCGCCGTAACAGTCGGGCCAGCCAGCAGGCAAAGATTGCGAGCCGCTTTCCAGAGTTTGTATTCTCTTTTTGCTCCTACGAAAACTGGCGCATACTAAGGCTGACTCTCGAACAACGGCAGGGATAAAGGAATGAAACCGTTACGTTTTACTGCGCTTGCGATGGCGCTAGTAGCCACCACTTTTTTAGCGGGTTGTGATAACAGCGGCGCGCCGCAGGCGGCGGTCACCAAAGCCGCGGAGGCTGACCCAAAGCCGGTGGCTAAAGTTGACAGCGCCCAGCGGGAGAAACTCGCTGCCCAGAGCGCAGGTAAATCCCTGACCCTGCAAGATGCCTCCGAGGTACAGCTTGATGGCGCGGCTACGCTGGTGCTCGCCTTTAACATTCCTCTCGATCCCGATCAGGACTTCTCCCAGACGGTGCACCTTGTCGATAAGAAGAGCGGCAAGCTCGACGGGGCGTGGGAGCTGGCCCCGAATCTAAAAGAGCTGCGTTTTCGTCATCTGGAGCCGAATCGGGAGCTGATTGTCTCCGTTGATAGCGGGCTGGTGGCGCTCAATAAAGCGACCTTCGGCAGCAGTTTTGAAAAAACTATTACTACCCGTGACGTGGAGCCGAGCGTCGGCTTTGCCAGCCGGGGCTCGCTGCTGCCGGGCAAGGTGGTAGAGGGGCTGCCGGTGATGGCGCTCAACGTCAATAACGTCGATGTTAACTTCTACCGCGTGAAGCCCGAGTCGCTGACGGCTTTTGTTAGCCAGTGGGAGTACCGCAACTCGCTCTCTAACTGGGAGTCCGATACGCTGCTGAAGATGGCGGATCTGGTTTACACCGGGCGTTTTGATCTCAACCCGGCGCGCAATACCCGCGAGAAGCTGCTCCTGCCGCTGGCTGAAATCAAACCGCTCCAGCAGGCGGGGGTCTATATCGCCGTCATGAACCAGGCCGGGCACTACAGCTACAGCAACGCCGCCACGCTGTTTACCCTGAGCAATATCGGCCTGTCGGTGCATCGCTATCACAATCAGCTGGATGTCTTTACCCAGGGCCTTGAAAACGGCGCGGCGGGTGAGGGCGTTGAGGTCACCCTGCTTAATGAGAAGGGACAGACCCTGGCCCAGGCCACCAGCGACGCCAAGGGCCATGCGGTGTTGAACACCGATAAAGAGGCCGCCCTGCTGCTGGCGCGTAAGGATGGCGAAACCACGCTGCTCGATTTAACCCTGCCGGCGCTGGATCTGGCTGAGTTTGCCATTGCCGGGGAGCCGGGCTACAGCAAGCAGCTGTTTATGTTTGGACCACGCGATCTCTATCGCCCTGGCGAAACGGTGATCCTTAACGCCCTGCTGCGCGATCGGGACGGCAAGCCGCTTCCTGCCCAGCCGGTGAAGCTGGAGGTGGTGAAGCCGGACGGCCAGGTCGTACGCACGGTAGTCAGCCAGCCGCAGGAGGATGGACTCTACCAGTTTACCTACTCGCTGGATGCCGGGGCGCCAACCGGCATGTGGCACGTTCGCGCCAATACCGGGGATAATCAGAGCCCACAGTGGCGCTTCCAGGTAGAAGATTTTATGCCGGAGCGCATGGCGCTCAATCTCAACGCGCAAAAAGCGCCGCTGGCGATGGCCGACAGCGTCAGCTTCGACGTAACGGGGCGCTACCTCTACGGTGCGCCCGCTAACGGCAACACCCTGCAGGGGCAGCTGTTCCTGCGCCCGCTGCGGGAGGCCGTCCCGGCCCTGCCGGGCTTCCAGTTCGGTAACATTGCCGAGGAGAATCTCTCCCGCAGCCTTGATGAGGTACAGGTTACCCTGGACGAGAAAGGTCACGGCGAGGTGATAACTGAAAGCCAGTGGCAGGAGGCCCATTCGCCGTTGCAGCTGATCCTCCAGGCGAGCCTGCTGGAGTCCGGCGGTCGTCCGGTGACCCGTCGCGCCGAGCAGGCTATCTGGCCCGCCGCCGCGCTGCCGGGCATCCGTCCACAGTTTGCCGCTAAATCCGTCTACGACTACCGCACCGATACTACCGTTGACCGACCTACGGTTGACGAGAACGGCCAGGCCGGGTTTGACATTGTCTACGTTGATGCCAGCGGCGTGAAAAAAGCGGTCAACGATCTGCAGGTGCGGCTGATCCGCGAGCGTCGCGACTACTACTGGAACTGGTCCGAGAGCGACGGCTGGCAGTCCCAGTTCGATCAAAAGGATCTGGTGGAGGGCGAGCAGTCGCTCAACCTGGCCGCGGATGAGACCGGCAAGATCAGCTTCCCCGTAGAGTGGGGCTCCTACCGCCTTGAGGTGAAAGCGCCAGATGAGACCGTCAGCAGCGTACGTTTCTGGGCGGGCTACAGCTGGCAGGATAACAACGAGGGGGCGGATGCGGCGCGTCCTGACCGCGTCACCCTCAAGCTCGACAAACCTGCCTATCAGCCGGGCGATACCATTCAGCTGCATATTGCTGTCCCCGCGGCCGGTAAGGGCTATGCGATGGTGGAGTCCAGCGATGGTCCGCTGTGGTGGCAGGAGATCGACGTCCCGGCCGAGGGGCTGGATCTGGCTATCCCGGTGGATAAAGCCTGGCAGCGCCACGATCTCTACCTCAGCACGCTGGTGGTGCGTCCTGGCGATAAGTCCCGCGCCGCGACGCCGAAGCGCGCGGTTGGCCTGCTGCACCTGCCGCTTGGCGATGAGAGCCGCCGTCTGGCGATAAGCCTCGACGGCCCGCAGAAGATGCGTCCTGACCAGCCGCTGACCGTCAAGGTCAAGGCCAGCGTAAGCGCAGGCGAAATGCCGAAAAAGGTGAACGTGCTGCTCTCGGCGGTCGATAGCGGCGTGCTCAATATTACCGACTACGTCACGCCGGATCCGTGGAAATCCTTCTTTGGTCAGAAGCGCTACGGGGCTGATATCTATGATATCTACGGTCAGGTGATTGAGGGCCAGGGCCGGGCGGCGACGCTGCGCTTTGGTGGTGACGGCGACGAGCTGAACCGGGGCGGGAAGCCGCCGGTTAACCACGTCAATATCATCGCCCAGCAGGCGCAGCCGGTGACGCTGGATGAGCATGGCGAAGGCACGGTGACCCTGCCGATCGGTGATTTCAACGGCGAGCTGCGGGTGATGGCCCAGGCCTGGAGCGAAGATGAGTTCGGCAGCGCCGAAAGCAAGGTGGTTGTCGCCGCGCCGCTGATCGCCGAGCTGAATACGCCGCGCTTCCTTGCCAGCGGAGACAGCACCCGGCTGGCGTTGGATATCACCAACCTGACCGACAGCCCGCAGACGCTGAACGTGGCGCTCACCGCCAGCGGCCTCGTGGAGCTGCAAAGCCAGCAGCCCGCCCCGGTGAGCCTCGCGCCTCAGGCGCGGACCACCATTTTCATACCCATCGCTGCCAAAGATGGCTTTGGTGACGGTGAAATCAGCGCCCAGATTAGCGGCCTGACGCTGCCTAACGAAACCTTCGCCCCGCAGCACAAGCAGTGGAAGATTGGCGTGCGTCCCGCCTGGCCTGCACAGACGGTCAGTGCCGGGACGATGCTGACTCCAGGCCAGAGCTGGACCGCGCCCGCCGATCTTGTGACAGGGTTCGCGCCCGCCACGCTGCAAGGGCAGCTGCTGCTGAGTGGCAAACCGCCGCTGAACCTGGCGCGCTATATTCGCGAGCTGAAAGCCTACCCCTATGGCTGCCTGGAGCAGACCGCCAGCGGGCTCTTCCCGTCGCTCTATACCAACGCCGCGCAGCTCAAATCGCTGGGCATTGCCGGTGACAGCGACGAGAAACGCCGTGCCGCAGTAGAGACGGGCATCTCACGTCTGCTGCAGATGCAGCGCGACGACGGCGGCTTTGCGCTCTGGGATAAGGGCGGGCCGGAAGAGTACTGGCTCACCGCCTACGTTACCGACTTCCTGGTACGTGCCGGGCAGCAGGGTTACAGCGTGCCCGCCGAGGCGCTGACCCAGGCTAACAATCGTCTTCTGCGCTACCTGCAGGATCCGGGCATGATGGCGATCCGCTACAGCGACGACGATCGGGCGAGTAAGTTTGCCGTGCAGGCCTACGCCGGGCTGGTGCTGGCCCAGCAGCAGAAAGCGCCTCTGGGTGCGCTGCGTGAGATCTGGCAGCGCCATGACCAGGCAGCGGCAGGGCTACCTCTGGTGCAGGTAGGTATTGCCCTGAAGCTGATGGGCGACGGCGAGCGAGGCGATCAGGCCCTGGCGCTGGGGTTAAAAACGCCGCGTCAGGACGATACCCGCTGGCTGGCGGACTACGGCAGCGCTATTCGTGATAACGCCCTGATGCTCTCTCTGCTGCAGGAGAATAACCTGCTGCCAAATGAGCAAAGCCGCCTGCTGCACACGCTCTCCGCGCAGGCATTCGGCCAGCGCTGGCTCTCGACCCAGGAGAGCAACGCGCTCTTCCTGGCGGGCAGAACCCTGGCGGCCAATCCGGGCAGCTGGCAGGCCCAGACCTCCCTCGCAGGAGAGGCGCTAAGCGGCGACCGTGCCCGGACGCTGCCGCTGACGGCGGATACGCTTGCAGCGCTCCAGGTGACCAACACCGGCAGCGCGCCGCTCTGGCTGCGTCTCGATACCAGCGGCTATGCACAGTATGCGCCAACGCCGTCATCGAACGTCTTGCAGATCGAGCGGCAGATCCTCGGCACCGACGGCAAGAGCAAATCGCTCTCAGAGCTGAAGAGCGGCGAGCTGGTGCTGGTCTGGCTGGAGGTGAAGGCCAGCCAGAACGTGCCGGATGCGCTGGTGGTTGATCTGCTGCCTGCCGGTCTGGAGCTGGAGAACCAGAATCTGGCCAGCAGCAGCGCCAGCCTGCAGGAGAGCGCCAGCGAGGTGCAGAACCTGCTTAACCAGATGCAGCAGGCGGATATCCAACATATGGAGTTCCGTGACGATCGCTTTGTGGCGGCGGTAGCGGTAAACGAGGGGCAGCCAGTTACGCTGGTCTATCTGGCTCGCGCCGTTACGCCGGGAAGCTATCAGGTACCGATGCCGCAGGTCGAGTCGATGTACGTACCCCAGTGGCGGGCCACGGGCGCGGCAAGCGGCCCGCTGATTGTCCGGCCATAGCGTGAAAGGTGGTCGTGCAGGTCGCTCCCGCTGGCTGCTGCTGCCGGGGGCGCTGGTTGCTCTGCTTATTGCACTGCTGCTTGCGGATCGCATCTGGCCGCTGCCTCTCGCCGAGGTTAATCCGGCGCGGGTCGTGGTGGCGGAAGACGGTACGCCGCTGTGGCGCTTTGCTGACGCTGACGGCATCTGGCGCTATCCGGTGACCATTGAAGAGGTATCGCCGCGCTATTTGCAGGCGCTGATCCAGTATGAGGATCGCTGGTTCTGGTCGCACCCGGGGGTCAACCCGCTGGCGATTGCCCGTGCCGCCTGGCAGGATCTGCGCTCGGCCAGGGTGGTTTCCGGCGGTAGCACCCTCACCATGCAGGTCGCCCGGCTGCTCGATCCCCATCCGCGTACCTTCGGTGGCAAGGTGCGCCAGCTTTGGCGTGCGATGCAGCTGGAGTGGCATCTCTCCAAACGCGAAATCCTGACTCTCTATCTTAATCGCGCCCCCTTCGGCGGCACCTTGCAGGGCGTGGGGGCCGCCAGCTGGGCCTATCTCGGCAAGTCCCCGGCGCAGCTGAGCTATGCCGAGGCCGCGCTGCTGGCGGTGCTGCCCCAGGCCCCGAGCCGCCTCCGTCCGGATCGCTGGCCCGAGCGGGCGCAGGCGGCGCGGGATAAGGTGCTGGAGCGCATGGCATCGCAGCAGGTCTGGTCGGCGCAACAGGTGCGAGAGTCCCGCCAGGAGCCGGTCTGGCTTGCCCCCCGGCAGATGCCGCAGCTTGCCCCGCTGTTTGCCCGGCGTGTAGCGGGCAAAGATAAGCAGAGCAAAATTGTCACTACCCTGGACGCCTCTCTGCAGCGACAGTTGGAGGCGCTGGCCCTTAACGATAAACCGCAGCTGCCACCGCGCAGCTCGCTGGCGATGATCGTTGTCGATCACACCACCATGAAGGTGCGCGGCTGGGTTGGCTCCGTGGATATCAACGACGACAGCCGCTTCAGCCATGTGGATATGGTCACCGCCGTACGATCCCCCGGATCGGTGCTCAAACCTTTCGTCTATGGTCTGGCGATGGACGAGGGGCTGATCCATCCGGCGTCGCTGTTGCAGGACGTACCCCGCCTGGCGGAGGATTACCGTCCCGGCAACTTTGACAGCGGTTTTCACGGCCCGGTGAGCATGAGCGAGGCCCTGGTCCGCTCGCTTAACCTGCCAGCGGTGCAGGTGCTGGAGGCCTATGGTCCGAAGCGGTTTGCCGCCCGCCTGCGCAACGCCGGGCTACCGCTGACCCTGCCTGCCGGCGCCGAGCCGAACCTGTCGCTGATCCTCGGCGGGGCAGGGGCGACGCTGGCCGATATCACCGCCGCCTACAGCGCCTTTGCTCGCCACGGCAAGGCTGGGTTTTTACGCCTGCAGCCGAACGATGCGCTCGTGGAGCGGCCGCTGCTGTCGCCGGGAGCCGCGTGGATTATCCGCCGTATTCTTGCCTCTCAGGCGCAGCCGCTTCCCGATGCCGATCTTGGCCAGGTTGTTCCCCTGGCATGGAAAACCGGCACCAGCTATGGCTATCGTGATGCGTGGGCGGTGGGTATCAATGCCCGCTACGTGATTGGTATCTGGACCGGGCGGCCCGACGGTACCCCGGTCGCCGGACAGTTTGGCTTTGCCAGCGCCGTGCCGCTGCTCAACCAGGTTAACAACCTGCTGCAGGCCCGCTCGGCGCTGGAGGTTGCCCGCCAGCCGCGCGATCCGCGTCCGGAGTCGGTGAGCCGGGGCGTTATCTGCTGGCCCGGCGGTCAGAGCCTGCCAGCCGGGGATAGCAACTGCCGCCGCCGTCTCGCCACCTGGCTGCTGGACAAGAGCGAGCCGCCTACGCTTTTACTGCCGCAGCAGGAGGGGATCCGGGGGATCCGCTTCCCGGTCTGGCTCAATGCGCAGGGCCAGCGCGTGGCGGCGGACTGCCCGGACGCCCGGGAACAAACCCTGGTAGTGTGGCCTCTGCCGCTGGAGCCGTGGCTACCTGCCAGCGAGCGCCGCGCTGCACGCCTGCCTGCGCCTTCCGTTAGCTGCCCGCCGCGTCAGCAGGAGTATCCGCCCCCGCTGCTGCTTACCGGCGTGAAAGAGGGCGCGGTGGTGAAGCGGCTTCCTGGTGAAGCGTACGTCTCCCTGCCGCTCCAGGCGACGGGCGGGGAGGGGGAGCGCTGGTGGTTTATCAACGGTGAGCCGCTGGATAACCACGGACGGGCCTTAAGCCTGCGTCTTGAGCAGCGGGGAGAGTATCAGCTGGTGGTGATGGACGGGGTTGGACAGACCGCAACGGTGCTTTTTCGGGTGCTATAGCACCAGTTTGCCCCGGAAGGTTACTAAAACTCATCTTATTTTAAAAAAATGTTATCTTCATCCATAGGCAAGGCTGGCGTTGCTCTCTATAATTCGCGCCAGGTCATACGGGTGTATGCACGACAACAAAACACATAACAGAGGTTATCATGGCAATTGAACGTACTTTTTCCATCATCAAGCCGAACGCGGTGGCAAAAAACGTTATTGGCAGCATCTTTTCGCGCTTTGAATCCGCTGGGTTCAAAATCGTTGGCACCAAAATGCTGCATCTGACCGTTGAGCAGGCTCGCGGTTTCTACGCTGAGCACGAAGGTCGCCCTTTCTTTGATGGTCTGGTTGAGTTCATGACCTCTGGCCCGATCGTTGTTTCCGTGCTGGAAGGCGAAAACGCCGTGCAGCGTCACCGCGATCTGCTGGGCGCGACCAACCCGGACAACGCACTGGCCGGCACCCTGCGCGCCGACTACGCTGATAGCTTCACCGAGAACGGCACCCACGGCTCTGACTCCGTTGAGTCTGCAACCCGTGAAATCGCTTTCTTCTTCGGTGAGAACGAAGTCTGCCCGCGCACTCGTTAATTATTTCGCTAATGCCGCCGACAGACGTGGCATTGATGCAGTAGAATTTGTACAATGCAGCGCCCCGGACGAGCAGCAGCTTACCGGGGCGCTTCTTTTTTCAACCCTCCAGGGGCCACAACGTGTAACAACGAGGCCGGAATCTATTATGTCAGAACAAACTGTTACGCCTGAAATCGTCGTGTCGACGGTTCCCAACAAAGACGCCAAAATCAACCTGCTGGATCTCAACCGTCAGCAGATGCGCGAGTTTTTCAAAAACCTGGGCGAAAAGCCGTTCCGCGCCGATCAGGTGATGAAGTGGATGTACCACTACTGCAGCGATAACTTTGATGATATGACCGATATCAACAAGGTGCTGCGTAACAAGCTTAAAGAGGTCGCAGAGATCCGCGCGCCGGAAGTGGTTGAAGAGCAGCGCTCTACCGACGGCACCATCAAATGGGCAATCGCGGTGGGCGACCAGCGCGTTGAGACGGTCTACATCCCGGAAGAGGATCGCGCCACGCTGTGCGTCTCTTCCCAGGTCGGCTGCGCTCTGGAGTGTAAATTCTGCTCAACTGCCCAGCAGGGCTTTAACCGTAACCTGCGGGTATCTGAGATCATTGGCCAGGTGTGGCGTGCGGCGAAAATCGTCGGCGCGGCCAAAGTCACCGGCACGCGTCCGATCACTAACGTGGTGATGATGGGCATGGGCGAGCCGCTGCTCAATCTGAACAACGTCGTGCCTGCGATGGAGATCATGCTGGATGACTTCGGCTTTGGCCTCTCCAAGCGCCGCGTAACGCTGTCGACCTCTGGCGTCGTGCCTGCGCTCGACAAGCTGGGCGACATGATCGACGTAGCGCTGGCCATTTCTCTCCACGCGCCAACGGACGAGATCCGTGACGAAATTGTGCCGATTAACAAAAAGTACAATATCGAAACCTTCCTCGATGCCGTGCGCCGTTACATTAGCAAATCCAATGCTAACCAGGGCCGCGTCACCATTGAGTACGTTATGCTGGATCACGTCAACGACGGCACCGAGCATGCGCACCAGCTGGCGGAAGTGCTGAAGAATACGCCGTGCAAGATCAACCTGATCCCCTGGAACCCGTTCCCCGGCGCACCGTATGGCCGTAGCTCAAACAGCCGTATCGACCGTTTCTCTAAAGTGCTGATGGAGTATGGTTTTACCACTATCGTGCGTAAAACCCGCGGTGATGATATCGACGCTGCCTGCGGCCAGCTGGCGGGTGAGGTTATCGACCGTACCAAGCGCACCTTGCGCAAGCGTATGCAGGGCGAGCCCATTTCAGTTAAGGCCGTTTAATTATGCTTTCTGCACGGTCCCAAACCGGGATCGTGCAGCATAATCGCGTGGCGTAAGTAACCTAAATATACAGTTTCGATAAATAATTACGGTGCGTTTGCGTCGTGTTTGAGGCAGTATGTAACGATGGAATAACAGTTTAGCCCTTGAGGTAAAAGCTGTTCTGTTATCCCCGACCTGACAGTCTTATACTGTCGGTCTAAGGTTAACTGACCCAGAAGTTTCGCGGTGCGGGTGGGCATTGTGACTTACCGGCACCTGATTTTACATTTCACGTACCAGCAGCTGTAGCGAATGAATACTGAAGCCACTCAAGACCTAAATGCAACACAAACCACTGGCGTCCGTCTGCGCAACGCCCGTGAACAACTTGGGCTAAGCCAACAAGCGGTCGCTGAACGCCTGTGCCTCAAGGTTTCCACCGTTCGCGATATCGAAGAAGACAAAGCGCCTGCCGATTTGGCTTCTACCTTCCTGCGGGGCTATATCCGCTCCTATGCGCGCCTCGTGCACATCCCGGAAGAAGAGCTGCTGCCCATGATGGAGAAGCAGGCTCCGGTCAGAGCGGCCAAGGTCGCCCCGATGCACTCTTTTTCCCTTGGCAAACGCCGTAAGAAGCGCGATGGCTGGCTGTCGAGCATCACCTGGCTGATTGTCTTTGTCGTGGTTGGCCTGACCGGCGCATGGTGGTGGCAGAACCACAAAGCCCAGCAGGAAGAGATCACCACTATGGCCGATCAATCCTCTGCGGAACTGAACGCCAGCAACAACGAAACGCAAAGCGTCCCTCTGAACACCGACCCGGCCGAGCCTGCCGACGCGCAGACCACCGGTACCGCGCCAGCCGAAGTAGCAACCCAGACCCCACCAGCGGCTACCACCGCTGCGCCGGCACAGACCAACGCGCAAAACGCCGTAGTCTCTCCGTCTCAGGCTAACGTTGACGCCGTCACTGCCCCTGCGGCGACTGCGCCGGCAACCACTGCCCCTGCGGCTGCAACGGCAAATAGCGCACCGGGCGCGGCTCCGCTGCCAACCGATCAGGCGGGCGTGACCAATACCGCCGATGCCAACGCGCTGGCCATGACCTTCACCGCCGACTGCTGGCTGGAAGTGACCGATGCGAACGGTAAGAAGCTGTTCAGCGGTATCCAGCGCAGCGGTGCTAACCTGAACCTGGCCGGACAGACCCCCTATAAATTAAAAATTGGCGCACCGTCAGCCGTGCAGATCCAGTTCCAGGGCAAGCCCGTCGATCTGAGCCGCTTTATCAGAAGTAACCAGGTTGCGCGCCTGACCCTCAATGCCGAACAATCAGCAGCTCAGTAACTGACGGGCAACGCGGGAGAGTTTTCAATGCATAACCAGGCCCCTATTCAACGTAGAAAATCGAAACGTATCTACGTGGGGAATGTACCCATCGGCGATGGTGCCCCTATCGCCGTTCAGTCAATGACCAATACCCGCACCACGGATGTGGAAGCGACGGTTAATCAAATCAAAGCCCTGGAGCGCGTTGGTGCGGATATTGTCCGCGTCTCCGTGCCGACGATGGATGCGGCGGAAGCCTTTAAGCTCATCAAACAGCAGGTCAGCGTTCCGCTGGTCGCGGATATCCACTTTGACTACCGTATTGCGCTGAAGGTGGCGGAGTATGGCGTCGACTGCCTGCGTATCAACCCAGGCAACATCGGTAACGAAGAGCGTATTCGCACCGTTGTTGACTGCGCACGCGACAAAAATATTCCGATCCGCATCGGGGTTAACGCCGGATCGCTGGAGAAGGATCTGCAGGAGAAGTATGGCGAGCCGACGCCGCAGGCGCTGCTGGAGTCCGCCATGCGCCATGTGGATCATCTGGATCGTCTTAACTTCGATCAGTTCAAGGTGAGCGTCAAAGCATCCGATGTCTTCCTGGCCGTTGAGTCCTATCGCCTGCTGGCGAAGCAGATCGATCAGCCGCTGCACCTCGGGATCACCGAAGCCGGTGGCGCACGTGCCGGCGCGGTGAAATCAGCCATCGGCCTCGGACTGCTGCTCTCGGAAGGGATCGGCGATACGCTGCGTATCTCGCTGGCGGCAGATCCGGTCGAAGAGATCAAAGTGGGCTTTGATATCCTCAAATCCCTGCGCATCCGCTCCCGTGGCATTAACTTTATTGCCTGCCCAACCTGCTCCCGTCAGGAGTTTGACGTTATCGGCACGGTTAACGCCCTTGAGCAGCGCCTGGAAGATATCATCACCCCGATGGACGTCTCGATCATCGGCTGCGTGGTGAACGGCCCGGGTGAAGCGCTGGTCTCTACCCTCGGCGTGACCGGCGGCAACAAGAAAAGCGGCCTGTATGAAGATGGCGTGCGTAAGGACCGGCTGGACAACGGCGATATGATCGCCCAGCTGGAAGCCCGCATCCGCGCCAAGGCCTCGATGCTTGATGAAGCCCGCCGCATTGACGTTCAGCAGCTGGAAAAATAACGTAGCTGGGAAGCGGCTGGCTTCCCGTGTATGATTGAACCCGCAGGGCCCGCACGTTCGGGTTTGCCCTGAGGGTTCATTTTTATATTTATAAAGAGAATAAACGTGGCAAAGAATATTCAAGCCATTCGCGGCATGAACGATTACCTGCCAGGCGACACCGCCATCTGGCAGCGCATTGAAGGCACACTTAAGAACGTGCTCGGCAGCTACGGTTACAGTGAAATCCGCTTGCCGATTGTAGAGCAGACCCCGTTATTCAAACGCGCCATCGGTGAAGTGACCGACGTGGTTGAAAAAGAGATGTATACCTTTGACGACCGCAACGGCGATAGCCTGACGCTGCGTCCGGAAGGTACGGCGGGCTGCGTACGCGCCGGCATCGAACATGGTCTCCTGTACAATCAGGAGCAGCGTCTGTGGTACGTCGGGCCGATGTTCCGCTACGAGCGTCCGCAGAAAGGGCGCTATCGCCAGTTCCATCAGCTGGGCTGTGAAGTCTTTGGCCTGCAGGGCCCGGACATCGACGCCGAGCTGATCCTACTCACCGCCCGCTGGTGGCGTGCGCTGGGCATCGCCGATCACGTTAGCCTGGAGCTGAACTCCATCGGCTCGCTGGAGGCGCGTGCCAACTACCGCGATGCGCTGGTCGCCTTCCTTGAGCAGCATAAAGATAAGCTCGACGAAGACTGCAAGCGCCGAATGTACAGCAACCCGCTGCGCGTGCTGGACTCTAAAAACCCGGACGTGCAGGCGCTGTTAAACGATGCGCCGGCGCTGGGCGACTATCTGGACGACGACTCTCGCGAACACTTTGCTGGCCTGTGCAAACTGCTGGAAGCGGCAGGCATCGCCTATACCGTTAACCAGCGTCTGGTACGCGGGCTCGACTACTACAACCGTACCGTCTTTGAGTGGGTTACCAGCAGCCTTGGTTCTCAGGGCACAGTCTGCGCAGGCGGCCGCTATGATGGCCTGGTAGAACAGCTCGGCGGTCGTGCAACGCCGGCGGTAGGTTTTGCGATGGGTCTAGAGCGACTTGTTTTGTTAGTTCAGGCAGTTAATCCGGAATTTAATGCCGATCCCGTTGTCGATATATACCTGGTCGCGTCGGGTACGGATACGCAGGCCGCTGCGCTGCAGCTGGCCGAGCGGGTCCGCGATGCTGTGCCAGAGGTTAAATTGATGACCAACCACGGCGGCGGCAACTTCAAGAAACAGTTTGCCCGTGCCGACAAGTGGGGCGCTCGCGTCGCGCTGGTGCTGGGTGAGTCAGAAGTGGCTGACGGCAACGTGGTAGTAAAAGATTTACGCTCTGGTGAGCAGACGACCGTAGCGCAGGATAGCGTTGCCGCGCATTTGCGCACACTACTGGGTTAATCTCCCCGGGGAACTATCGTTTAGGAGAAGGACTGCGTGGAAATCTACGAGAACGAGCACGACCAGGTTGATGCGATTAAACGCTTCTTTGCCGAGAATGGCAAAGCGCTGGCCGTTGGGGTTATTTTAGGCGTTGGCGCGCTGGTAGGCTGGCGCTACTGGACAAGCCATCAGGATGATTCCGTGCGCGAATCCTCCTGGGCTTATGAAAATGCCGTCTCGGCGCTGCGGGCGGATAAGCCAGAGACGCTGGCGGCGGCAGAGAAGTTTGCTGCTGATACGAAAAACACTTACGGTGCCTTTGCCTCCCTTGAGCTGGCCCAGCAGTTTGTAGAAAGCAACCAGCTTGATAAAGCCGCAGCGCAGCTGCAGCAGGGTCTGGCCGCTGCCAGCGATGAGAACCTCAAAGCGGTAATCAACCTGCGCCTGGCGCGCGTTCAGATACAGCTGAAACAGGCCGATGCGGCGCTGAAAACCCTGGAGTCAATCAAGGGTGAAGGCTGGACGGCCATCGTAGCCGATCTGCGCGGTGAAGCCCTGCTTAGCAAGGGCGATAAGCAAGGTGCGCGCAGCGCCTGGGAAACGGGCGCAAAAAGCGACGCTTCTCCAGCGCTGAGTGAAATGTTGCAGATGAAAATCAATAATTTGTCCATCTGAGAGGGACCCGATGCAATTGCGTAAATTACTTCTGCCAGGGCTGCTTTCGGTCACCTTGCTGAGTGGCTGTTCTCTGTTTAATGGCGAAGAGGACGTTGTCAAAATGTCCCCGCTGCCGACGGTAGAGAACCAGTTTAATCCGTCCACCGCGTGGAGCACCTCTGTCGGCAACGGCATTGGCGACTTCTACTCCAACCTGCATCCGGCGTTTGCCGACAGCGTGGTTTACGCTGCCGATCGTCATGGGACTGTGAAAGCCGTCAATGCAGACGATGGTAAAGAGGTGTGGTCTGTCAGCCTGGCCGAGAAGAGCGGCTGGTTCTCCACCCGTCCGGCACTGCTCTCCGGCGGCCTGACGGTGGCTGGCGGCCACGTCTACGTTGGCAGTGAAAAGGCGCAGGTCTATGCCCTGAACACTAATGATGGCTCCCAGGCCTGGCAGACCACCGCCGCCGGGGAAGTGCTCTCCCGTCCGGTCGTGAGCGACGGTCTGGTGCTGATCCATACCAGCAACGGCCAGCTGCAGGCGCTGAACGAGAGCGATGGCGCAGTGAAGTGGACCGTTAACCTCGATATGCCAGCCCTGTCGCTGCGCGGTGAATCCGCTCCGGCTCCGGCCTTTGGCGCGGCGATTGTCGGCGGCGATAACGGCCGCGTCAGCGCGATAATGCTGAAAGAGGGGCAGATGATCTGGCAGCAGCGTATCTCCCAGGCCACCGGCGCAACGGAGATCGATCGTCTGAGCGACGTCGATACGACGCCGGTTGTTGTGAACGGCGTGGTCTATACGCTGGCCTACAACGGCAACCTGACCGCGCTGGATCTGCGCAGCGGCCAGATTATGTGGAAACGCGAGCTGGGCTCGGTGAACGATTTCATCGTTGACGGCAACCGCATCTACCTGGTTGACCAGAACGATCGCGTGCTGGCCCTGACGACTGACGGTGGCGTCACGCTCTGGACACAAAGCGATCTGTTGCACCGTAACCTGACCTCTCCGGCGTTGTATAATGGATCTATCGTAGTGGGTGATAGCGAAGGCTATATGCACTGGATCAATCCGGAAGACGGACGTTTCGTGGCGCAGCAGAAAGTTGACAGCTCTGGTCTGCTGACCGAACCGGTTGTCGCCGATGGCAAACTGCTGATCCAGGCGAAAGACGGTACGCTCTACGCGATTACGCGTTAAATACGGCGGTCGTTAGCATTGAAAAACGGCTCCTGTTTCAGGGGCCGTTTTACTGTTTTTAATTTTTACTGATTTACCAGCGGCGCGAATCGGCGACGTTGACAATGATTTTTTGAATGAGGCTTTAAACATGATTCCTGTGGTCGCGCTTGTCGGACGCCCGAACGTTGGCAAATCCACCCTTTTTAACCGCTTAACGCGTACTCGTGATGCGCTGGTAGCGGACTTCCCGGGGCTGACGCGCGACCGTAAGTACGGTCGGGCCGAGGTTGAAGGCCGCGAGTTTATCTGTATCGATACCGGCGGTATTGACGGTACGGAAGACGGTGTAGAAACCCGTATGGCCGAGCAGTCCCTGCTGGCAATTGAAGAGGCGGATGTGGTGCTGTTTATGGTGGATGCCCGCGCAGGCCTGATGCCTGCCGACGAGGCCATTGCCAAACATCTACGCTCGCGTGAAAAACCGACCTTCCTGGTTGCCAACAAAACCGACGGCCTCGATCCCGATCAGGCAGTCCTTGACTTCTACTCCCTCGGTCTGGGCGAGATCCACCCGATTGCCGCTTCGCACGGACGTGGTGTGACCAGCCTGCTGGAACACGTGCTGGTGCCGTGGATGCAGGAAATCGATCCGCGTGAAGAGGAAGAGGCGGATGAGGACGCGGCCTACTGGGCACAGTTCGAAGCCGAGCAGAACGGTGAAGAAGTTGAAGAGCCGGAAGATGACTTCAACCCGCTGGATCTGCCGATCAAGCTGGCTATCGTTGGTCGTCCGAACGTCGGTAAATCCACCCTGACCAACCGCATCCTCGGCGAGGATCGCGTGGTGGTGTACGATATGCCGGGTACCACCCGCGACAGTATCTACATCCCGATGCAGCGCGACGAGCGTGAATACGTGCTGATCGATACCGCAGGCGTACGTAAGCGCGGCAAGATCACCGATACCGTAGAGAAGTTTTCGGTAATCAAAACCCTGCAGGCGATTGAAGACGCCAACGTGGTGATGCTGGTGATCGACGCCCGGGAAGGCATCTCCGATCAGGATCTCTCCCTGCTGGGCTTTATCCTCAACAGCGGCCGCTCGCTGGTCATCGTCGTCAACAAGTGGGACGGCCTGAGCAATGAAGTGAGAGAGCAGGTTAAAGAGACCCTCGACTTCCGTCTGGGCTTTATCGACTTTGCGCGCGTGCACTTTATCTCTGCCCTGCACGGCAGCGGCGTCGGCAACCTGTTTGAATCCGTGCGTGAAGCCTATGACAGCTCGACCCGCCGCCAGAGCACCGCGATGCTGACCCGCATCATGAACATGGCTGCAGAAGATCACCAGCCGCCGCTGGTGCGCGGTCGCCGCGTGAAGCTGAAATACGCTCACGCCGGTGGTTACAACCCGCCGATCGTGGTCATCCACGGCAACCAGGTGAAAGACCTGCCGGATTCCTACAAGCGCTACCTGATGAACTACTTCCGCAAATCGCTGGACGTCATGGGTACACCGATCCGTATCCAGTTCAAAGAGGGGGATAACCCGTTCGCTAACAAGCGTAACACCCTGACCCCGAACCAGATGCGTAAGCGTAAGCGTTTGATCAAGCATATTAAGAAAGGCAAGTAATCCCTGCCAAATTCGATAAAACCCGCGCCTGTCGCGGGTTTTTTTCGTCTGTTGAAAGCGTAAATTTTCCTGCGCTATGTCAAACACTATTCGTTATTAGCCAACTTTAAAACTAAGAAAGTAGACAAACGTCGAGTTTTCGTCTTAAAGTCCCGGGGTTGGGGCTAGACAAAACTAGCGCCAGATTATCAAATGGTTAGATAACCCTTCGCCGTATGTAAAAAAATCGGTCAGATACGTAACTGGCCGGCGTACATCGCGGTGTTCACCTGCACAACGACATACCTTTCGGGAGAAATATGCAATCCTCTGTTAATCACCAAGAGAGCCGAACGTTCTTCGGCCATCCCTGGCCGCTCGGCTCGCTGTTCTTCACCGAGATGTGGGAGCGTTTCTCGTTTTACGGCATCCGTCCGCTGCTGATCCTGTTTATGGCGGCCACCGTGTATGACGGCGGGATGGGGCTGGCGCGTGAGAATGCCTCTGCCATTGTCGGCATTTTTGCCGGTACTATGTATCTTGCTGCTCTACCGGGTGGCTGGCTGGCGGATAACTGGCTCGGCCAGCAGCGCGCAGTCTGGTACGGCTCAATCCTGATTGCCCTCGGCCACCTGTCGATTGCACTCTCTGCCTTTATGGGCGACAACCTGTTCTTTATCGGCCTGATGTTCATCGTGCTCGGCTCTGGCCTGTTCAAGACCTGTATCTCGGTCATGGTCGGCACGCTGTATAAAAAAGGGGATGCGCGTCGCGACGGCGGTTTCTCGCTGTTCTATATGGGCATCAATATGGGCTCCTTTATTGCGCCGCTGATCTCCGGCTGGCTGATTAAAAGCCACGGCTGGCACTGGGGCTTTGGTATCGGCGGCATCGGGATGCTGGTGGCGCTGATTATCTTCCGCGTGTTTGCCGTTCCAGCCATGAAACGCTACGACAGCGAAGTGGGGCTGGACTCTACCTGGAACAACCCGGTGGTGAAGAGAAACGGCGTGGGCATGTGGCTGCTGGCGCTGGCGGTTGGCGTGGCGGTGGTCGTTACGCTGATCGCGCAGGGCGTGATTGTCATCAACCCGGTCGCGGTCGCCAGCATGCTGGTCTATGTGATTGCTGCATCGGTGGCGCTCTACTTTATCTACCTGTTTATCTTTGCGGGCCTGACCCGTAAAGAGCGGGCCCGACTGCTGGTCTGCTTTATCCTGCTAGTCTCCGCGGCGTTCTTCTGGTCTGCGTTTGAGCAGAAGCCGACCTCGTTCAACCTGTTCGCCAATGACTATACAAACCGCATGATCGGTAATTTTGAAATCCCTGCCGTGTGGTTCCAGTCAATCAACGCGCTGTTCATCATTCTGCTGGCCCCGGTATTTAGCTGGGCGTGGCCGAAGCTGGCGAGCATGAACATTCGCCCGAGCAGCATCACCAAGTTCGTGATCGGTATTCTCTTTGCGGCGGCAGGCTTCGGCTTGATGATGCTGGCGGCACAGAACGTGCTGAACAACGGCGGGGCAGGGGTTTCTCCCTTCTGGCTGGTGGGCAGCATCCTGATGCTGACGCTTGGCGAGCTGTGTCTCAGCCCGATTGGTCTGGCGACCATGACCCTGCTGGCTCCGGAAAGAATGCGCGGGCAGATGATGGGGCTGTGGTTCTGCGCAAGCGCGCTGGGTAACCTGGCGGCAGGCCTGATTGGCGGTCACGTGAAGGCCGACCAGCTTGATATGCTGCCAGATCTCTTCGCCCGTTGTTCCGTTGCCCTGCTGATCTGTGCCGCGGTGCTGATTGTCCTGATTATTCCGGTCCGCCGCATGCTGGAAAATGCGCAGGCTAAACCGGCCGTTAACGCCGGGTAACATCTCAAATTAAGCCCGCTTCCCGCGGGCTTTTTTATATCCATAAAGCACATAACGAAGCATTAAAGCGCAAGTTATCGGTATCTCTAAAGTCGTACCCTATGTGAACTCTTGGTCTTGAGGATGGTACAAGTTCATTCCGGTAAGGGCAGTCATGCAAAGAGAACGGGCTTTTAAAAAGCGATACATCTTCGCTCTTGTCGTCATTTTACTGGCATGGATAGCGTATATGCTGCCCAGCTGGCTTTTCCCTGTGGGATATACGCTCTATAAAAAAGTTCCTGTAAGCGAGAAGGCGAATATCTATGTAGTACAGACCGATGCGGGAGCGACGACAGCGTATTCGTACCGTTATTACGTGGTGGATGCAAAAGTAAGCGATGATGATTTCATGACTAATATTGCTGACGCTGCGCCTTTCCTAAACACGAAGGATGAAAAAGCCGTACTGAACGTGAAGGATAGCCAAATCTACCTCCGCGTTCACGGTGAAATTTACTCTTTTGATAGCCCTGCTTTGTATCGAAGTGGTGCTGATATCCATAGCGTTGCTATTCATCTTGATGCTGCGCCATGAAGAGAGGGTTTAACTGGCGTACTGGGGCTGTTTTTGTTTTGCTTATCTTTGGGTTCTGGGCGTACCAGTTCCGTGATCTGTTTACCGTATATGAACAGCTGAAGGGTAGTATGAGTGTAAACGATGAGCTAACTCTGTATATCACCCAGGCGGCGTCTAGTTCACTTTCAAAGGATACATATCGTTACTATCTCTATGATGCCAAGAAAAGTCCTGATGATTTCATGGCGCATGTAAAAGATGTGGAACCTATTATGATCACTGACGACTATAAGGCTAATGCAGAAGTGAAAGACGGGCAGATTTATTTACACGTTCGCGGAAATGTCTATTCCTTCAAGAACGCAGGCTACAGTGTTAGAGTCCATCTCGATGCTGCACCTTAACACCTGGAGGCGTTATGCAACTGACCTGTCCTAACTGTGATAAGCCGATGGAGCTTGTTGGCACCCATGCGCATTGTGAAAATTGTAACCTCGATGTGGCGTTAGAAGCACGCTGCCCCGATTGCCATCAGCCATTAGAGGTGCTCAAGGCCTGCGGCGCGGTAGATTACTTCTGCCAGCACGGCCACGGGCTGATCTCGAAAAAGCGCGTCGAGTTCGTCATGCCTGACGCCTAATCACAAAATTTGCGCAATCATCTCTTAGCACTTACGTTTTTAACTGCTCATAAAAAGAGAAACGTAATGAAAAGAGACGTAGCGTTGGGAGTCACCGGCTTTGCCTTGATCGCCGTAACCTATGGGATGGCGAGATTTTCATGGGGGCTCATGCTGCCCGATATTCGGCAGGAGATCCCTTTCACGCCAGAAGTCGCTGGCTTAATTGCCGCCTGCAGCTACGTAGCCTACTGCTTATCCGTCTTCATCGCGTCCTTTTTGACCAGCCGCTTCGGCCCACGCGTCACGGCAATATTGGCTGCCGTTGTGGCCGCCGTCGGGTTGCTTATCCTGGCTTTTGCGGCTGCGCCGCTCTATCTGGCGCTCGGCCTGTTTGTTGCAGGTACAAGCTCTGGACTGGCCTCTCCCGCCTTGGCGGGGGCCGTGAACGACGCCGTCCCTGATGAACGCCAGACGCAGGTGAATACGACCATTAACGCCGGAACAAGCGGGGGCATCATTCTGTCCGTCCCCATTCTTTTTTTCATGCCGGGCGGGTGGCGTGTCTCCTGCATGGTTTTCGCTTTACTGGCGCTGGTATGCCTGCTCGCTGCGTGGCGTACTCTGCCTAAAAGTGCGTCTAAATCGACAGAGGGATCGCCGCACTGGCGCGCCCTTTTTCGCAAGCCGGGCATGTTTCGGCTGTTAGTTATTGCTTTTGTCAGCGGTATTGCCAGCGCGGCATGGTGGAGCTTTGGGCCTGAGTTACTTCAGCAGCACACCAACGTGGATAGCGCGATGACAAATATCCTGTGGCTGGTAAGCGGCGGAGCAGGCGTCATCGCCGTGTTTACCGGCACCGTGGCGCGATGTATCGGCATGCGGGGCGTTTACTGGGGATCGCAGTTCTTTATGGCAGCGTCTTTAGCTGCGCTGGCTGTGAGCCACGGTTTTAACAGGTGGCTTTTTCCGGTGGTGGCGATGAGTGGCGCAGGATATGTCATTTTGTCCGGCGTGCTGCTGGTACAGGGCGCGGCGATTGCTCAACCTTCACCAGCGGCCGGCGTCAGTATGGCTTTTCTGATGCTGGCCGCTGGGCAGGTAGCAGGCTCGATTCTCTTTGGACAGCTCTATGGCACTATCGGCGCGGTTGGCGCATTGGCTGTTTTTTCTGGCCTGTCCTGGATAATGCTTGCCGTTACGCCTGATAAACATCATCAGGCGAGCTAGCGTCAGGTCAGGTTTTTTTGCGTGCCCGTGTTTTTTTAGCAACGGTCACGCCTTTCACTTCACTTTCCACCCAGCCATCCGCCAGGCGGGTGGTGAGCATATCTCCGGCTTTCACCTGTTTGGTTTGCTTCAGCACGTTGCCATCTGTTGCAGTGGTTACGCTGTAGCCGCGTGCCAGCGTGGAGAGGGGGCTGACGGCTTCCAGGTGCGTAACCGTATTGCCGAAGCGTTCGCGGGTGGCGCTGAGCCTGGCGCTTATCAGTTGGGCCAGACGGTACTCCAGCTGCTGCACCCGATTCTGGGCGCGATGAATACGCGGCTGCGGTGAATGCTGGTTAAGACGCTGGGCCATCCGCTGCTGACGCTGACCTGAACGCTTAAGCTGGTTATCCATCGCGTAGGTCATCCGCTGGCGCAGCCGCTCAAGCACGGTTTGCTGACGCGCCAGCCGCAGCTGCGGGTGCTGCTGTTGTAGCCGATGCTCCAGCTGGGTAAAGCGACGGGTGCGGTTAGCGAGGTAGTAATCCATCGCCATCTCCAGTCGCTGCTGGCCGCTTTGCAGCTGACGCAGCAGCTCAAGCTGGTTGCGGCTGACCATCTCTGCGGCGGCGGACGGCGTCGGCGCACGCAGGTCGGCCACAAAATCGGCGATGGTGACGTCGGTTTCATGGCCGACGGCGCTGACGATGGGGATCTGGCTGGCGAAAATCGCCCGCGCCACCCGCTCGTCGTTGAAGCTCCAGAGATCCTCCAGCGAGCCGCCGCCGCGCCCGACGATCAGCACATCACACTCCCGGCGGCTGTTCGCCAGCTCAATAGCGCGAACGATCTGTCCCGGCGCGTCTTCGCCCTGTACGGCGGTAGGGTAAATCACCACCGGCAGGGAGGGATCGCGGCGTTTAAGCACGTGCAGGATATCGTGTAGCGCGGCCCCGGTTTTCGAGGTGATCACCCCCACGCAGTGAGCGGGGGAGGGGAGTGGCTGCTTGCTCTGCTGATCGAACAGTCCCTCTGCTGCCAGCTTCGCCTTTAGCTGCTCATACTTCTGCTGTAACAGGCCTTCGCCTGCCGGCTGCATGCTTTCGACGATGATTTGGTACTCGCCGCGCGGCTCGTAGAGCGTAATGCTGGCGCGGACCAGGATCTGCTGTCCGTGCTGGGGGCGGAAGGTGACCCGACGGTTGCTGTTGCGGAACATCGCGCAGCGTACCTGGGCAGTATCATCCTTGAGCGTGAAGTACCAGTGACCGGAGGCAGGCTGGGTAAAGTTTGAGATCTCACCGCTGATCCAGACCTGGCCAACTTCTCTTTCCAGCAGCAGGCGCACCGTCTGATTCAGGCGGCTAACGGTAAAAATTGCGGGGGATTGCATCGATGACATGTGAGCCAGATCAAATTTTAAATCAGAAGGTTAATTAATCGATAGTAACCCGATGGGCCGCAATCGCAACTATTTTTCCAAAAAAGTGTAGATGCAATCGGTTACGCTCTGTATAATGCCACGGCAATATTTAACCACCCGGTCAGAGATATTGCCCATGCTACGTATCGCTAAAGAAGCCCTGACGTTTGACGACGTCCTCCTCGTTCCCGCTCATTCTACCGTTCTGCCGAATACTGCCGACCTCAGCACCCAGCTTACCAAAACCATTCGCCTGAACATTCCTATGCTCTCCGCAGCAATGGACACCGTGACGGAAGCACGCCTGGCTATCGCCCTGGCGCAGGAAGGGGGCATCGGTTTTATCCATAAAAACATGTCCATCGAGCGCCAGGCAGAAGAAGTTCGCCGCGTGAAAAAACATGAGTCCGGCGTGGTAACCGATCCGCAGACCGTACTGCCGACCACCACCCTGCGTGAAGTGAAAGAGCTGACCGAGCGTAACGGTTTCGCCGGTTACCCGGTGGTGACCGCTGACTACGAGCTGGTGGGCATCATCACCGGTCGTGACGTGCGCTTTGTTACCGACCTGAGCCAGCCGGTAAGCGTATACATGACGCCGAAAGAGCGTCTGGTTACCGTGCGTGAAGGCGAAGCCCGCGACGCCGTATTCGCTAAAATGCATGAAAAACGCGTTGAGAAGGCGCTGGTCGTTGACGAAAACTTCCACCTGCGCGGCATGATCACCGTAAAAGATTTCCAGAAAGCTGAACGTAAACCGAACGCCTGTAAAGACGAGCATGGCCGTCTGCGCGTAGGCGCTGCGGTAGGCGCGGGCGCGGGCAACGAAGAGCGCGTTGATGCGCTGGTTGCCGCTGGCGTTGACGTCCTGCTGATCGACTCCTCCCACGGCCACTCTGAAGGCGTGCTGCAGCGTATTCGTGAGACCCGTGCTAAATACCCTGACCTGCAGATCATCGGCGGCAACGTGGCTACCGGCGCAGGCGCGCGCGCGCTGGCCGACGCTGGCGTCAGCGCGGTGAAAGTGGGTATCGGTCCAGGCTCTATCTGTACTACCCGTATCGTCACCGGCGTGGGTGTTCCGCAGATCACCGCGGTTTCCGACGCGGTTGAAGCGCTGGAAGGCACCGGCATTCCGGTTATCGCTGACGGCGGCATCCGCTTCTCCGGCGATATCGCTAAAGCAATCGCCGCAGGCGCGGCGGCGGTAATGGTTG
Organism: Pseudescherichia sp.; assembly: GCF_032052675.1. Taxonomy (NCBI): domain Bacteria; kingdom Pseudomonadati; phylum Pseudomonadota; class Gammaproteobacteria; order Enterobacterales; family Enterobacteriaceae; genus Pseudescherichia; species Pseudescherichia sp. Next base: position 92,719 of record NZ_DAMBWA010000011.1, read on the forward strand.
GCTCCATGCTGGCCGGTACCGAAGAGTCCCCAGGCGAGATCGAACTTTTCCAGGGCCGCTCTTACAAATCCTACCGCGGCATGGGCTCGCTGGGTGCGATGTCTAAAGGCTCCTCCGATCGCTACTTCCAGACCGATAACGCCGCTGACAAGCTGGTGCCGGAAGGTATCGAAGGCCGCGTGGCGTACAAAGGCTACCTGAAAGAGATCATTCACCAGCAGATGGGCGGCCTGCGCTCCTGTATGGGTCTGACCGGCTGTGGTACTATCGACGCGCTGCGTACGCAGGCTGAATTTGTACGCATCAGCGGAGCGGGCATTCAGGAGAGCCACGTTCACGACGTGACCATCACTAAAGAGTCCCCGAACTACCGCATGGGTTCCTGATTTAATTTATAGGCCGGGTGGGCGTAACGCTGCCCGGCACTTATTTTCTCTATCTGCTTCTGCCTCGGAACAATCGTCAATGACCGACAATATTCATAAGCATCGCATTCTTATCCTCGACTTTGGTTCGCAGTACACCCAGCTTGTTGCCCGCCGCGTGCGTGAGCTGGGCGTCTACTGTGAGCTGTGGGCCTGGGACGTCACCGAAGCCCAAATCCGTGAGTTCAACCCGAACGGGATCATCCTGTCCGGCGGCCCGGAGAGCACCACTGAACACAACAGCCCGCGCGCGCCGCAGTATGTATTTGAGGCAGGCGTACCGGTATTCGGCGTTTGCTACGGTATGCAAACGATGGCGATGCAGCTTGGTGGCCACGTTGAAGGCTCTAACGAGCGTGAGTTTGGCTATGCTCAGGTTGAAGTGAAAACTCAGAGCGCGCTGGTGCGCGGTATTGAGGACTCCCTGAGCGCAGAGGGCAATCCGCTGCTGGACGTGTGGATGAGCCACGGCGACAAAGTTACCGCTATCCCGGAAGACTTTGTGACCGTTGCCAGCACCGAGACCTGTCCGTTCGCCATTATGGCTAACGAAGAGAAGCGTTTCTACGGCGTGCAGTTCCACCCGGAAGTGACCCACACCCGTCAGGGCCTGCGTATGCTGGAGCGCTTTGTGCGCGACATCTGCGAGTGCGAAGCGCTGTGGACCCCGGCTAAAATCATCGACGATGCCGTTGAGCGTATCCGCAAGCAGGTTGGCAATGACAAGGTGATCCTTGGCCTCTCCGGCGGCGTGGACTCCTCCGTGACCGCGATGCTGCTGCACCGCGCCATTGGCGATCGCCTGACCTGTGTATTCGTGGACAACGGCCTGCTGCGCCTGAACGAAGCCGAGCAGGTGATGGATATGTTTGGCGACCACTTCGGCCTGAACATCGTTCACGTTGAAGGCGAGCAGCGCTTCCTCGACGCGCTGGCCGGTGAGAACGATCCGGAAGCGAAACGTAAAATCATCGGCCGCGTATTCGTTGAAGTATTTGACGAAGAGGCGCTGAAGCTGGAAGACGTTAAGTGGCTGGCGCAGGGGACTATCTACCCTGACGTTATCGAGTCCGCTGCATCCGCGACCGGTAAAGCACACGTTATCAAATCCCACCACAACGTGGGCGGCCTGCCGAAAGAGATGAAGATGGGCCTCGTTGAACCGCTGCGTGAGCTGTTCAAAGACGAAGTGCGTAAGATTGGTCTCGAGCTGGGCCTGCCGTACGACATGCTCTACCGTCACCCGTTCCCGGGTCCGGGTCTGGGCGTGCGCGTGCTGGGCGAAGTGAAGAAAGAGTTCTGCGACCTGCTGCGTCGCGCTGACGCTATCTTCATTGAAGAGCTGCGTAAAGCTGACCTCTATAACAAAGTGAGCCAGGCGTTCACCGTGTTCCTGCCGGTACGCTCCGTAGGTGTGATGGGCGACGGCCGTAAGTACGACTGGGTTGTCTCCCTGCGTGCAGTTGAGACCATCGACTTTATGACCGCACACTGGGCGCACCTGCCGTACGATTTCCTGGGGCGCGTCTCTAACCGCATCATCAATGAAGTTAATGGTATTTCGCGCGTGGTCTATGACATCAGCGGGAAGCCACCGGCTACGATTGAGTGGGAATGATGGGTAGCTAGGGTATAGCGGTTCGTGCCACATGCAAGATATTAACCCTCTGCTTTTACAGAGGGTTTTTTATGGGTTGCATATTTATATACTTGCTCTTCCGGACTTGTCTGGGACCATTGTAATAGGAAATTGAAGGTCAGCTTTGTGCCAGAAGCGGACGTATTCACTCTACACTAAGTTAATCAACGGGGAGCAGGTCAATGGTATAATGATAAATTGCTTATTTAAACAGGAGGTTTAATGCGCCTATCAAGATCATTATGTAAAGCCGTAGGCGACACGTTAGCTAACACGGCGTCACATTCAGCACTTGAAAATCTTTTTATAACAGCAGGAGCACCGGGCAACCCTGAGGGTACTCATAGTGTCAGATGGAAGAACTGGCTCTACATAGCCGGACAAGATCCTGAGACGGATAGCTTGGCGGTCTTGGGAAGCGTCATTGAAGAATTCATGGATTCACCACCTTCAGAAAATAGCGACAAATATAGTGAGTGGCAAGATAAGAAAGCCAACCTTGAAGCCGTATTACATGATAACGGCCTTAGATATTACCGCTTTGGGAGAGTGTTGCCTTTAGGTCAAATCCCCTCCACTGATATCCCCAATGAGGAAACTATTCAAGCGCTACAACAACCCGTAATGCCTACAAAAGTTGAGGTACTGATTGAAAGGTTAGTTAAAGGGTTGCATCGAGCTATGCATCCTCTTACGCATAGAAGAAGAGGTAGCCAGCCTCTTACGTTTGACAGTGAGTATGACGTGCAAGATTTACTCCACTCTCTGTTGAGACCCTGGATTCAGGATATACGACCCGAAGAGTATACCCCTAGCTATGCGGGCTCCAGTACCAGAATGGATTTCCTTCTTCCAGTGCATGAATTGGTGCTGGAAACAAAAATTGTACGAGATCGCTCACATGCTAAAAAAGTAGGTGATGAGCTTATCATCGATATTGAACATTACAGGCGACACAGCCGCTGTAAGAACCTATGGTGCGTAATATACGATCCTAATCATTACATAACTAATGCACCAGGCCTGATAGCAGATTTGGAGGGAGTGAGAAACTCAAAAGATGGTGAGGTAACTGTAAAAGTCTATGTTATATGTAGTTAAGGATTATCTAATTTAACAACTTTTTTAATCCTAACCAGTTATACCGCCAGTACTGAGGCCAAATTTAGTTGACCAAGACACTGTCGCATTCGCTTTTACGTCTTTTCAGGTATTTATTGTGGCTTGCAGTTGGGTGCTCCAATTGGCCATTCACTGGCACTAAATGCACGATGACTAAGGACGAAGAGCGCGGCTTTACCACGTTTAATCACCTCAAAGCCTTTCGTATAATGAGGTGTGACGCCTTCTGCAAAAGGATTTCTTCGTGGATCTTTTTCCTGATATTGAACAGGCTGTACCTTTACCCCATGAAGAAGTGCTTCGCTACATGGTATGTAAAATCCGTGATAACCGGTCGGAAGAATGGCTTACAGAGATGTGCAGGAAAAATAACCTTTCTGATGTCTGTCAGGATTATCTTCAAAAGGGAGTGCTGAAGGCTCTGGAGGGTGAACCTGATGTGAGCTTTTACCCACCAAGACTGACGATTGAGCTGGTGCCCCGAACATGCTGGTTCGATAACGTCAGAAGTGCGGTATCTTCAACGGACTGGAAACGGTTACGGCAACAAACGGCCAGAACAGCAGGGTGGAAATGCCAGGTCTGCGGCGGAAAGGGGCCCCGATGGCCTGTAGAGTGCCATGAAATCTGGCATTACGATGATGACCATCAGTATCAGACCCTCAAAGGGCTCATCGCGTTATGCCCTTCATGCCATGAAGTCAAACATATGGGGTTCAGCGAGCTCCGGGGTAAAAAGGACGAAGCGGTGGCTCATCTGGCTCTGGTCAACGGCTGGTCTCTTCAGGGCGCATTTGACTATGTGGATGAAGCTTTTGACGTATGGCGGGCACGATCTCGTCATGCCTGGCAACTGGATATCTCGTGGCTCGAAACGCAGGGGATTAAACTCAAGGATGAGACAGCAGCAGAGGGCGACAACATTCCTGCTGAAAATCAGCCTTCACTGGAGCTTGAGGTTCCGCCTGTCGCGATGGAGAGCACTGCAGTGTCCGCCGTCGTGGAACAAGAAAGCAATTCTGGCGAGATGGGGCAAATCCTGAAGGACAAAACTGTATCCCGCTCATCGTCCGCATGGCCAGCGTTCTGGTCAGTCTGCCAGCGGGTGTTCTACCAGGTGAAAAAGGTGATACGGGAGCAGTGGTGAATAAACCCGTGGCGATGCATTCCCGGTGAGAGAGGCGAATGAGTTCAGAGCCGGATCAAAACGCATCGCTGTTTTCATGATGTTATTTCGATCTGACTGGCGATAAGCGTATCCACTTAACTCTGTACCGGCGTCAACAGATCGACACCGGTCTCCGTTACATGGATAGAGATGATGAGACTGTAGCGAGCTTCAGAATCATAGCGGGTCAGAGCACGCCGTAATTTCCACCAGCGCTGCCTCCGGGCAAACGGTTTGGTTGTTGGCAATGGAAGGGCAAAGCTTGTACAGGAGATATGTCATTGATTTTTGTATGTGGGAATGAGTGTCCGCTTTGTGCCAGAAGCGGACATTTGTTGTTCATATGGATTAATACTAATAGTTGTTAATTTTCGCCATAAAACAGACTTGCGTTGAGCAAATAAACAGGCAACACTTTTTTGTTGCTGAAGAAGGTAAAGCTAGCTAATTTACGCACTTAGCCTAGATCAAACTAAAATAAATGGCTAGAAAAAGTAATAATATACCAGCACGCTTATGGTAACAGGAGCAGTAACTGGCTGTTGCCAATATTTATCAATAAGTTAACGCTAGTATATTATCTGTTAGATCTAGTGAAGGTGTGTCGACACAATATGAGCATGTTATGCGTTATCCTCGGTCCCACACTCCGTGCAGTAATGTCTGCGCGACAAAGCGAACCGTTCAGTCGCGAGGATGGGGGCAGTGAATGAGGTGGTCAGTTTTACCAGCGCTCCAGGTAGCTTTGTAGGATGGATTGTGGCGAAGTGCCCTCCAACGAACTGATTGAAGCTAAGGGCATTGAGCATTCCATGAATCAACTCAGTGGAAATTTAAAGCACCAGTCTGATGCTCAGGCTGGCAAAAAAATAAAAATAAATGGATTGATACGGACATGACAGACAGCGTACAGACTGAAACAACCGAGGGAAAAATCATCATCAACTTGTTTGCTCCCAATCTTCCCGGAAGTACCAAAGAAGATGATCTCATTCAGAAATCTCTGCGTGATCAGTTGGTCGAAAGTATCCGAAACTCGGTTACTCTTCCTGACACCGATAAGCCTGCTGGGCTAACACAGTTTATTGATGAGTCCGGTCGTAATGTATTTTTTGTGGATGGTACTCGCGGTGCGGGTAAAACCACTTTTATCAATAGCGTGGTCAAATCTCTGAACAATGACCAAGGTGATGTAAAAGTTAGCATCAAGTGTTTGCCGACCATCGACCCTACCAAGTTGCCGCGTCATGAACCAATTTTGGTCACTGTGACTGCCCGTCTGAATAAAATGGTGTCCGACAAGTTAAAAGGATGCTGGGCGTCGAATGACTATAAAAAACAAAAAGAACAATGGCAGAATCACCTTGCGCAGCTCCAGCGTGGTTTACATCTGCTCACAGACAAGGAATATAAGCCGGAATATTTCAGTGATGCTTTGAAGCTGGATGCCCAGCTTGATTATTCCATTGGTGGCCAGGATTTGTCAGAAATCTTTGAGGAACTGGTTAAACGAGCGTGTGAAATTCTCGGCTGCAAGGCCATTTTGATCACCTTTGATGATATTGATACTCAGTTTGACGCGGGTTGGGATGTACTTGAATCTATTCGTAAATTCTTTAATAGTCGGAAATTGGTGGTGGTGGCGACAGGTGACTTGCGCCTATATTCCCAATTGATTCGCGGTAAGCAATACGAAAATTACAGCAAAACTTTACTCGATCAGGAAAAAGAGAGCGCCCGCTTAGCAGAGCGAGGCTATATGGTTGAACACCTTGAACAGCAATATTTATTAAAAATTTTTCCGGTACAAAAGCGTATTCAACTGAAAACCATGTTACAACTGGTCGGCGAAAAAGGAAAAGTCGGTAAAGAGAAGATCAAGGTTAAAACCGAGCCTGGCATGCAGGATAATGATGCCATAGATGTTCGGCAAGCGATTGGCGATGCTGTTAGGGAAGGCCTTAATTTGAGAGAGGGCTCTGATGCTGACATGTATGTGAATGAACTGCTGAAGCAGCCAGTGCGGTTGTTGATGCAGGTGCTTCAGGATTTCTATACCAAAAAATATCATGCTACATCGGTAAAGCTTAGTGGTAAACAAAGCAGAAATGAAAGGCCTGATGAGTTATCAGTTCCGAATTTACTTAGAAATGCCTTATATGGTTCGATGCTAAGCAGCATTTATCGCGCAGGGTTAAATTATGAACAGCATCGGTTTGGTATGGATTCGCTCTGTAAGGACATTTTTACCTATGTGAAGCAGGATCGTGATTTTAATACAGGATTTTATTTGCGGCCTCAGTCTGAAAGTGAAGCATTACGAAATTGCTCTATTTACTTAGCAGCTCAGGTAAGTGAAAACTGTCAGGGCAGTCTGTCAAAGTTCCTACAGATGCTTTTGGTTGGTTGTGGTTCTGTCAGTATATTCAACCAATTTGTGACCGAGTTAGCACAGGCTGAAAATGATAGAGAAAAATTCGAACAGCTTGTTATTGAATATGTAGCTTATATGTCTGTTGGCAGAATTGAAAGTGCCTCACATTGGGCTAATCGGTGTTGTGCGGTGGTTGCAAACAACCCTAATGATGAAAAGATTGGTGTTTTTCTTGGCATGGTGCAGTTAAATCGTAAATCACGCCAAAACATGCCTGAGGGTTACAAAAAATTTAACATTGATACTGAGAATGGCTTGGCAAAAGCCGCAATGGCGGCTTCCTTGAGTACGGTAGCTTCAAATAACCTTATGGATTTCAGTAGTGTTTTTAATCTGATTGGTGCTATTGCAGATATCTCTGCATGCCGTAGTGAAAGGTCTGCCATTACTAATGCTTTTAATAAAGTTATAGCTCAGTCAACATGTATTGTTCCCCCATGGAGCGAGGCTGCTGCTCGTGCAGAAATGAAAGTCTCAAGTAAAAGTGTGGATAACGATGCTGCTGTTTTGGATGTTGACCTTGATCCCAAGGATGATGGTGTAACTGATGAAAGTCAGCAGGATGACGCAACGGAATTTTCTGATGCCATTACTAAAGTTGAGCAATGGCTTAAAAAAGTAAACAAAATTGAGATTGAAATTCGTCCGTCGGCACTTTTGATTGGTAAAGTATGGAGTCGATTCTATTTCAACCTTAATAATGTGGCTGATCAGCATAAAACCAGACTCTTTAATGATGCAGAGTATGGACGAATGGCCAGTCAATCAAATGCTGCGAAAATTATGCGTTTTAATGTTTTAGCTTTTCTTCATGCGGTATTGGTTGAAGAGAGCTTATATCATTCGGTTAGTGATAGGGAATATCTCGGTGAGGGGTTGAGACTAAATCCAGTTACTTCGGTTGATACGTTTGAGAAAAAGATAAAAGTAATTAGTGATGAATTGAAAGCGGGTAAAAAAACATGGAAAGATACCCATCCATTGTTTTTCTTATTAATTAGCTGTCCAATTCTACATCCGTTCATTTTTCCTGTTGGAGGGATTAATTGTTCAGCCAAAGCACTGAGCAAGGAAGTAAGTTTCTATGAATTGATTGGTGAAATTGTTGGCGAAAAATTACTTCCTGATGGGGAATGGGACTATTTGTCTAAAAATGGTAATCGAGAAATAAACATTAAACAACAGATGTCTCAAAACACTATAACATCGCTGAATTCCTCCACAATCGTCGGAGCATCATACGATAAGCCTACGCCAGCTAGGAAAACCAAGTCGCCTTCATTAAGTGGCGGCGAAGAAAAATGATAATGGCCTTCGTATAAGGATTGGGTATGGAAAGGTTTCTTCTTAACTCAACAGTACTGTTGCATAGGCTGAGCACAGTCTCTTTGGATGAGGTATCACTTGAGGAGAGGGTGGAGTCATCTGTGTTCCTTGCTCAATACGAACAGGTGCGTAGTTTGCCTGATCATGTAGCTAAATCGGCTTGGTCATCTTTAGTGCAGCAAATCAAACAGCAGAATATGAAACTCGGCCCAGTAGCAGCCTTACGCCAGATAGCTGAAAAGTTTATCAAAAACGAGAAAGGTGGCCCCAAAATCGATCTACCTATGTTCTCGGAATGGCAAACGCTGATGAGCCGAGTGTCGTGCCTACCAATTATGGCGTGTCATCAGATATTTAACCCTGGGTCTGCCAGTCAGGAATATAGCTTTCGCTGGCCTTTATACCCATATCACCCGACGGTTGAAGACTACATTACCCGTGAATGCCTACACGAAACTCACCAACATCTGAATGGCAGTACTAGTGCGGAAGAGTGTTGGCTGGATGCACTCAAGCACCCGGAAGCGAGCGTTAGAGATTTCGAGAAGGGCTGGGCATCTCAAGAGATGAAACAACTCTGCGCCCAGATTGACCCCTCTCTGACGCCTGAAATCTTCAAGGATCGTTTGCAAATCGCCTGTAATATTCGCGAAATTCTTTGTCGGGTTGCTCAGGGCGTGGAGTTGCCAGAATGGATAGCATCAATGCAGTATCCGCAGCAGTTGGCGGATAGCACAATTCTGCATAATGGCCAGGAGTATGGGTTTGCGACGGTTTGGCCAACTGACGACAAATACAGTCAGGAGTCTGAATTTTGCTGGCTAACCGGGTTGTTGGAAAAATGGCGGTATAATGCGCCCGAAGGGTTAGAACGACTGCTTTGGATTTACCTGCTGATTCAAAATCAGTACTTGACCTTACTGGTTCAGCGAGACGATTTTTTCGGTTTTGATCAGTTCCAGAATTACACCATGACGGAGTTGAGGGAGGAAACAGAGAAATCTTATTTGTCTCGTTTTAAACATGCCCATGGTGCTGGTGTGTATTCTCAGGTGCGTTATCTGGAAGGACGTTTTGCTCCGAAGAGCGACCCAAGCAAAATGCAAAAACTGCTCTTCAGTGTGTTAAGAGGATATTGGGAATACCTGGGTGCTCATATGTCTCTGGAATGGGTGCATGAGAAGCCGCTGACTATGTCGCAAGTGCTCGATAACCTCGAACTGGTTGAACCTCATGGCAAGTGTGCAGAACTGGCGCTAGTGCCGCACTTTATCAAAAGAAAGCCAAAAAATGGTGAGGTCTATCCTTACGCATTACTATTCAAAGACCTGAAAAATCAGGCAGCTATTCTGATGGACATGCTGAAGTCTGAACCGCGCCTGACAGGCTGGATTCGAGGAGTGGATGCCGCAGCTAATGAGATGCACGCGCCACCGGAGTTGTTTGGCCCCTTGTTCCGGGTGCTAGCCAAATCAGGTATTGCTCATTTTACCTATCATGTTGGCGAGGACTTTCCGCATCTGATCAGTGGTATTCGATCCATTGATGATGCCTTGAGATTTTTGCCATTGCGTAATGGCGACCGTCTTGGTCACTGCACGGCGATTGGCATCACACCTAACATCTGGAAACGCTCTTTGCCATTGTCTTTGTCCATGACCAAAGAGACGAGATTGCTCGATTTGGTGTTTATCTGGCGGGAACTTCGAAGTCATCCAGAACTGCTGCGTTACGCCAGTGATGCAGCGATTGAAGCAGTTCGCTTGGCCCATAAAGTGTTTTCGCTGGAAGAAGAAGTCTCGATTACCACCCTTGATCAGGTATTTGAAATGCGAGGGCTGTTGGCGGAATCGGAAGGTCTACTAGGTGAACTAAATGGGCCATTAAAACCCAAATCCCTCTGGTTGGAAGAGTACGAGCGCGCCAGAGAGTTGGTTAAAACGACGGGTATGAAAAGGCCGCTGAAGTTGTATAAGCAATGGCTTACATCTGACAATGTGCGAAAGCAGCGTGCTGAATATGTTGAAGTTGCCTTGGAATATTTGCCGGATGAAGCGGTTGTTGCATTACAACAAGCTGTAATGGCAAAAATGGCAGACCGAAACATTGCGATAGAATGCCCTCCGACCAGCAATACCCGTATCAGTCAGTATCGAGATGTCAGCGAGCATCATATCTTTCGCTGGATGGGCTTGCCGGGTGAGGCGATTGAAGGTGATGTTCCTATGTCTATTTGTCTTGGATCTGATGATCCGGGGATCTTCGCCGCAGATTTGAAATCCGAGTTCTATCATCTGTTCATTGTGTTAACCCGAAATTTCGGTTTGTCGCCAGCGGAGGCTTTGGGAAAGGTGGCAGAGGTGAATGAGAATGGGCGGATTTATCGCTTTCATGAAGTCAGCTAGCCTGTATACATCGAGGATTCTGTGATTGTTTAAGACCCACAGGGCTCATTGTTGGCCCTCTATACGATACTGTCGCGGAGCTCGGGAAATATGTTTATTGGTCGGCCGTTAACTCCCGATTAGTATTTTGCTTGTTAGCCTAGGGGGAGAGTCTTGTCGTCAATGCATATGACCTTTCATTGTAATCTATATCAAAGAAGCTATTGATATCGCACGCAAATGGTCTTGGACTTACAGTGCCACGCAGACAAGCCCCCCTAAATTAGGATATTTATCAATTCTATATGTTAATGGGTTACAATATTTAGCGAACAATTAGACGGTCAAGCCGGATACTCATAGCGCACAATGAGTTCGGCACATAACAAAATAAGACAATTGTGCTGCTTTGCCGCTCGCTGCTTTAAACTTTAACGTCCGCAAATCGCTTTTAGCGGACCTTCAGTTTTACAATGCTAAGTCCGATTCAGCAGTGAAATCGAAGAGTGGTCATTGCAAATGCAATGAGCAGATCTAAAGAATTTACGTAGGTCCTAACCATAGCCAAACCAAACCACCCATGCAGCTCACAACTCATCCTGCACAAACCTACCAACGCGCACCCAACTTCCCCAGCAACTGGAACCGTGATCCCTTCTGGAACTAATTCACCACTTAACGATCAAACCCCGTCAGCGTTGTGATGCTGTCGTGTCGACTGGCTGGCTAATCTGCTGTGACTGGGCTTTGTCCTGATGATGGTACCAGGCACCGATAGAGGAGTAGACGAAGCGTCCAAAGAAGAAGAAAAAGCTGATAAGCAATACGATACGAGTCAGGCGACTGTCAAGTCGCTGTCGTTTTCGCATACTGTGTGACTGGCTCACTAGAGGTTCCTACGGGTTAACCCGACGGGCGGGCGATTGGTGTATTAATGCACAGAGCGAAGCGCAGATCAATCAGCCGTTATGTAAAATTTCGTCAAAGAAAGCCTGTACTAAAACCATAATAATGAAATAATAACAAAGCGCATGAATTCTCAGAAAAAATTGCGCAAAGAAGAGAGAGCGGTGTTTTGCAAGGCGTACGGTCACTTGATCCAGGTCAATCGCAACCGTTTTTGCCGCACTAAACTCTTCACAAATATCACAGTCTGACCGACTCTATAATCTTCATGGTTAGCCTGGAACCCTGCCTGACACCGACTTCAGAACGCTGGGTTTTAAACTGAACATCGATGAGCTACGCGAAAATTTATAATCTCTATAAAGCTAAATGGTGGGCGCTGCCGCTCATCTTGCCCTTCCTGCTGCTGCCCCTCGCCCGCATGGTCAATACCTTTACCTGGGTCGCTGATGGCAGCGTGGTGCTCTATTATCTGCCGCTGTCGCTTTTTCTAAGCCTGATGCTCTTCTATGGCTGGGCGGCGCTGCCAGGCATTGTTCTCTCTCTGGCCTGGCACTACTATCCCCAGACCAGCGCCCCTGAGACGTTGCTTAAAATCCTCCATTTTATGGTGCCCATCGTGGTGAGCAGGGGCGGCTATCGCGTCTTCGTCACCCGACGGCACAATATCTCCTATGGCAATGCAGAGCTCACCGCGCAGCGTATGTTCTGGCAGGTCCTGTGCCCGGCGACCCTGTTCCTGCTGATTTTTCATACCGTCACCTGGCTTGGCCTGTATGACAAATACCAGGCCCTGACCGGTGTGACGCCGTTCAGCCTGCGCACGCTCATTAACTACCAGGCGCTGCTGGTCAGCGGCCTGACAGGAACGCCGTTCTGCTATCTGCTGCTCAGGGTGATCCACCATCCGCGTCACCTGAAGGGGTATCTCTCCCGCCTGCGACAGGATTTTGATCCAAAGGCGACCCGGTTGGAGGTCGTCGCCTGGTTTGCCGTCATTGCGCTGCTGATGGTGCTGATGCTCTCTCCGTGGAATGAGAGTGCCAGCATCTTCAGCACCAACTATACGCTGTCGCTGCTGCTTCCGGTGATGCTGTGGGGATCGATGCGCTATGGCTATCGCCTTATGTCTATCGTCTGGACACCGTTCATGATGGTGAGCATTCACTACTTCTACCGCTATACGCCGCTATCGCCGCACTACGATATTCAGCTGACAATCCTCTCGTCCAGCTACCTGGTGTTCTCATTTATCATCACCTGGATGTCGATGCTGGCCACGCGTCAGCGGGTAATGCACGAGCGGGTTAGCCGTCTGGCATGGCTTGACCCGGTGCTTAATATGCCGAACCTGCGGGCGCTCAACCGCGCCCTCGCAGATACCCCCTGGTCGGTGCTCTGCTTTTTACGCATCCCCGATCTGGAGCTGCTGGGGCGGCACTACGGTATAATGCTGCGCATTCAGTACAAGCAGATGCTGTCAGAATGGTTGCAGAAGAGCTTGCAAAGCAGTGAGTGCGTCTATCACCTGTCGGGGTATGACATTGTGCTCCGGCTCAATACTGAATCGCACGCGCTACGTATCGCGGAGCTGGATACGCTGATCAAGCAGTTCCGCTTCGCCTGGGATGGCATGCCGCTCCAGCCGCAGGTAGGGATGAGCTACTGCTACGTGCGTTCGCCGGTGTCGCATCTCTATTTGCTGCTGGGGGAGTTGAGCACCACGGCGGATCTCTCCCTGGAGACCCAACGGCCGGAAAGCCTTCAGCATCGCGGGGCGGTGAATTTGCAACGCAGCCTGAAGGGTAAGGTGGAGATGATGAATCGCCTGCAACGGGCGCTGGAAGCGGATCGCTTCTGCCTGATGGCTCAACCGATTGCTGGCGTACGCGGTGATGATTACCACGAGATATTGCTGCGGATGCCTGGCGACGATAACGAACTTATTGGCCCGGATGCGTTCCTGCCGGTAGCCCATGAGTTTGGTCTCGCCTCGCGCATCGACCTGTGGGTGATTGAACACACGCTACGTTTTATGGCGCACTACCGTGAAACAGAGCCGGGGGCGCGCTTCTCCATCAACCTGTCGCCTACCTCCGTCTGCCGGAGCAATTTTGCCCGTGAAGTCGCCGTGCTGCTTGAGCGCTACAACGTTGAGGCCTGGCAACTTATTTTTGAGGTCACCGAGAGTAACTCCTTGACCAATATTAATCAGGCAAACCAGACCCTGGGCCAGCTTCAGCAGCTGGGCTGCCGGGTCGCCATCGACGATTTCGGTACGGGCTATGCCAGCTATGCACGATTGAAAAACGTTAACGCCGATATTCTGAAGATCGACGGCAGCTTTATCCGCAACCTGACGTCCAACAGTCTCGACTACCAGATTGTGGCTTCTATCTGTCATTTGGCACGCATGAAAAAGATGCGGGTGGTAGCGGAGTACGTCGAGAGCGAAGAGGTACGCAGCGCTGCCGTTTCGCTGGGGATCGACTATCTGCAGGGGTATTTGATTGGCAAACCGGCCCCGCTTGAAACGCTGGGTGGCGATGCCCAGGCACTGTCAAAGCGCGCCTGGGCAGTAGAGGAGCAGGGCAGTGCGGATCAGGCCGCGACGCCTGAGGAGTGCTCCTCTTCGATCTTCAGCAGCCAGCCGGTGACCGCGCCCCAGTAATCCTGCTCTTTCTCCAGGTCCAGCAGCACCAGCGCGTTCTGGGTGAACCAGTCGCGCGGGAAGCTGAGGGTCCAGTGGTTATCGTCGGTAGTCAGACGCAGGGTCGGCGGGGTAGTGGTGGCCTGGCGCTGGTTGTTCAGCAGCACGCCGAGGCGCAGAAGCTGGATCAGCGGTAAGAACTGCTTCTTCTTGAACAGGGTAAAACGCGGCAGGTCGTCGAGCTTTATCCCTTTGCGGTGGAAGCGCACCAGGGTAGCCATCATCGACTGCTGCTCCTGATTAAAGCCCGGCAGGTCGCTGTTCTGCAGGATATAGGCCGAGTGACGGTGCATCCCGCTGTGGTTGATGTTCAGCCCAACCTCGTGCAGCATCGCCGCCCACTTCAGTAGCGCTGTGAGCTGTGGATTCGCCAGCTTCGGGTTCTGCGCTTCCCACTGTTCGTACATGTGGGTCGTCGTCTCCAGCACACGGCGGGCCTGCTCTCGATCGATGTTGTACTGGTTGGCAAGGCTCTGGGCCGTGCGGCTGCGGATATCCTGATGGCGGAAACGGCCCTCCATCTCATACAGCACCCCTTCACGCAGCGCGCCGTCGGAGAGACGCAGCTCGCGAATGGCCAGCGCGTCAAACACGCCGCAGAGAATAGCCAGCCCCGGCACGAAGACCGCCTTGCGCTCGTCGGAAAGCCCCGGCAGGTTAAGGGTGTCAAAGCTGGTGTGTTTCAGCACCTCGGCGACCAGCTTATCCAGCCGCTCGGGGGTGATGAAACCATCTTTCTCGCCCATTGCCAGCAGCACTTCATGAGCCGCCTTGATGCTGCCCGACGCGCCCAGCGCCACGTTCCAGCCCTGAATACGATATTGCCAGGTCAGGCTCTCCAGCTTCTGCACCGCTGCCATGCGTGCACGGTGGAAGTTTTCCCGATTAATGGTGCGGCCTGGGAAATAGGTTTGCGCGAAGCTGACGCAGCCCATGCGGCGGCTCTCAACCAGGATAGGTTGAAAATCTTCGCCGATCACCAGTTCCGTGGAGCCACCGCCGATATCAATAACCAGCTTGCGGCCTTTTTCCGGCTGCGTGTGCTCAACGCCCATAAAGATCAGTCGGGCCTCTTCGTTGCCGGAGATGATCTCAATCGGATAGGGGATGACCTGCTCTGCGCGCTTAAGGAAGTCAGCGGCGTTGGTAGCCTGGCGCAGGGTGTGCGTCCCAACAATGCAGACGTTGGCCGGGTCGAAGCCCTGCAGCCGCTCGGCAAACAGCGACAGGCAGCTCAGGCCGCGCTCAATCGCCTCTTCGCTCAGGACGCTGTTCTCATCCAGGCCGTCGGCCAGATGCACGCGCTGCTTGAGACGGCCAATGATCTGCATAGCGCCATCCACCACGCGGGCGATGACCATGTGGAAACTGTTCGAACCGAGATCGACTGCAGCAAACTCCTGCGGCCGTGGGGTATTGTCATTTATCGGCATAGATTAGTCTGGTTGTTCGAGTGATTTGATATAGTCGTAAATCGCCAGCTGCGCGCGAACCTTGCGGCGGTTGCCCCGTTGCACATAGCGATTACTCAATTCCTTGTCGATATACCGCGCCTTCACGGTATCGCTGAACAGAAGCTCAATGATGTCCAGCACGCGTTGCTTAAGGCGCGGATCGAGCAGCGGGGCCGCAACCTCAATGCGATAATCAATATTACGCGTCATCCAGTCGGCAGACGAGAGATAAACCTGCTTATCGCCACCGTTTTCGAAAATATAGATGCGATCGTGCTCCAGATAGCGGTCCACGATGCTGATCACCCGGATATTGTCGCTCAGACCTTCCAGCTCTGGGATCAGCGAACACATGCCGCGCACCAGCAGATTAACCGGCACGCCAGAGCCAGATGCAGCATACAGCCGATCCACCAGGCCTTTATCAACCAGGTTGTTAAGCTTCAGGGTGATCCCCGACGGCTGACCGTTTTGCGCATTGGCAATTTCACGGTCGATCATGTCATACAGCAGGCGGCGCGAGTTTTGCGGCGATACCAGCAGGTACTCGAAGTGTACCGGTCGGTAAGGGTTCTCGATAAAGTTAAACACCCGACGTACCTCGTTGGTAATACGTGCGTCGGCGGTCAGCAGAGAGTAGTCGGTGTAGAGCCGGGCCGTCTTCTCGTTAAAGTTACCGGTACCGATATGGGCGTAGCGCACTACCTCTTCCCCCTCTTTACGCGAGATGAGGAACAGCTTGGCGTGAATTTTCAGCCCCGGCGCGGAGAAGATCACGTGCGCCCCGGCCTCCGTCAGACGTTTCGCCCAGTGGATGTTGGCCTCTTCATCGAAGCGCGCCTGTAGCTCCACCACCACGGTCACTTTCTTGCCGTTGTGCGCGGCGTGGATCATCGCGTCGATGATGCGTGAATCTTTCGCCACGCGGTAGATGTTGATCTTGATCGCCAGCACGTTAGGATCGAACGAGGCCTGACGCAGCAGCTCCAGCACGTGCTCAAAGGTGTGGTACGGGTAGTAGAGCAGCACGTCCCGCTCGCGAATGGCGTCAAAACCGTTGCGGAAGTTATCGAACCAGATATGGCGCAGGCGCGGCAGCGGCTTGTTGACCAGGTTAGCTTTGCCCACGTTAGGGAAGCTAATGAAGTCTTTGAAGTTGTGGTAGCGGCCGCCCGGTACGATGGAGTCATAGCGCGAGATGGTCAGCTTCTCGCGTAGCATCTCAACCATTGCGTCAGGCATATCGCGCTGGTAGACAAAACGCACCGGCTCGGCGGTAAGGCGCTGCTTCAGGCTGGAGGACATCAGCTCCATCAGGCTCGACTCCATCTCGTGCACCAGGTCGTACTCGGCGTCACGGGTCATCTTCATCGAATAGGCATTCAGCGCATCGTAGTCAAAGAAGCCATAGAAGATGTCATCCAGGCAGTAGCGCAGAATGTTATCCAGCAGGATCATCGGCTTACGGCGGCGCGGCGTCTCCGGCGGCAGGTTGACGAAGCGTGGCACCTTGTCCGACGGGATCTCCAGCAGCGCATAGCGAATGGTTTCTCCGCGAATAATTTCTACCGCCAGATAGGTGTAGTCATCCTTCAGGAACTGCACCAGGTCGGTTTCGCGGTTGATCAGGATCGGCGTGATGTGCTGGCGCAGGTAGTGTTTGAAGTAGTGACGCAGCCAGGTTTGCTGATTTTCGGAGAGCTGGCGTTCGTTGATCAAGAAGATCTGGTTGCGGGCCATCTCCAGCAGCAGGTCGTTATACAGGCCGTTAAACTCCTGATCGGCTTTCAGTACGCGGGTCTGGATCTTACCGAGCAGGTGTCGGGAGTGGGCGTTGGAGCCTTGCTCTTCGCTGATGATGATCCGGCGCTTCAGCTCAGCAAAGCGCACCTTGTAGAACTCATCAAGGTTGTTGGAGTAGATGCCCAGGAAACGCATTCGCTCAATAAGAGGGTTGCTCTTGTCAGCGGCTTCCTGAAGCACGCGTTCGTTGAACGCTAACCAGCTTAATTCTTTTTCGATGTATAGCTTTTCCTGACCCATTACAACTCACACTCCGGTTCAATCTCGGGACGTGGCAAATCCATCTCAGCCTTTATTATGGTGAGAATTACCACAGCTTGTCCAATTGTGACAGATAAGTATGACAGTAATCTGATAATGCGGAGGTTATTGCCGGACGGTGCAGGCTGTCCGGCAAGAGAGGCTCTACTCTGCGGCGTGTCCTTGCGGGGGGAGCTGGACGCCATCAAGCCATGCGGCACCCTCGCGCATCGCCAGACGGCCATCAATAAACCAGCTCACCACCAGCGGATAGATGGCGTGCTCCTGGGTCTGGACGCGATCGGTCACGTCCTCCTCGCTGTCGCCGGGGAATACCGGGACTTTGGCTTGCAGGATCACCGGTCCGCCGTCCAGCTCGTCGGTCACGAAATGCACGGAGGTGCCGTGCTCTTCGTCGCCGTTAGCCAGCGCCTGACGGTGGGTATGCAGACCGGGATATTTTGGCAGCAGGGAGGGGTGAATGTTCAGCAGGCGGCCCTGATAGTGGGCGACAAACGCCGGGCTGAGAATGCGCATATAGCCTGCCAGGACTACCAGATCCGGGGCGTAGGCGTCGATCTCCATCATCAGCTCACGGTCAAACGCCTCACGGCTGGCAAACTGGTCAGCCGTGATGGCGTGGGCCGCAATGTCGGCCTCACGCGCGCGTTGCAGGCCGAACGCGTCGGCCTTGTTACTGAATACCGCACGGATAGTGGCGTTAATTCTCTTCTGCGCGCAGGCGTCGATAATTGCCTGCAGATTGCTTCCGTTACCGGAAATGAGCACCACTATGTTTTTCATTCGATGACCACGCGCTCGCTGGAATCAGAGGCTTTAATCATACCGATTTTCCAGGCCTTTTCACCTTTCGCGTTCATCAGTTCAATCGCCTTATCCGCATCCTGAGCAGAAAGCGCGATGACCATGCCAACGCCGCAGTTAAAGGTGCGGTACATCTCGTGCTGGCTCACGTTGCCCGCCTGCTGCAGCCAGTTGAATACGGAGGGCCACTGCCAGCTGGACTCGTCAATTACTGCCTGGGTGTTGTCCGGCAGCACGCGCGGAATGTTCTCCCAGAAGCCGCCGCCGGTGAGGTGGGCGATGGCGTGAACGTCAACGTTGGCAATCAGCTCAAGAATGTTCTTCACGTAGATGCGGGTGGGGGCCAGGAGGTGATCCGCCAGCGATTTACCGTCGAGCTGGGTGGTTTCCGGATCGCAACCGCTGACCTCTACGATTTTGCGCACCAGCGAGTAGCCGTTAGAGTGCGGGCCGCTGGAGCCAAGGGCGATCAGCACGTCGCCGTCGGTGACCTTAGAGCCGTCGATGATTTCCGCTTTCTCAACCACGCCGACGCAGAAGCCCGCAACGTCATAATCTTCGCCGTGGTACATGCCCGGCATCTCCGCGGTTTCGCCGCCGACCAGCGCACAGCCGGACTGCAGGCAGCCTTCCGCGATGCCGTTGATGACGCTGGCAGCGGTGTCGACGTCCAGCTTACCGGTGGCGTAGTAGTCGAGGAAGAAGAGCGGCTCAGCACCCTGAACCACCAGGTCGTTAACGCACATGGCTACCAGGTCGATGCCGATAGTGTCATGACGCTTGAGATCCATCGCCAGGCGCAGCTTTGTACCCACGCCGTCAGTACCGGAAACCAGCACCGGCTCACGATATTTTTGCGGCAGCGCGCACAGCGCACCGAAGCCACCCAGTCCACCCATCACTTCCGGGCGGCGAGTTTTCTTCACTACGCCTTTGATTCGGTCAACCAGTGCATTACCTGCGTCAATATCAACACCGGCATCTTTGTAGCTGAGAGAGGTTTTATCGGTCACTGCTTGGATCCCCACATGGCGATAGAAATAAAATTCGGCGCAATTCTAACAGTCAAGGCAAACGTTTGCGAGTCCATTATTCATGGCTCTCCGAGATCGTTGCGATATACTGATTTTCAATCTGATTGATCGGGATCAACCCTCTACCTATAGCGCAACGGAAAAAAAGCGGTATAATCCGGCGATTTTTTTTGTGGCTGCCAACTGTCTGGGGAAGGAGAAGAGTATGAAGATCGTGGAAGTAAAACACCCACTCGTCAAACACAAGCTGGGACTGATGCGTGAGCATGACATCAGCACCAAACGCTTTCGTGAACTCGCCTCTGAAGTAGGCAGCCTGCTGACCTATGAAGCGACCGCCGATTTGGAAACCGAGAAGGTGACCATTGAAGGCTGGAACGGTCCGGTAGAAGTAGAGCAGATCAAAGGTAAAAAAATTACCGTGGTGCCGATCCTGCGTGCCGGTCTGGGGATGATGGAAGGGGTGCTGGAGCACGTTCCGAGCGCCCGCATCAGCGTAGTCGGCGTCTACCGCGACGAAACTACCCTCGAGCCGGTGCCTTACTTCCAGAAACTGGTATCCAACATCGACGAGCGCATGGCGCTTGTGGTTGACCCGATGCTGGCGACCGGTGGCTCAATGATCGCCACCATCGACCTGCTGAAAAAAGCGGGCTGCACCAGCATTAAGGTGCTGGTGCTGGTTGCCGCCCCGGAAGGCGTGGCCGCGCTGGAGAAGGCGCATCCGGATATTGAACTCTATACCGCATCGGTCGATCAGGGCCTTAACGAGCACGGGTACATTATTCCTGGGCTCGGCGATGCCGGCGACAAGATTTTTGGTACCAAGTAATTGAATAAATGAAAAAGAGCCGACTTTGATAGTCGGCTTTTTTTTGAATAAAAGACGCAGTTCGCCTTATACAAAACATAACTCAGAGGAAAACACTATGACGCGCCGTGCTATCGGGGTGAGTGAAAGACCGCCGCTTTTACAGACAATCCCGCTTAGTTTGCAGCACCTGTTCGCCATGTTTGGCGCAACCGTGCTGGTGCCAATCCTGTTTCACATTAACCCGGCTACCGTACTGCTGTTCAACGGTGTCGGCACGCTGCTCTATCTCTTTATCTGTAAAGGTAAGATTCCTGCCTATCTGGGTTCCAGCTTCGCATTTATCTCCCCGGTGCTGCTCCTGCTGCCGCTCGGTTATGAGGTTGCGCTCGGCGGGTTTATTATGTGCGGCGTGCTGTTCTGCCTGGTGTCGTTTATCGTCAAGCAAGCGGGCACCGGCTGGCTGGACGTGATGTTCCCTCCGGCGGCGATGGGTGCGATCGTGGCCGTTATCGGCCTTGAGCTGGCGGGCGTTGCCGCCAACATGGCGGGCCTGCTGCCAGCAGAAGGGCAGTCAGCAGACAGCAAAACGGTGATCATCTCTCTGGTGACGCTGGGCGTAACCGTGTTTGGCTCAGTGCTCTTCCGCGGTTTCCTTGCCATTATCCCGATCCTGATCGGCGTGCTGGCAGGCTATGCGCTGTCGTTCGCGATGGGCGTGGTGGATACTACCCCGATCGCCCAGGCGCACTGGTTTGCTCTGCCTACCTTCTACACCCCGCGTTTTGAGTGGTTCGCCATCTTCACCATCCTACCTGCGGCGCTGGTGGTGATTGCCGAGCATGTCGGTCACCTGGTGGTCACGGCCAACATCGTCAAGCGCGACCTGATCCGCGACCCGGGCCTGCACCGCTCAATGTTTGCCAACGGCTTCTCCACCATTATCTCCGGCTTCTTCGGCTCCACGCCGAACACCACCTACGGCGAGAACATCGGCGTGATGGCGATTACCCGCGTCTACAGCACCTGGGTCATCGGCGGGGCGGCGATCATTGCCATTCTGCTCTCCTGCGTCGGCAAGCTGGCGGCGGCTATCCAGATCATACCGGTTCCGGTGATGGGGGGCGTCTCGCTGCTGCTCTACGGGGTGATCGGCGCATCCGGTATTCGCGTGCTGATTGAGTCCAGGGTGGACTACAGCAAAGCGCAGAACCTGATCCTCACCTCGGTGATCCTGATCATCGGCGTCAGCGGCGCGAAGGTGCACATCGGCGCGGCAGAGTTAAAAGGCATGGCGCTGGCGACCATCGTCGGCATCGGCCTGGCGCTGATCTTCAAGCTGATCAGCGTCCTGCGCCCGGAAGAAGAGGTGATTGACGTCAAAGAGGACGACGTTACCCCGCACTCATCTGGAAATTAAACCGATCTGGAAAGTGAACCGGGCATCGCGCCCGGTTCAAACCGCGCATCGTTTTGTGGTAAACTCGCTGCGTTTTCCGTAAGCCCTGTTGAGGTATCTCTGAACGCACCGGCGCAGCTCTCTCTGCCACTCTATCTTCCCGACGATGAAACCTTTGCCAGTTTCTGGCCGGGTGATAACCCCTCTCTGTTGGCGGCTGTGCAAAACGTGCTGCGTCAGGATCATAGCGGATACATCTACTTCTGGTCGCGGGAAGGTGCGGGGCGCAGCCATCTGCTGCATGCGGCCTGTGCCGAGCTCTCCGCGCGCGGCGATGCCGTCGGCTATGTGCCACTCGATAAGCGCACCTGGTTCGTACCGGAGGTGTTGGACGGTATGGAGCAGCTCTCGTTGGTCTGTATCGATAATATTGAGTGTATCGCCGGGGACGATCCCTGGGAGATGGCCATCTTCAATCTCTACAACCGCATTCTGGAATCAGGCCGCACGCGCCTGCTGATCACCGGCGATCGGCCGCCGCGCCAGCTCAATTTACACCTCGCGGATCTCGCTTCGCGCCTCGACTGGGGGCAGATCTACCGGCTTCAGCCGCTGTCGGATGAGGATAAGCTGCTGGCGTTGCAGCTGCGTGCCCGCCAGCGCGGCTTCGAGCTGCCGGAGGACGTATGTCGTTTTCTGCTGAAAAGGCTGGATCGCGAGATGCGTACGCTATTTGAGACGCTCGATCAGCTTGATCGCGCCTCGATTACCGCCCAGCGCAAGCTGACGATCCCGTTTGTGAAAGAAATTTTGAAGCTGTGATATCGCCGGGCGGCACTGCGTTTGCCCGGCCTACAGCGCCTACAGAAGCTCTAACACCTGTTCCGGCGGTCGGCCAATGCGTGCCTGGCCGCGCTTCACCACAATCGGGCGCTCGATAAGCTTTGGATTCTCAACCATCGCCTGAATCAGCGCCTCTTCCGAAAGAGTGCTGTCCGCCAGGTTTAGCGAACGATAGAGATCCTCTTTCTGCCGCATCAGATCGCGGGCGCTGGTTAAGTTGAGCATCTGCAGCAGGTCACGCAGCGTGGCCGCATCCGGCGGCGTCTCCAGGTAGAGCACCACCTGCGGCTCGACGCCGTGGGTTTTCAGCAGGCTCAGCGTCTCGCGGCTCTTCGAGCAGCGGGGATTATGGTAGATAGTGACCGCGTCGGACATACACTCTCCTGATTACATTTTGGTATAGGGCTTAAAGCGTTCCTGCATCTGCCGCAGCTGGTCGATACGGGCGTCGTAACGCGCCTGCTGCATGCTGCCCAGCTTCACCTGCGCGCTGGCGCTGCCCAGCAGCGAGATAGCCTGATCCAGCTGGCCATTCAGCGCCAGACCTTCAGCACGGGCGGCCAGCTCCTGATCGCGATGACCGAGCGTTCCCTCAGCTTGCGCCAGCAACTCCCAGCCGTTGGTATCATCTTTGTAGTTAAAGGTGTAGCGGTTAAGGATCTTCTCCGCCTCGCTTGCCTGGCCGCTCTGTAAATAGGCGTTGGCGAGGTTGAGCTGCAATACCGGGTCGGTTTTTAATCTGGGCGCGTTTTTAAGCCGGTTGATGGCCTGATCAAACTTTTTCTGCCCAAGATCGATATCGGTCGCCAGGTCGATATACCAGCTGTTGTCCGGCTCTGCGCTCAGCAGCGGCTGCAGCGCCTGGCTGGCAGCAGGATAGTTGCTGCCCTCCATCGCGAGCAGCGCCCGGCCATACTGGGCGGCACGCTGCTCGCGCACGTTGCCCTTGGCCCAGGCATCCAGCAAATCGTTGGTGAGCTGATTGCGCCCATTGTTATACATCCCCAGCGTACGTGCCTTCGCCATGTAAAAATCTTCTGAGGAGTGGACCACAACCGGACGCATCTGGTTGGCACGGTTGCGCGTATCAGAGAGACGGCTCTCCGGCAGCGGGTGGGTGAGCAGTATCTCCGGCGGGCGTGAGGCGTAGCGGGCCTGGTCGAGCAGTTTTTCAAGGAAGGTCGGCATCGCCTGCGGATCGAACCCCGAGCGCTGTAGCACCTGAATGCCGATGCGGTCCGCCTCCTGCTCGTTCTGCTGGGTAAAGGTGATCATCCCCTGCCGGGTGCCGGCCAGCGTACCGGTTAGCGCCGCCATCCCCGCCTGCGGGCTGGCCATTGCCAGCAGAATAGAGCCTAACGCCCCCGCCCAGGTCAGCGGTGCGCTGTTTTTCTGATCCTCCATCGCCCGCGCCAGGTGGCGCTGGGTGACGTGGGAAATTTCGTGCGCCATGACCGAGGCCAGCTGGCTTTCGTTATCGGCATAGCGGAAGAGCGCCGAGTGCAGCACCACGTTGCCGCCAAAGAAGGCGAAGGCGTTGATCTCGTCATTATTAATTAAGTAGAAGTGGAACGGGGTGCGCACCGAGTTAGCGTGGGCGACAAGGCGCATTCCCAGACTATTAATGTACTGCACCAACAGGGGATCGTTAATCAGCGGGGCACTGCCGCGCAGCTGGCGAACATAGTAGTCACCCATCTGCAGCTCCTGGGCAATGGACAGCGTGCTGCCCGCCGAGGTGCCCATATCCGGCAGGTTATCCGCAGAATCAGCAAAGACCGGGGCGGCCTGGCCCAGCGTCAGGGTAGCAATCAGGGTGGCAACCAGCGTTTTTCTCAACGTCCTGAACATAACCTCAATCCTGTATGGCGAGCGTGATGAACATCTTAATCAATTGATACGTAAGTTTCCTGCGGCAGCGTCGAAAAGCGAAGTCTTTTTTGTTTCACTTCGATACAATTCATCTGGAAAACCCACCAGGGACCTATAGATAAGGTAAGTTATGCTCGAAATGTTAATGCAGTGGTATCGCCGTCGCTTTAGCGATCCGGAGGCGATTGCGCTGCTGGTCATTCTGCTGGCAGGGTTTAGTATCCTGTTCTTTTTCAGCGGGCTACTGGCCCCGCTGCTGGTCGCTATTGTGCTGGCCTATCTGCTGGAGTGGCCAACCGCCCGGCTGGAAAACGTTGGCTGCTCACGCACCGTCGCCGCCAGCATCGTGCTGGTGGTGTTTGTCGGCATTCTGCTGCTGATGGCCTTCGTGGTGATGCCTGTCGCCTGGCAGCAGGGCATTAATCTGATCCGTGATATGCCCGGCATGCTCAACAAGCTCTCTGATTTTGCCGCCAGGCTGCCGGAGCGCTATCCGGCGCTAATGGACGCGGGCATTATCGACGCTATGGCGGAGAACATGCGCACCCGCATGCTGAGTTTAGGCGATTCGGTGGTCAAGTACTCCGTTGCCTCGCTGGTGGGGCTACTGACGCTCGCGGTCTATCTGGTACTGGTGCCGCTGATGGTCTTCTTCCTGGTCAAGGACAAGGAGCAGATGCTCAACGCCGTGCGCCGCGTGCTGCCGCGCAACCGCGGCCTGGCAGGGCAGGTGTGGGTAGAGATGAACCAGCAGATCACCAACTATATTCGCGGCAAAGTGCTGGAGATGATCGTCGTCGGCGTGGCGACGTGGATTGGCTTTGTTCTCTTCGGCCTTAACTACTCGCTGCTGCTAGCCGTACTGGTGGGCTTCTCGGTGCTCATCCCCTACATCGGCGCGTTTGTGGTGACCCTGCCGGTGGTCGGCGTGGCGCTGTTTCAGTTTGGCCTGGGAACAGAGTTCTGGAGCTGCTTTGCAGTCTATCTGATCATTCAGGGGCTGGACGGCAACCTGCTGGTGCCGGTGCTCTTCTCGGAGGCGGTGAATCTGCATCCGCTGGTGATTATTCTCTCGGTGGTGATCTTTGGCGGACTGTGGGGCTTTTGGGGCGTGTTCTTTGCAATTCCGCTCGCCACGCTGATCAAAGCCGTGGTGCATGCGTGGCCGGATAATCCGGTTATTGAAGAGTAGGGCGCGATTACCGGGTGGCGCTGCGCTTACCCGGCCTACACAATCGTAGGTCCGTGCAAGCGCAGCGCCGCCTGGCGGGAATTACGCGTTTTGTTGCAGCCAGTTCAGCACGATATCGTGGTGGTTGCTGGTTTTAAAATCGTTGAACACGTGCTCAACGACCCCGTCAGCGCCAATCAAAAAGCTGATGCGGTGAATGCCATCATAGGTTTTCCCCATAAATGACTTCTCACCCCAGACGCCAAACTGCTCGCAGACCTGATGGTCTTCATCGGACAGCAGCGTAAAGTTCAGCAGCTCTTTTTCAGCAAAGCGGGAGAGCTTTTCCGGCTTGTCGGTGCTGATGCCCAGCACTTCCACACCGATTTTCTTTAGATCGTCCATGTTATCGCGTAGGCCACAGGCCTGAACGGTACAGCCTGGGGTCATGGCTTTCGGGTAGAAATAGACCAATACACGCTGTCCCTGGAAGTCGGCCAAATTAACTTGTTCTCCGTCTTGATCCGGCAAGCTAAATTTCGGTGCGGTATCACCGGCTTTCAGTGGATTCATCACTTCACTCCATCCTGTTCATCGTTCTGGGAATAGTTGACGACATTTATACTGCCCTGCGCATTTAATTCTGTACATAGTACTTTAAAAGCTTGTTCAATTTTTGCCGCATCTTCTAACGCCGGGCTATGGGCCGTAATTTGTATAAAGAGCTGGGCGGCCGTGTCGGCCTGAGCAGGCTGGGTGCGGGAGACCAGCTCGGCAATATTCATCTGATGCGCATCGAACAGGGCGGTGAAGCGCTCGATCAGGTGCGGGGAGTCCGCCACCTCAACCTGCACCCACACCGTGGCGGGCAGCGCCGCGCCGGGCCTGGCGGTGGTGCGTTTCATGACGATCAGCAGATCCAACTCCGCGCCCTTCAGCGGCAGCGTGGATTCAATCAACGCTATCGCGTTCCATGAACCGGAAAGCAGCATGATAAAGGTGAACTCTTCCCCGAGCATCGCCAGCCGGCTATCTTCGATATTACAGCCGCAGCTGCTCACGTGACGGGTGATCGTGTTGACGATACCAGGTCTGTCGACACCTAGCGCAGTGATAACCAGATAATGTTGTGATGAAGGGGTCAAACCTGTTCTTCCTGTAGATGCTTCGCTAACTGTTTCGGTAATCCTAAGGAAAGCATAAAAAAAACCGGCATACAACCGCCGGAACGCCTCGCGTCGCTTGCTTTTATTACAGCACCAAACGTACCATTGAGAATCTTGTTTGCACAGAGGATGGCCCATGTTCACGGGAAGTATTGTCGCGCTTGTTACACCGATGGATGATAAAGGTAATGTCTGCCGGTCAAGCCTGAAGAAACTGATTGATTATCATGTCGCCAGCGGAACCTCGGCGATTGTATCGGTAGGCACTACCGGTGAGTCCGCCACGCTGAGCCATGAGGAACATGGTGACGTCGTGATGCTGACGCTGGAGCTGGCCGACGGGCGCATCCCGGTTATCGCAGGAACCGGCGCAAACGCCACCGCCGAAGCGATAAGCCTTACCCAGCGCTTCAACGACAGCGGCGTAGTGGGCTGCCTGACGGTAACGCCTTACTACAACCGTCCGACTCAGGAAGGGCTGTTCCAGCACTTTAAAGCCATCGCGGAACACACTGATCTGCCGCAAATTCTGTATAATGTACCTTCGCGTACCGGTTGCGATATGCTGCCTGAAACGGTGGGTCGTCTGGCGAAAGTGAACAATATTGTCGCAATCAAAGAGGCTACCGGGAACTTAAGTCGTGTTCACCAGATCAAAGAGCTGGTTTCAGATGACTTTGGTCTTCTGAGCGGTGACGACGCCACCGGGCTGGACTTTATGCAGCTTGGTGGTCATGGTGTGATCTCCGTGACCGCCAACGTGGCCGCACGCGACATGGCAGAGATGTGCCGTCTGGCTGCTGAAGGGCAGTTTAGCGAAGCGCGGGTGATTAACCAGCGTCTGATGCCGTTACACAACAAACTATTTGTCGAACCCAATCCTATCCCGGTGAAATGGGCATGTAAGGAGTTGGGGCTTGTGGCGACCGACACGCTGCGTCTGCCGATGACGCCGATTACCGACCACGGTCGTGAGGCTGTTACCGCTGCGCTTAAGCACGCCGGTTTGCTGTAAAGTTTAGGGAGATTTGATGGCTTACTCAGTACAGAAGTCGCGCCTGGTGAAGGTAGCGAGTGTTTCGCTTGTTATGCTGCTCGCTGCCTGTAGTTCGGACTCGCGCTATAAGCGCCAGGTTAGCGGTGATGAATCCTATCTGGATGCCGCGCCGCTTGGTGAACTTCACGCGCCTGCTGGCATGATCCTGCCGGTGCAGAACGGTGACTACAACATTCCAGTCGCCAACGGCAGCGGTGCCGTCGGTAAAGCGCTGGATATCCGCCCACCGGCCCAGCCGCTGGCGCTGGTAACAGGGGCTCGCACCCAGTTTACCGGTGATACCGCAACGCTGCTGGTAGAGAACGGCAACCGCACCACGCTGTGGCCGCAGGTAGTAAGCATCGTTCAGGGCAACAACTACGCGATTGATAAACGCGACGACGCCGCGCAGACGCTGACCACCGGTTGGGTCGACTGGAACCGTCTCGACGAAGATCAGCAGTACCGTGGCCGTTATCAAATCTCGGTTAAACCGCAGGGCTATCAGCAGGCGGTTGTCGTGAAGCTGATGAACCTGGAGCAGGCTGGCAAGCCGGTGGCCGATACCGCCTCGCTGCAGCGTTACAGCACCGAAATGCTGAATGCGATCTCCGCCGGGCTGGATAAAACCGCGACTGCGGCTCAGAACGCCGCCCAGAACCGCTCCGCCGCCACCCTCGACGTTCAGAGCGGTGCCGACGATACCGGTCTGCCAATGCTGGTAGTCCGTGGGCCGTTTAACGTTGTCTGGCAGCGCCTGCCCGCTACCCTTGAGAAAGTGGGCATGAAGGTAACCGACTCCACGCGCTCAACCGGCAGCATGGCGGTGACCTACAAGCCGCTCTCTGACAGCGACTGGCAGGCGCTTGGCGCGCGCGATCCGGGTCTCACCTCCGGCGACTATAAGCTGCAGGTAGGCGATCTCGATAACCGCAGCAGCCTGCAGTTTATCGATCCGAAAGGGCACACCCTCACCCAAGCGCAAAACGACGCGCTGGTGGCCGTTTTCGAAGCTGCATTCAAGTAAAAAATCAGGCCGGATTGCTCCGGCCTTTTTTATCAGGGTAGACGCAAACGTGTGCGTAGCGGATAATGGCCGCAATAAGTCCTCAAATCATCACACCTGGAACCTGGAGTAACAAAGATGCAAAAGCAAGCTGAGTTGTATCGTGGCAAAGCGAAGACCGTATACAGTACGGAAAACCCGGACCTGTTGGTGCTCGAATTCCGCAATGATACGTCAGCAGGGGATGGCGCGCGCATTGAACAGTTCGATCGTAAGGGCATGGTGAACAACAAGTTCAACCACTTCATTATGAGCAAGCTGGAAGAGGCGGGTATCCCAACACAGATGGAGCAGCTGCTCTCCGATACCGAATGTCTGGTGAAAAAGCTGGAGATGGTCCCGGTAGAGTGCGTTATCCGTAACCGCGCCGCAGGTTCGCTGGTGAAGCGTCTGGGTATTGAAGAGGGAATGATACTGAATCCGCCTCTCTTCGATCTGTTCCTCAAAAATGATGAAATGCACGACCCGATGGTTAACGACTCCTACTGCGAAACCTTCGGCTGGGTGAATCAGAAGAACCTGGCGCGCATGAAAGAGCTCACCTACAAGGCCAACGACGTACTGACCAAGCTGTTCGACGACGCGGGTCTGATCCTGGTGGACTTCAAGCTGGAGTTTGGCCTGTTCAACGGCGAAGTGGTGCTGGGCGATGAGTTCTCCCCGGATGGCAGCCGCCTGTGGGACAAAGAGACGATGGATAAAATGGACAAAGACCGCTTCCGCCAGAGCCTGGGGGGCGTGATCGAAGCCTATGAAGCCGTGGCCCACCGTCTCGGCGTGAAACTGGATTAATTCAGCCTTTCACCTTTAGCCGGAGGCGTTCCCCACTCCTCCGGCCTGTTACAGCACCTTTCTTATGGTAATCCTGCCCTTAACCGCCTACGATCAATCATATTATTAAAATATCTCTGAGGTGATTATGCGTTGGCAAGGGCGTCGCGAAAGTAATAACGTTGAAGACAGGCGTAGCGAATCAGGTAGCCCGCTGGGCGGCCGCGGGCTGCGTTTGCCCCGGGGTAAAGGCGGGATCATTCTGCTGATCATTGTCGTGATTGGTGGCTATTACGGCGTGGATTTAACCGGGCTGCTCACCGGCCAGCCTATCTCACAGCCGGGGACCCAGCAGGTGGCCACTCCCCAGGAGAATGAGGCGGCGAAGTTTACCCGCGTCATTTTTGCGACTACCGAAGAGACGTGGACCCAGCTGTTTGAGAAAATGGGCCGCACCTATCAGCAGCCTACCCTGGTAATGTACCGTAACTATACCCAGACCGGCTGCGGTACCGGCCAGTCGGTCATGGGGCCGTTCTACTGCCCGGCGGACGGCAAAGTCTATATCGATCTCTCCTTCTACGATGAGATGAAGAGCAAGCTCGGCGCGGCGGGCGACTTCGCCCAGGGCTATGTCATTGCCCACGAAGTGGGTCACCACGTGCAGAAGCTGCTGGGCATCGAACCGAAAGTGCGCCAGCTGCAGCAAAACGCTTCCCAGGTTGAGGTTAACCGTCTGTCGGTGATGATGGAGCTGCAGGCAGACTGCTTCGCTGGCGTCTGGGGCCGCAGTATGCAGCAGCAGGGCGTGATGGAGGAGGGCGACCTGCAGGAGGGGTTGAACGCCGCCGAAGCGATTGGGGACGATCGTCTCCAGCAGCAGAGCCAGGGCCGGGTGGTGCCGGATAGCTTTACCCACGGCACCTCCGAACAGCGTTACACCTGGTTTAAACGTGGCTTTGATACGGGTGACGTCGCCCAGTGCAACACCTTTGGCAAAAATCTGTAGGGCTGCATTTTCGGGAACAGTGACATGGAGCGTTTAATTGCCCTAAGCGCGCAGATGGCGCGCGAGGGCATCCGCCGCCTGCTGGTTATCAGTGGGGAAGCGACGTGGTGTGCCCAGCAGGCTAACGCATTAATTACCACCCAGGACGCGCTGTGGGTGGGCGATGAGCAGGATGCCTCCCAGGCGGCGCACCACTGCCATCCTCGGGCGCTCACTACGCTGCTGGGCCGCGAGTTCAGCCATGCCGTTTTTGATGCCCGTAGGGGTTTTGACGTTGCTGCCTTTGCGGCGCTCGGCGGCACGCTACGGGCTGGCGGTTGGCTTGTCCTGCTGACACCTGCGCTTTCCCGCTGGGCAGCGCTCCCCGACGCCGACGCCTGCCGCTGGAGCGATACCGCTCAGCCCATCGCCACTCCACGCTTTATCGACCACTTTTGCCGCACGTTACAGGAGAATGGTGAGGCGATCCTCTGGCAGCAGGGGCAGCCTCTCACGCTGCCTGATTTCGCAACGCGTCCCGCGTGGCAGCCGGCCAGCGGGGCGCCGGAGCGGGAGCAGGCTGCGATCCTCGCTGAATTAAAAGCTATGTCGCCTGGCGTCATGGTGGTGACCGCCCCGCGCGGGCGCGGCAAGTCGGCGTTGGCGGGAATGCATCTCCGCTATTTGCAGGGCAACGCCATCGTCACCGCCCCGACCCGGGCCGCCACCGACGTGCTGGCGCAGTTTGCCGGGGACGCAGTTAACTTTATTCCTCCTGATGCGTTGCTCCAGCGACTGGTTGATGGCGACCCGGATCGTCCTGACTGGCTGCTTGTGGATGAGGCGGCGGCGATACCTGGCCCGCTGCTGCGACAGCTGATTGCCGGATTCAGTCGGGTTCTGCTCACCACGACCGTGCAGGGCTACGAGGGGACAGGGCAGGGCTTCTTGCTGAAGCTCTGCGCCGGGCTGGATCATCTGCACTATGCCAGACTTACCACGCCGCTACGCTGGGCCAGCGGCTGCCCGCTGGAAGCCTTCATCAGCGATCTGCTGCTGTTTGATGATGCCGCTCCCGGTTCGGCTCCAGGCGCTGAATACCGTATTTCTCCTCTCACGCAGGATACCTGGCTCACCTCCCCCGAGCGGGCTACCGCGCTCTACCGCCTGCTGGCTAGCGCCCACTACCGAACCTCGCCTCTCGATCTGCGGCGGATGATGGACGCCCCAGGCCAGCGCTTCTGGCAGGCGCTGGCCGGCGAGCAGCCCATCGCCGCGCTGTGGCTGGTGGAAGAGGGGGGACTCTCTCCCGCGCTTAGCCAGGCGGTGTGGGCGGGATTCCGGCGGCCGCGCGGCAATCTTGTCGCTCAATCGCTGGCGGCACACGGTGCCAGCCCGCTGGCGGCCACGCTGGTGGGGTGTCGTATTAGCCGTATTGCCGTTCACCCGACGCGTCAGCGGGAGGGCATCGGCCAGCGGCTCATTGCCGAGGCGTATGCCCACTGCGCAGGCTGCGACTATCTTTCGGTAAGCTTCGGCTATACCCGCGAGCTGTGGCGGTTCTGGCAGCGCTGCGGTTTTCAGCTGGTGCGGCTGGGCAGCTATCGTGAAGCCAGCAGCGGCTGCTACACGGCGATGGCCATCCTGCCGCTCACCCCTGCGGCAGAGGCGCTGGTGGCGACAGAGCAGCGCAGACTGGCGAGAGATCTGCCCTGGCTGGCCCCCTGGCGTGACGAAAAGTTACCCCTACCGCCGGGGGAGCCGACTACCCTTAATAGTGATGACTGGCACGAGCTGGCGGGTTTTGCTTTTGCCCATCGTCCGCTCTCGGCCGCCACCGGTGCGCTCAGTCGTCTGCTGATGAGCAGTGACCTGCCGCTGGCAGCGCTGCGCAGCCAGCTGGAGCAGCATCTCAGCGAGGCACAGGCCTGCCAGCGTTTGGGGCTGGCCGGACGTAAGGCATTGCTGGCCGCCCAGCGAAAAGAGGCGGCAGAGGCGCTGACTTCTCTGGATAGTGAGCGGACAGCGCAGAGCCGACAGCAGGTGGTAAACCTGCAATTTTTTTAACTAACTCATTCAGTTAAATGGCATGGTCATCGCCGCCGTGCGGCGTAAACTTACCTCAACGCTATAAGGAGACCGCCATGAAACATGACTATCATGTCGTACAACGCCCGGATAAACCGGCCAGCCAGCTGCTGCTACTGTTTCACGGCGTCGGCGATAATCCGGTCGCGATGGGGCAGGTCGGCACCGGCTTTGCCGCCCGTTTTCCGGACGCACTGATCGTCAGCGTTGGTGGGGCTGAACCCTGTGGCCCCGCGCCGGCGCGGCAGTGGTTCTCTGTCCAGGGCGTGACGGAGGAGGATCGCCAGGGACGCGTGGACGCTATTATGCCCACCTTTATCGAGACGGTTCGCTACTGGCAGCACGAAAGCGGGCTGGGGCCGCAGGCCACGGCGCTGATCGGCTTTTCGCAGGGGGCAATCATGGCGCTGGAGGGGGTAAAAGCCCAGCCGGATCTGGCGTCGCGGGTGATCGCCTTTAGCGGTCGCTTTGCCAGTCTGCCTGCGACTATCAGCGCTGCGGTCACTATCCACCTGATCCACGGCGGTGAGGATCGGGTGATTGAGCTGGCACATGCCGTGGCTGCTCAGGAGGCGCTGTTACAGGCCGGGGGTGATGTGACGCTGGATATCGTTGACGATGTCGGACACGCGATCAGCCACGAGAGTATGCAGCTGGCGCTGGACCGTCTGAGCTATACCGTGCCGAAGCACTATTTTGATGAGGCGCTGAGCGGCGGCAAGTTCAACGACGACGATATTGTCGAGTTTATGTAGAGTTGTAGGTCGGGCAAGCCTGGCGCCGCCCGACATAACAACACGTAATGCCCGGTGGCGCTACGCTTACCGGGCCTACTTCTTCTTCGGCCAGTCGTCTTCGTCGTCCCACTTATCGTTAAAGTCGCGATGCGGGGGCAGATCGGGCTTGTTGGCGAGAAATTTTTTATGGTCGACGCGCTTGAGGTCTTTAATGACGTTCAGCAGCACGCCCACCAGGAAAACCAGTACCAGAATCCACCAGTATTTAGCCAGCCATTCCATGCTCATGTCCTCATTCAGAAACGCCTATTATGCAACGAGCCGTTCCATAATGCGTTGATACATACGGGCCAGCAGCTGCAGATCGGCGGCGTTTACGCATTCGTTAATTTTATGAATGGTCGCATTCACCGGCCCCAGTTCCACCACCTGAGCACCCATCCGCGCGATAAAACGCCCGTCCGAGGTTCCGCCCGTGGTTAACAGCTGCGGTTCAATTTCATTATAGTGCGCAATCGACTTCACTACCGCATCCACCAGCTTGCCGCGCGAGGTCAGGAACGGCTGGCCGGAAACCCACCACTCAACGCTGTAGCGCAGCTGATGTTTATCCAGCAAGGCTGCAACGCGGGCCTTGATCGCCTCGTCGGTAAGCTCGGTGCTGAAGCGGAAGTTAAACTGCACCTTCAGGTCACCGGGGATCACGTTGTTGCTGCCGGTACCGGCCTGAATATTGGCGATCTGCATGCTGGTCGGCGGGAAGAATTCGTTACCCCGATCCCACTCGATGGCCACCAGCTCGTTAAGCATCGGGGCTGCGCGGTGTACCGGGTTGTCCGCCAGGTGCGGGTAGGCCACGTGGCCCTGCACGCCGTGAATAGTCAGGTTGCAGGTCATCGAACCGCGACGCCCGTTTTTTACCACGTCGCCCACGACTTCGGTACTGGAGGGTTCGCCTACCAGGCAGTAGTCGAGGCGTTCGTTACGCGCCATCAGCGCCTCTACGACCTTCACCGTGCCATGAGTCGCGCTAGCCTCTTCGTCGGAGGTGATCAGGAAAGCCAGTCGACCTTTATGGTGCGGATGCTGGGCGACGAAGCGCTCGGCGGCTACCACCATCGCGGCCAGGGAGCCTTTCATGTCGGCCGCGCCACGGCCATACAGCATCCCGTCACGAATGGTGGGTTCAAACGGCGGATTGATCCAGCGGTCGACGTCACCAGCGGGGACCACGTCGGTATGACCGGCAAACGCCAGCGTCTCGCCCTGGCCGCGCCATGCCCAGAAGTTTTGCGTGTCGCCAAAATCCATCCGTTCAACGGTAAAGCCGATAGCGCGCAGGCGTTCGATCATTAACGCCTGGCATCCTGCGTCGTCGGGACTGAGAGAAGGGCGGCGAATAAGCTGTTGGGTCAGCTCAATAACCGGGCATGACATAGACTACACCTCGTTAAAATAGCGCTCGTAGCTGGTTTCTTTGAAACCCAGCAGCATAGGCTTACCGGGCGCGCAGAGCAATGGGCGTTTGATAATTGCAGGCATTTCAAGCATCAACTCTGCCGCTGCAGGGGCATTTTGAATGCTTTCCCGCCGTGCTTCCTCCAGCTTGCGCCAGGTTGTGCCCCGGGTGTTTAGCAGCGCTTCCCATCCCAGTTCAGCCATAAAAGTATCGAGCAGGGCTGCATCCAGCCCGTCGGCCCGGTAGTCATGGAAACGGTAGGCTATCTGCTGCTCATCGAGCCAGCGACGCGCCTTCTTAACGGTGTCGCAATTTTTGATGCCATACAGTACTGGCAGCGCATCTGATGAAAAGTTATTCATAAAATTTCACTTTCTAAGCAGGAAAAGAGAGAGTATTACCCAAACTGCCGTGGGGGTGAATCATTTTGTTTTAGTTTCGGTTTAGTACTCAGCTATTTTGAATAATGAGGATCTATTAGAGAAAATAGGCGGCGAGCGGGCCTTAATATATTTGTCTGCTAATTAAATTGCGTGTTGCGCAATATATGCCCAGACTCTTGCCCAGCAATTATTTTGTAACGCCAGGCCAACGAAAGCGCAAATTTGCGAGACACGTCACGCTCGCGAAACGTTTCGCTGCCCGTTTTTAGGAATGTTGCTATATGTCACATTTTCTTACATGTCGTTGCGTCATAGTCTATTCAAGCCCAACAAATAACGCGGAGGTGGCCAATCATAGCAATTGATTTAAGGTCTCTTCACAGCAATGGCGATTTTTTGTAGAATACTAATAATAATTAGACGAGGTTTTTATGATTGAGCATGAACTGGGGAACTGGAAAGATTTTATCGAAGGTATGCTTCGTAAATAATTCCGGATACGCACTAAGAAAGAAGCACTAATATAAAAAAAGCGTGAGCACAATCACGCAACAGCGAGGCGGCCACTGTGGGCCGCCTTTTTTGTTGTTCAATCTTCCTGACGCTCTTTTAGCGGGAAGCGTTGACGCACCAGCACGAAGAAGAGCGGCACGAAGAAGATGGCCAGCAGGGTGGCAGAGATCATCCCGCCCATTACCCCGGTCCCGACCGCGTGCTGACTGCCGGAGCCTGCGCCGCTGCTGGTGGCCATCGGCAGGACACCAAAAATAAACGCCAGCGAGGTCATCAGGATCGGCCGCAGACGCTGGTGGCAGGCATGTAGCGTCGCCGAGAGCAGATCCTGGCCTTTGGCATTCATCTCGTTAGCAAACTCAACGATCAGAATGGCGTTTTTCGCCGATAGCCCAATGACGGTGAGCAGCCCAACCTGGAAATAGACGTCATTCTCCAGGCCACGCATCCACGTGGCCAGCAGCGCCCCGATCACGCCGAGCGGCACCACCAGCATCACCGAGAAGGGCACTGACCAGCTCTCATAGAGCGCCGCCAGGCAGAGGAAGACCACCAGCAGGGAGATGGCGTACAGCGCCGGTGCCTGGGCGCCAGAGAGCCGCTCCTGATAGGACATGGCGGTCCACTCCAGGCCAAAGCTGCCCGGGAGCTGGCGCACCAGATCCTCCATAATATCCATAGCGGTGCCGGTACTGACTCCGGAGGCGGCTTCGCCAACGATCTCCACGGCGGAGTAGCCGTTGTAACGTTCCAGCCGTGGCGAACCTGTCTCCCAGTGAGAGGTGGCGAAGGCGGAGAAGGGTACCATGCCTCCGGTACTGTTGCGCACGTACCAGAGATTAATGTCGTCTGGCAGCATACGGTATTTCGCGGCCGCCTGGACGTAGACCTTCTTCACGCGACCGCGATCCATAAAGTCATTCACGTAGCTGGAGCCCCAGGCGGTTTGCAGCGTATCGTTGATGTCGTCAATGGAGACACCGAGCGCCTGAGCCTTGTGCTGATCGATATCGATCTGCAGCTGCGGACTGTCGTCCAGGCCGTTGTGGCGTACGCGGGTCAGGGAGGGATCGCGACCAGCCAGATCCAGCAGCTTGTCGCGAGCGGCCATCAGCGCGTCATGCCTGGCTCCGGCGTGATCCTGTAGCTCCATATCAAACCCGGCCGAGCTGCCGAGACCGCTGATGGCCGGTGGGCTGCTGGCGAAAACCCGCGCCTCTTTGATATCGCGGAAGGCCTTAGTGGCACGGTCAATAATGGCAAAGGAGCTGCCGGTGGTCGGGTCGCGCTCGTCCCAGTCTTTTAGACGAACAAACATGCGCGCTACGTTCTGGCCGTTGCCGCCCGGCCCCGATCCGATGGTAGAGAAGACCGACGTGACGTTATCTTTTTCATGGGTCGCGAAGTACGCCTCTACCTTCTCCACCACCTTCAGCGTCTGCTGCTGGGTAGCGCCGCTAGGCAGCTGTACCGAGGTGGTGAACATGCCACGATCCTCCTGCGGCAGAAACGAGGTCGGCAGGCGCAGGAAGAGAAACACCATCCCACCAAGCAGCAGGGCGTAGATCAGCATCCAGCGCAGGCTGCGATGCAGGATTTTAGCGACGCTGGATTCGTAGCGTGCCGCGCTGCGGTTAAACATGCGGTTAAACCAGCCGAAAAAGCCCGTCTGACCGTGCTGCTCCCCTTTATGTACCGGCTTGAGCAGGGTCGCGCAGAGCGCCGGGGTAAGGATCATCGCCACCAGTACCGACAGCACCATTGCCGCCACGATGGTGATGGAGAACTGGCGATAGATTGCCCCGGTGGTGCCGCCAAAGAAGGCCATCGGCACGAATACTGCCGACAGCACCATCGCGATACCGACCAGCGCACCCTGGATCTGACCCATCGATTTACGCGTGGCCTGCCGTGGAGAGAGGCCCTCCTCGCTCATGATTCGCTCGACGTTCTCTACCACCACGATGGCGTCATCCACCAGCAGGCCGATGGCGAGAACCATCGCGAACATGGTCAGGGTATTGATGCTATAGCCAAAGGCGTAGAGCACGGCGAAGGTACCGAGCAGTACCACCGGAACGGCAATGGTTGGGATAAGCGTAGCGCGGAAGTTCTGCAGAAAAAGGTACATCACCAGGAAAACCAGGGCGATGGCCTCTAACAGAGTTTTCACCACGTCGATAATTGAGGCCTTAACGAAAGAGGTAGTCTCATAGGCCACCTTATACTCCAGGCCGTGAGGGAAGAACTGTGACAGCTCGTCCAGCCGGTTAAGCACCAGGTTCGCCGTCTCCATCTCGTTAGCCCCCGAGGCCAGCTTGACCCCGAGGCCGGAGGCCGGCTTGCCGTTGAAGCGGCTCAGGTAGTCATACTTCTCCGCCCCCATCTCAACCTGCGCTACGTCGCCGAGGCGCACCTCTGAGCCGTCCTGGTTGACCCGCAGGGTGATGTTGCGAAACTGGTCTGGGGTTTGCAGCAGCGACTGGGCATTGATGGTTGCGTTCAGCGCCTGCTTGTCCACCGACGGTGTACCGCCCAGCTGGCCAACGGCGATCTGCGCATTCTGTGCCTCAATAGCGTCGGTTACATCCTTTGCCGTCAGCTGAACGCTGTTCAGACGGGCTGGATCGAGCCAGATGCGCATCGAATACTGCGAACCGTAGGCGTCGATGTCACCCACGCCGTTCACCCGGCTGAGGGGATCCTGAATGTTACTCGCGACATAGTCAGCAATATCCTGCTTATCCATCGAGCCGTCCGTGGAGACAAAAGCGATGGTTAAGATATTGGTATCGCCGGTTTTACGTACCGTCACCCCCTGGTTCTGTACCGCCTGGGGCAGCTTACGCATCGCCGACTGAAGCTGGTTTTGCACCTGCTGCACCGCCTCATCGGGATCGGTTCCTGCCGTAAAGCTGAGGGTTACCGTTGCCTGCCCGGTCCCGCTGCTCTGGGAGGACATATACATCAGGTTGTCCAGCCCGGTCATGTTCTGCTCAATCACCTGGGTAACGGTATTCTCCAGCGTTTGGGCAGACGCGCCGGGATAGTTTGCTGTGATCCGCACGTTAGGCGGAGCCAAATCGGGATACTGCTCGACGGGCAGCGAAAGAATTGCCAGCGTGCCGGTGAGGCACAAAATGATAGCTAACACCCAGGCGAAAATTGGGCGATCAATAAAGAAATTCGCCATCAGAAATGAGACCTCTTTTATGGTGCTTTATAACTCAACATTGCTTTATCCCACTTTAGCGGCAATCGCCTGACTAAACGTGGAGAAAAAAAGGAGAAAGTGTAAATTATCACGCTGCGCGATGACTTTAAGGAAATAAATTGATCTGGCACAGGAACAGATCGGAAAGATAACCATCCTGGGCATATGGACATTGCCTGTGCTGGCCGGGGTCGGTAAACAGAGTGGCAGAAGGTTTATCAGACCAGAAAAGAAGGTTGCCATGAATCGTTTTGTTATGGCGAATAGCCAGAAATGTATAGGATGTCGTGCTTGTGAAGTCGCCTGCGTGATGGCGCATAACGATGACCAACATGTTTTGAGCAGCGCGCAGTTTCATCCGCGCATTACCGTCGTCAAGCATCAGCGGCAGAGTGGGGCGGTGACCTGTCACCACTGCGAAGCCGCCCCCTGCGCCCGCAGCTGTCCCAACGGCGCCATCAGTCGGGTTAGCGACAGCGTGCAGGTCGATCAGCAGAAGTGTATCGGCTGTAAATCCTGCGTCGTCGCATGCCCCTTCGGCACCATGCAGGTTCTGGTCACCCCGGTAGGGAAGGGCCAGGTCAACGTCACGGCGCACAAGTGCGATCTCTGCCTGACGCGCCCCAACGGCCCCGCCTGCGTGGCGAACTGTCCCGCCGAGGCGCTACGGCTGGTAACCCCTGAAACGCTGGCGTCCCAGGTCAAAGCACGTCGGCTGCGTACGGCCTGCCAGCAGGCGACGCCGTGGCGCAGCGAGGCGCCGTTAGCGCTCGACCGGCGTAAAGCCGAGCAGATGCAGGCCACGCCCATTCGCGGCGAGCCGGATAAGCTTGCGCCCGAAATACGCAAATACCATTTTGATGAGATCTACCTGCCGTTTCGTGCCGACCAGGCGCAGCGTGAAGCCCAGCGCTGCCTGACGTGCGGGGAGCACAGCATCTGCGAATGGACCTGCCCGCTACATAATCATATCCCGCAGTGGATCGAGCAGGTTAAAGCGGGAAACATTGAGGCGGCAGCTGAGTTGTCGCACCAGACAAACTGCCTGCCGGAGATCACCGGCCGCGTCTGCCCACAGGATCGGCTCTGCGAGGGGGCCTGCACCGTGCGCGATGACTATGGCGCGGTAACCATCGGCAGCATTGAGCGCTATATCACCGACCAGGCGCTGGCGCAGGGCTGGCGCCCCAATCTGCATCAGGTTACGCCGGTTAATAAGCGAGTGGCGATTATCGGGGCTGGCCCGGCCGGGCTCGCCTGCGCCGACGTGCTGGCCCGCCACGGGGTGAGCGTCACGGTATTCGATCGCCATCCGGAGATTGGCGGCCTGCTAACCTTCGGGATCCCAGCCTTTAAGCTGGATAAGTCTCTGCTCGCCCGCCGTCGGGAGATCTTCACCGGGATGGGCATGCGTTTCGAGCTGAACTGTGAGGTGGGCAAAGACGTGGCGCTGGCGAGCCTGCTCGACGACTACGACACGATATTTGTCGGGGTTGGCACCTACCGCGCGATGAAGGCTAACCTGCCCAACGAGGATGCGCCGGGGGTCTACGACGCGCTGCCATTTTTAATCGCCAATACCCGGCAGCTGATGTCCCTGCCAGAAACCGTCGACGCGCCGTATATCAATACCGAGGGGCTAAACGTGGTGGTGCTGGGCGGCGGCGATACGGCAATGGACTGCGTACGTACTGCGTTACGTCATGGGGCGAGCCGGGTAACCTGCGCCTATCGCCGCGACGAGGCGAATATGCCCGGCTCGAAGAAAGAAGTCAAAAACGCCCGTGACGAGGGCGCAGAATTTGAATTTAACGTCCAGCCGCTCACCCTGGCGCTGGATGACAGCGGCAAAGTTTGCGGCGTGCGGATGCAGCGCACCGCGCTGGGCGAGCCGGACGCCAACGGTCGGCGTCGTCCGGTTCCCCTTCCCGGCAGCGAGTTCGTGATGCCTGCAGATGCGGTGATTATGGCCTTTGGCTTTCATCCCCATGCGATGCCCTGGCTGGAGCAGCACGGCGTGGCGATGGATAGCTGGGGACGCATCGCCGCCAGCGTCGAGAGCCGCTATCGCTACCAGACCAGCAACGCGAAAATCTTCGCCGGGGGCGATGCGGTACGTGGCGCCGACCTGGTGGTCACGGCAATGGCAGAGGGACGGCATGCGGCCCTGGGTATGCTAGCCTGGATGGGGGTAGCGCAAACGGCTCACCATTAACCGGCGCGACAAGGCAGGCCCCAGGGCGTAAAATGTATACTTACCTTTACCGTATGGGGCCTGTATGTCGCTGAAAATAGACGTTATTAAAGATAAGATCCTCTCTGAAAACTACTTCGTATTACGCAATATCACCTACGATCTGACCCGCCGCAACGGGGAGGTGATCCGCCACCGCCGTGAGGTATACGATCGCGGTAACGGCGCAACCATTCTTCTCTACAATCGGGAAAAACGTAGCGTGGTGCTGGTCCGCCAGTTCCGCATCGCCACGTGGGTCAACGGCAACGAGGATGGGCGGCTGATTGAGCCCTGCGCCGGATTGCTGGATAACGACGCGCCGGAAGTGTGCGCACGTAAAGAGGCAATGGAGGAGACGGGTTACCAGGTCGGTGAGGTACGTAAGGTGTTCGAACTCTACATGTCTCCCGGCGGCGTCACCGAAATTGTTCACTTCTTTATTGCCGAATACAGCGATAGCCTGAAGAAAAACGTCGGCGGCGGCGTAGAAGATGAGGATATTGAAGTACTTGAGATGCCTTTCACCCAGGCGCTGGAGGCAGTGGCCAATGGCGAGATCCGCGACGCTAAAGCGGTGATATTACTGCAATATTTGCAGGTCTCGGGCCTAATGTCTTGATATTAATCGGGTTAAGAACATGCATTTAGAATAAATCTATCCGATAAATCCGATTGAGTCGGCTACCCCATGACGACGAAGATACCGCTGTTTATTTGCTACGCTTCTACTTCTGGGGTTGTACCGTTCATGCGTTATCGCGTTTTGCTGCTGCTTAGTCTCTTTGTCGCCTCGTTCGCGTGGGCGGCACCCGCCCAACAGAATTTTTCCGACTGGCAGGTTACCTGTAATAACCAAAATTTCTGTGTAGCACGCAATACCGGTGACCACTATGGATTAGTCATGACCCTGACGCGCAGCGCGGGGGCGCGTACCGATGCCCAGTTGCGTATTGAGCTTGGCGGCAGCCAGACGCCGTCGACAAAAGAGCTGCCGGTTGCGCCGCGCCTGCTGATTGACGGTATGCCGCTACGGCTGGAGGCGCAGCACTGGTCTATTTCGCCGTGGCGATTGATTACCGAGCATGCCCCCACCATCAGCGTATTTTTGCAGACCATTCAAAATGCGCAGGCGATCACCTTGAAGGACGGGCAGGGCAACATCTCTCTGGTGGGGCTTAAGGCGGCGCTGCTGTTTATTGATGCTCAGCAGAAGCGCGTCGGCAGCGAAACCGCGTGGATTAAAAAGGGCGGTAATCCTTCCCTGAGCGTCCCTCCGGCACCGGCGTTGAAGGGGGTGGCGGTTATTAACCCGACCCCGACGCCGCTTACCCGAGAAGAGATGGACTCCCTGCTGGATTACGGCAGCATGCGGATGAGCAACAGTCAGTGCTCGCTGGATCCCATGCGCCGTGAGGTTCGCGTGACGGCTCTCACCGATGAAAAAGCGCTGCTGATTGTCAGCTGTGAGGCGGGGGCTTACAACACGGTGGATCTCGCCTGGCTGGTATCCCGCAAAAAACCGTACGCGGCCAGACCGGTGCGTCTGCGCCTGCCCTTTACCCCGAGCAGCGGCAACGATGAGATGGAGCTGATGAACGCCGAATTCGATCAGAAAGCCCGCGAATTGACAACGCTTGCCAAAGGTCGCGGGCTGGCGGATTGCGGTATCCAGACGCGCTGGCGTTTTGATGGCCAGCGTTTTCGTCTGGTGCGCTATGCAGAAGAGCCAAGCTGTGATAACTGGCATGGGCCAGACGCCTGGCCCACGCTATGGATCACACGTTAAGCACTTTTTTCGCTTTAGCGACCACGTTTTCAACGGTAAAGCCAAAGAACGGGAACAGCTTATCGGCCGGCGCGGATTCGCCGTAGCCGGTCATCCCAACAATCGCCCCCTTCAGGCCGACGTATTTGTACCAGTAGTCGGCAATCCCGGCCTCAACGGCCACGCGGGCGCTGACGTCTGACGGCAGCACCGACTCGCGGTACGCATCATCCTGGGCATCAAAGATATCCGTCGATGGCAGAGAGACCACCCGCACCTTG
The DNA here is from genome assembly GCF_032052675.1 of Pseudescherichia sp. Classification (NCBI taxonomy): domain Bacteria; kingdom Pseudomonadati; phylum Pseudomonadota; class Gammaproteobacteria; order Enterobacterales; family Enterobacteriaceae; genus Pseudescherichia; species Pseudescherichia sp. Next base: position 135,988 of record NZ_DAMBWA010000011.1, read on the forward strand.
TGGCCTTCGGCACTCAGCTGATCTGCTGCCTTCACGGTGATCTCCACCTCAGAGCCGGTAGCGATGAGGATCAGATCCGGCTGGCCGTCGCTCTCCTTCAGAATATAGCCGCCGCGGGAGATGGCTTTCACCTGCTCCGGGGTACGCTCCATCTGGGTAAGGTTCTGACGGGAGAGGATCAGCGCGGTCGGGCCGTTGTGGCGCTCAATCGCCAGCTTCCAGCCGACGGCGGCTTCAACCTGGTCACAGGGGCGCCAGGTGCTGAAGTTTGGCGTCAGGCGCAGGCTGGCGAGCTGCTCAACCGCCTGGTGCGTCGGGCCATCTTCCCCCAGGCCGATGGAGTCATGGGTGTAGACCATGATTTGGCGGGCCTTCATCAGCGCTGCCATGCGCGCGGCGTTACGCGCGTACTCAACGAACATCAGGAAGGTGGCGGTGTAGGGGACGAAGCCGCCGTGGTGGGCGATGCCGTTGGCAATGGCGGTCATGCCGAACTCACGCACGCCGTAGTGAATGTAGTTCCCGGCCAGGTCCTCTTTCAACGAGGTAGATCCGGACCAGATGGTCAGGTTACTTGGCGCAAGGTCCGCTGAACCGCCCAGCAGCTCCGGCAGCGCCGGACCGTACTGGTTAAGCGCGTTTTGTGACGCCTTACGGGTGGCGATCTTCGCCGGCTCGGCCTGCAGCTTAGTGATGTACTCCTGGGTCAGCTGCTCCCAGTTCTCCGGCAGGCCACCGCCCATACGGCGGGAGAACTCAGCCGCCAGCTCGGGATGTGCCTTCTGATAGGCGGCAAACTTCTCATTCCACGACTGCTGGGCTTTCTCACCGCGCTCGCGGCCATCCCACGCCTGGTAGATCTCTTTCGGGATCTCAAAAGCAGGATGCTTCCAGCCCAGCTTCTGGCGGGTCAGGGCGACTTCCTCTTCCCCGAGCGCCGCGCCGTGGGACTCCTCTTTACCCGCTTTGTTCGGCGAGCCAAAGCCAATCACCGTGCGGCAGATAATCAGCGACGGCTTATCCTTCACGCTTTGCGCTTCAAGAATGGCCGCTTTAATTGCCTCCGGATCGTGACCGTCGATCTCATGCACCACGTGCCAGTGATAGGCTTCAAAACGTTTGGCGGTATCATCGGTAAACCAGCCTTCGGTTTCACCGTCAATGGAGATACCGTTGTGGTCATAGAAGCCAATGAGTTTGCCCAGCCCCAGCGTGCCCGCCAGAGAGCAGACCTCGTGGGAGATCCCCTCCATCAGGCAGCCGTCGCCCATAAAGGTATAGGTATAGTGATCGACAATCTCATGTCCCGGCTGGTTGAACTGTGCCGCCAGCGTGCGCTCGGCAATTGCCAGTCCCACCGCGTTAGCCAGCCCCTGGCCGAGTGGGCCGGTGGTGGTCTCGACGCCCGGCGTATAGCCAATCTCCGGGTGACCTGGGGTTTTTGAGTGCAGCTGACGGAAGTTTTTCAGCTCCTCAATCGGCAGATCGTAGCCGGAGAGATGCAGCAGGCTGTAGAGCAGCATCGAAGCGTGACCGTTAGAGAGAATAAAACGGTCACGGTCATACCAGGTCGGATCGGTCGGGTTGTGCTTGAGGAAATCATTCCACAGCACTTCAGCGATATCGGCCATCCCCATCGGTGCGCCTGGGTGGCCAGAGTTGGCTTTCTGTACCGCGTCCATGCTCAGGGCGCGAATGGCGTTGGCAAGCTCTTTACGGGACATATTTCACTCCATGACAAAAATTAAAGTTTAGCGGCAAGCAGATCTTCAAGTTTGCGCTGGTCAACGGCGAACTGGCGGATACCGTCAGAGAGTTTTTCTACCGCCATCGGATCCTGGTTATGCTCCCAGCGGAATTCAGCTTCGGTCAGCGGCTCCTGACGGGGGAAGCTCTGTGAGGTCGGCACCAGCTTGCGTTCAATGGTGCCCTCTTTGTCCTGCAGCTCCTGCAGCAGCGCCGGGGAGATGGTCAGGCGGTCGCAGCCGGCCAGGGCCACAATCTGCTCGATACGACGGAAGCTTGCCCCCATCACGATGGTTTCATAGCGGTTGCGCTTGTAGTAGTCGTAGATATTACGTACCGATTTCACACCCGGATCCTCTTCCACCACGTAGGGATCCTGCGGCTTACGCTGCTGATACCAGTCATAAATACGGCCCACGAACGGGGAGATGAGGTAGACGCCCGCTTCGGCGCAGGCCCGTGCCTGGGCAAAGGAGAAGAGCAGGGTCAGGTTACACTTGATCCCCTCTCTCTCCAGCTCTTCTGCGGCGCGGATCCCCTCCCAGGTAGAAGCCAGCTTGATCAGAATGCGCGACTTATCGATGCCCAGCTCCTCATAGAGCTGTACCAGGCGGCGGGCCTTGGCGATGCTCTTCTCTTTATCAAACGAGAGGCGGGCATCAACTTCGGTGGAGACACGGCCTGGAATGCTTTTCAGAATTTCCGCACCGATATTTACCGCCAGCTTGTCGCTGGCTTCGGCAACCTGCTGCTCCTGAGTCTGGCCGCGCGCTTTACCATACTCCAGCGCATCGTCGACCAGGTGAGAGAAGTGCTCCAATGCTGCGGCCTTCAGCAGCAGAGAGGGGTTGGTAGTGGCGTCTTCCGGTTGGTAGTGGCGAATGGATTCGATATCACCGCTGTCGGCCACGACGGTGGTGAACTGTTTGATGCCGTCTAAGTAGTTCATACGCGATACTCCTTGAAAAGCAAAAGCTTACGTAAGTGTGTTGATTCATACTTTTGTGAAAGATGAAACATGCATAACAAAAAAGCATAGCAGACAGGCACCGGTTTGCTGGCGTAAGCGCATAACACTGTTCATATAAATTGATAACAAATTTTGCGACGGGGTCGTCAGAGTTTGGCAGCGTTCAAAGTTTATGCCGCGCGCAGCGGCGATACTAGGCGGCGCGTCAGGAGCGCTATCACGCTTCAACCCTACAAACGATACGTGAAAGGAACATCATAATGGACGACCAGTTAAAACAGAGTGCGCTCGATTTTCATGAGTTTCCCATCCCGGGTAAAATTCAGGTCTCCCCGACGAAGCCGCTGGCCACCCAACGCGATCTGGCGCTGGCCTACTCCCCGGGCGTCGCCGCCCCCTGCCTGGAGATTGAAAAAGATCCGCTGGCAGCCTTTAAGTACACCGCTCGTGGCAATCTGGTGGGTGTGGTCTCTAACGGCACGGCGGTGCTGGGGCTGGGCAATATCGGCGCGCTGGCGGGCAAACCGGTGATGGAGGGCAAGGGCGTCCTGTTTAAAAAATTTGCCGGCATCGATGTCTTCGACATTGAGGTCGATGAGCTGGATCCGGATAAGTTTATCGACGTGGTGGCAGCGCTGGAGCCGACCTTCGGCGGCATCAACCTTGAGGATATCAAAGCGCCAGAGTGCTTCTACATTGAGGCGAAGCTGCGCGAGCGAATGAATATTCCGGTGTTCCACGACGATCAGCACGGCACGGCGATTATCAGCACCGCCGCCATCCTTAACGGTCTGCGGGTCGTGGAGAAGAACCTCTCCGACGTGCGGATGGTGGTCTCCGGCGCAGGGGCGGCGGCCATCGCCTGTATGAACCTGCTGGTGGCGCTGGGGATGCAGAAGCACAACATCGTGGTGTGTGACTCGAAGGGGGTCATCTATCAGGGCCGCGAGACGCCGATGGCTGAAACCAAGGCCGCTTACGCCATTGAGGATAACGGCAAGCGCACCCTGGCGGAGGTGATGCAGGACGCGGACATCTTCCTCGGCTGCTCGGGGCCAAACGTCCTGACCCAGGAGATGGTAAAACAGATGGCGCGCCAGCCGCTGATCCTTGCCCTGGCGAACCCGGAGCCGGAGATCCTGCCCCCGGTAGCGAAAGCGGTGCGTTCGGATGTCATCATCTGCACCGGTCGCTCTGACTACCCTAACCAGGTCAACAACGTGCTCTGCTTCCCCTTCATCTTCCGTGGCGCGCTGGACGTGGGCGCGACCGCGATTAACGAAGAGATGAAGCTGGCGGCGGTGCATGCCATTGCCGAGCTGGCCCACGCCGAGCAGAGCGAGGTGGTAGCCTCGGCCTATGGCGATCAGGATCTGAGCTTTGGCCCCGAGTACCTGATCCCTAAACCTTTCGATCCGCGTCTGATCGTTAAGATCGCCCCGGCGGTCGCCAAAGCAGCAATGGACTCCGGCGTAGCGACGCGGCCCATCGCCGACTTTAGCGCCTATGTCGATAAGCTCGCCGAGTTCGTCTACAAAACCAACCTGTTTATGAAGCCGGTCTTCTCCCAGGCGCGCAACGATCCGAAGCGGGTAGTGCTGGCGGAAGGGGAGGAGGCGCGGGTACTGCACGCGACCCAGGAGCTGGTCACTCTCGGACTGGCGAAGCCGATCCTGGTGGGCCGGCCTGGCGTGATCGAGATGCGCATCCAGAAGCTGGGACTGCAGATCCGTCCTGGCGTTGACTTTGAGATCGTCAATAACGAATCCGACCCGCGCTTTAAGGAGTACTGGAGCGAGTACTACAACATCATGAAGCGCAGCGGCATCACCCAGGAGCAGGCCCAGCGGGCGGTGATCAGCAATACGACGGTGATTGGGGCGATCATGGTGCAGCGTGGCGAAGCGGATGCGATGATCTGCGGCACCATCGGCGACTATCATGAGCACTTCAGCGTGGTCCAACAGCTGTTTGGCTACCGCGATGGGGTGCAGACGGCGGGCGCGATGAATGCGCTGCTGCTGCCGAGCGGCAACACCTTTATTGCCGACACCTACGTCAACGACGATCCGACCCCGGAGCAGCTGGCGGACATTACCCTGATGGCGGCCCAGACCGTGCGCCGGTTCGGCATTGAGCCGCGGGTGGCCCTGCTGTCGCATTCGAATTTCGGCTCATCGAACTCACCGGCGGCGTGCAAGATGCGCGAGACGCTGGCAAAAGTGCGTGAGCGGGATCCGCACCTGATGATTGATGGGGAGATGCACGGCGATGCCGCGCTGGTAGAGGGCATTCGGCAGGATCGCATGCCGGACAGTCCACTCAAAGGCTCGGCCAATATTTTGATTATGCCTAACGTCGAGGCGGCCCGGATTAGTTACAACTTACTTCGCGTCTCCAGCTCGGAGGGCGTTACCGTCGGGCCGGTGCTGATGGGCGTGGCAAAACCGGTGCACGTGCTGACGCCTATCGCCTCCGTCCGCCGCATCGTCAACATGGTGGCGCTGGCGGTGGTGGAGGCGCAGACGCAGCCGCTATAGCGGCATTAAATCCACTCTTTGGCCTTGATAAACTCGCTGAGGGCGGCTTCCGGGCTGCCCTCCTGCGGCTGGTAGTTATACTCCCATGCCACCTTCGGCGGCATCGACATCAGAATCGACTCCGTACGCCCGCCGGTCTGTAAGCCAAACAGCGTGCCGCGGTCCCACACCAGGTTAAATTCAACGTAGCGGCCCCGGCGATAGAGCTGGAAGTTGCGCTCGCGATCGCCGTACGCCATCGCTTTTCGGCGCTGGACAATCGGCAGATAGGCCTGGGTATAGCCTTCGCCCACCGCCTGGGTAAAGGCGAAGCAGTGGTCAAAGTCCGGCGCGTTGAGATCGTCAAAGAAGAGGCCGCCAATGCCGCGCTGTTCCTGACGGTGCTTCAGATAGAAGTAGTCGTCGCACCACTTTTTATAGCGCGGATAGAGATCTTCGCCGAACGGCTGGCAGAGATCGTGTGCGGTGCGGTGCCAGTGGATAGCATCTTCGCTAAAGCCGTAGTAGGGCGTCAGGTCAAAGCCGCCGCCAAACCACCAGACCGGATCCGCGCCCGGCTTCTCGGCAATGAAAAAGCGCACATTGGCATGGCTGGTCGGTACGTATGGGTTATGCGGATGCACCACCAGCGAAACGCCCATCGCTTCAAAGCTGCGTCCAACAAGTTCCGGACGGTGTGCGGTCGCCGAGGCGGGCAGGGCGTCGCCATGCACGTGGGAAAAGTTGACTCCCGCCTGCTCGAAGACGCCGCCATCGCGCAGAACGCGGGTGCGCCCGCCGCCGCCGGCCTCACGCTGCCAGTTATCTTCAAAGAAGTCGCTGCCGTCGACAGCGGAGAGCTGCTGGCAGATCGTGTCCTGCAGCTGGAGGAAAAAGGCTTTAACGGTATTTGCGTCAGGTTTGCTCATCAACGTTTCTTCGAGTGCGCTTTGTGATTATCGAACCAGCTAAAGTAGCTCAGCACGCCGGAGGCGATTGCCGAGGCGATCTTCTGGCGAAACGCCTTGGTGCCCAGCAGCTGCTCCTCAGCAGGGTTAGTAATAAATGAGGTCTCTACCAGCACCGAGGGAATAGAGGGGGACTTCAGCACCACAAATGCCGCCTGCTCGGTGTGCTTGCTGTGCAGGCGATGCACCGGCTTAATCTGCTTAAGGATATGTGAGCCAAGGGTCAGGCTGTTCTTAATGGTGTCGGTCTGCACCAGGTCAAACAGCACCTGCTGCAGGTAGTGATCTTTATCGCGGGCTTTTTTACCGGCCAGGTCATCGGCGGCGTTCTCACGATCGGAGAGGTATTTTGCCATAGCGCTACTCGCTCCCCGATTGGAGAGGGCAAACACCGACGCGCCCGCCGCATCCGGATTGGTAAAGCCGTCAGCATGGATCGACATAAAGAGATCTGCCCCGTGCTGATGGGCAATCTCCACGCGATCGTAGAGCGGGATAAAAGTATCCCCGGTTCGCGTCAGCCGCGCGTCGATGCCTTTGCTGCGCAGGATCGCCCGCACGTTCTTGGCGATCGCCAGCACCACGTGCTTCTCTTTCGAGCCGTTGTGGCCGATCGCACCGGTATCAATGCCGCCGTGGCCAGGGTCGAGCATCACCATGCGTCTGGCTCCCGCCTTTTTGGCTTTTGGCTGGGTATGGCCGTTGCTGGTTTTCAGCGATGCGTCATCTTTGGCAATAGCCCGCGACGTGCCTGTCAGTGTCAATGCCGCCAGACCTGCTTTCAGAACCTGACGACGCGATGTAAGTACTTTTAATGGTTTAAATGTGCTCATACGACCCGAAATGTATTCCTGCGTCCCTGGTGTTGTAGCGTATCGCTTACAAGCTTACGACACGTCACGGTTTGAATTGCTTTATTTTTCATTTCAATACGTGACAGTCCATTATTATGCCATTTTTTCGTTATCATTTCGCCGCATATTGGATTCACTGGGACTTCACGCCATAATCAACCTTTTGACCCTGAAGACAGGTAAATAGCATGGAGATACGCGTTTTTCGCCAGGCCGACTTCGAAGAGGTGATCACCCTGTGGGAGCGCTGCGACCTGCTGCGCCCGTGGAACGATCCGGAGATGGATATCGAACGCAAGCTGAATCATGACGTTAGCCTGTTTCTGGTGGCTGAGGTCGGCGGTGAAGTGGTCGGAACGGTGATGGGGGGCTACGATGGCCATCGCGGCTCGGCCTACTATCTCGGGGTGCATCCCGAGTACCGTGGCCGGGGGATTGCCAACGCGCTGCTCAACCGCCTGGAGAAGAAACTGATCGCCCGTGGCTGTCCAAAGATCAACATTCAGGTGCGGGAAGAGAACGATCTCGTGCTGGGGATGTACGAGCGCCTCGGCTATGAGCACGCCGACGTCATTAACCTCGGCAAGCGTCTCATTGAAGATGAAGAGTACTGAGTTTTAGTAAACCAAGATGAAAGGATTTAAGCCATGAAATCGCTGCGTATGCTTCTCTGCGTCCTGCCGCTGGCCCTGACCGGTTGTTCGACCCTCGGGTCGGTGAACTGGTCGGCAGCCAACCCCTGGAACTGGTTTGGCTCCTCATCAGAGGTGACCGACGAGGGCGTCGGGGCGCTGACGGCGGATACCACCTTTGATGAAGAGTCCATCGCCGACGCGCTGGATGGCGACTACCGCCTGCGCAGCGGGATGCGCTCGGAGCAGGGCGGCAACGTGGTCCGCTTCTATGAGGCGCTGGATGGCGATAACGTCGCGCTGATTGTCAACGGCGAAAACGGCAAAATCAGCCGCATCGACGTGCTTGATGACAGCATAGAGAGCGACACCGGGGCGAAAGTCGGCATGCCCTTTAGCGAACTCTATGATAAAGCCTACGGCAACTGCACTAAAGCTACCGGTGACGACAGCGGCGGCGTGGAGTGTAAGGCCCAGGGTAGCCAGCACGTCAGCTATGTCTTCACCGGCAGCTGGAACGGTCCGGAAGGCTTAATGCCGCCTGACGACGAGCTGAAAAAATGGACGCTGAATAAGATTATTTGGCGTCGTTAATTGATCGGAACAATCCTGGTTCTCTGAAAAAACGGGTACAATAGCGCCATTGATGCCGCGGCTGCGCGGCATATTTTTTAGAGGAGTAGCGATGTCTCAGGTTCAAAGCGGCATTTTGCCAGAACACTGTCGGGCGGCGATTTGGATCGAAGCAAACGTAAAGGGTGACGTAAATGCCCTGCGTGAAGGCAGTAAAATTTTTGCCGATAAGCTGGCTACCTTCCAGCTGGCCTTTGCCGAGGCGAATCTCGGCGCAGTGGTAGCCTTTGGTCACCGCGTCTGGCCCGAGCTGAGCGGTGGGGAAGGGGCCGAAGAGCTGAAAGCGTTTGTTCCCTACGGCAAGGGGCTAGCCCCGGCCACCCAGTATGATGTCATGATCCATATTCTCTCGCTGCGTCATGACGTCAACTTCTCCGTTGCTCAGGCAGCGCTGACGGCCTTTGGCGATGCGCTGGAGGTTAAAGAGGAGACCCACGGCTTCCGCTGGGTCGAGGATCGCGATCTAAGCGGCTTTGTTGACGGCACGGAGAACCCGGCGGGCAACGAGAAACGCACCGAGGTGGCCGTGATTCAGGAAGGCATCGACGCCGGCGGCAGCTATGTCTTCGTCCAGCGCTGGGAGCATAACCTGAAACAGCTCAACCGAATGAGCGTACCGGATCAGGAGATGATGATTGGCCGCACCAAAGAAGCGAATGAAGAGATAGACGGCGATGCCCGTCCTGTTACGTCGCACCTGAGCCGCGTGGATCTGAAAGAGAACGGCAAAGGGCTGAAAATCGTGCGTCAGAGCCTGCCTTACGGTACGGCGAGCGGCAAGCACGGCCTCTATTTTTGTGCCTACTGCGCCCGTCTGTACAATATTGAACAGCAGCTGCTGAGCATGTTTGGTGATACCGACGGCAAGCGCGACGCCATGCTGCGCTTTACTCGTCCGGTTACCGGCGGCTACTATTTTGCCCCGTCGTTAGATCGCCTGTTGACGCTGTAACGCACCCTCATCCTCTGCCTCCTTCAGAAGGGCAGAGGATGATCCTCTGCCTGGCGCATACCCGACCATTCAAATGTGACTTTTCTCCCTTTTTAAACTTCTAAATTATATTATTTTCCCTGCCCGCATTATTACTGTTTATTTCCTGATGATTTTTGGGAATAGCATTTATTACAATTATAAGTTTAAAAGGATTTATGATGACAATGAAAAAGCTATTATTAATAGCGTGCTCGCCTTGCTGTTTTTTTGCCACAGATGTCAATGCGAGCGACTGGGAAAAGAGCCTTGCCGACGATCCTTTCTTTGCCGATTCCAGCTTTGATATTTCAGCGAGGAATATGTGGAAATATTTAAAGACGGAAAACCGGTATGATAATGAACAGGATCGCTATGCCACCTCGGTTCAGCAGGCCTGGGGGCAGGGGCTGACGGTTGACTATACCTCTGGGTATTTCGCTGACTTGATTGGTTTTGATGCCTCCTATTACAGCGGCGCAAAATTAGGGGCCAGCGATAACTTTGCCTCCCGTGCCATTCTCTATAACGATGACGGGGAAGCGAAAGGCTATACCAAAATTGGTCAGCGTTATGCCAAGCTGAAAATGGATGTTCTGCGGGCGAAGGTGAATGTCAAAGGTGGCTGGTTCACCATCAAGAACACCGGCATCTTCTCTAACTCACAGCGAATGTCTCTCAACACCCACTCCGGCTGGTTTGCCAATACGGCCATCGATAATGTCAGCGTTGATGCGCTGTTTCTCGACGGGAAGGTGATGCGGCGTGATAGCCCGAACATCGACAGAATGTATATCTACGATGGCAACGGCGTGAGCCGGGAGATCGATCATGTGATCACCGGCGGCATCAATTACCAGTCTAAACCGTTGAAAGCCTACTACTTCTATGGCGTTGCGGATGACCTGCTTATCAGGCAGGGCTTTGAGGGGTGGTGGGATGCTTTTGCGGATATCACCCTGGGGACGCAAATTTACGAGCAGGAGTATGGTGGCGATGCAAAAAGGACCACCTCCAGCACGGCCCGAGGGAAACAGGATTTTGATAAGCGAGCCTGGCACTACTCTACAACGATTGAGTGGCGTATTCCGCAAACCCCGTGGAAAGTCCTGGGCGGCTTAACCTATAGCGAGGCCAAAAAAACCAATGGCGTGGGCCAATTTACCCGTAACGTTATCGGTAATGCCCGCGGTCGTTTTAATTCCCCGGCCTATGCGGATATCGACTATGTGCGCGACGGTGAAACCATGCTGGCGTTAGCGACGGAATATAAGTTTACCCCCGATCTCTCCGTTGGCGTGCGGACAAACTACAGTGAGTTTAGCTATGAAGGAGAGAGATTACGCCAGGGGCAATTGGGATTATACAGCAACTGGAACCCGGCAAAAAACTGGTCTGTTTATTTAAGCGGTGGCTATGGCTGGCACCATGAACAGGAGTCGGACTACACCACTCCGAAGCTTTATAACGGCCATTCGCAACGCGCTAATTCGCTCTCCGGTGAAATGACCACGACTTATCGTTTTAAATTATAAATATAATTAATATTAATCACTTTATTCACGCTCAATGAATTGCTTATGGATATCAAAAGCTATTTTGCAAAAACAGTACATCTGGACCTGATTAAAAAAGTCTATTTTCTTTTTTATGAGAACCCGCAGATCCTCTTTTCAGTTAATGACGTTTGCGAGTTTCTCGATCTAAACAGAAAGCAGGCTGGTTTTATTTTAACTATTCTAGTCAGGCTAAGAATGATCTACCGGCAGATTAAAAAGAGCGGCGTCAGTAACCGCTACCTCTACCGCGCCAGATGATACCCTCCTGTAAGCGGTGTTCGGCTGTCGGTAGAAGCAGCCCGGACACCGCTTATGCTCTTTTCTGCTTGCAAATCACCAAACGGTATATAAAACCGTTACTCCTTTCGTACTGCTTATAAATAAACTGTGTTTTTGATAGTCATCACAGATATAAGGGTGCGCAATGGCCGTTAACTTACTGAAAAAAGGATATCTGACGCTTGCCGCTTCAGTGTTGCTGGTAGCGCAGGCGCAGGCAACGGAGCTGCTCAATAGCTCCTATGACGTCTCTCGCGAGCTGTTTGCCGCCCTTAATCCGCCGTTCGAGCAGCAGTGGGCGAAAGAGAACGGCGGCGACACGCTGACGATCAAGCAGTCCCATGCGGGCTCCTCCAAGCAGGCTTTGGCCATTTTGCAGGGGCTCAAAGCAGACGTGGTGACCTATAACCAGATTACCGACGTGCAGATCCTGCATGACAAAGGCAAGCTGATCCCCGCGGACTGGCAGAGCCGTCTGCCGAACAACAGCTCGCCGTTCTACTCCACAATGGCGTTCCTGGTGCGCAAGGGCAACCCGAAAAATATCCACGACTGGAGCGATCTGGTGCGCTCTGACGTGAAGCTGATCTTCCCGAATCCGAAAACATCCGGTAATGCCCGTTATACCTATCTGGCAGCATGGGGCGCGGCAGATAAAGCTGACGGCGGCGATAAGGCAAAAACCGAACAGTTTATGACGCAGTTCCTGAAAAACGTTGAGGTGTTTGATACCGGCGGCCGTGGGGCCACCACCACCTTCGTTGAGCGTGGCCTCGGTGACGTGCTGATCACCTTTGAATCCGAAGTAAACACCATTCGTAAGCAGTATGAGGCCCAGGGGTTTGAAGTCGTGGTACCGAAAGTCAACATCCTGGCGGAGTTCCCGGTGGCATGGGTCGATAAGAACGTGCAGGCCAACGGCACAGAGAAGGCGGCAAAAGCCTACCTGAACTACCTCTATAGCCCGCAGGCGCAGACCATCATTACTGACTACTACTACCGGGTGAATAACCCTGACGTCATGGTCAGGCTGAAGGATAAATTCCCGCAGACAGAGCTGTTTAAGGTTGAAGATCGCTTTGGCTCCTGGCCGGAAGTGATGAAAACCCACTTTACAAGCGGCGGCGAGCTGGACAAGCTGCTGGCGGCGGGGCGTAGCTAATGTTTGCAGTAGCTTCAAAACGCGTGCTGCCCGGCTTTACCCTAAGCCTCGGGACCAGCCTGCTGTTCGTCTGTCTGATTTTGCTCCTGCCTCTCAGCGCGCTGGTTATGCAGCTCTCAGAGATGAGCTGGGAGCAGTACTGGGAAGTGGTGACTAACCCGCAGGTTGTCGCCGCCTACAAGGTCACGCTGCTGTCGGCCTTCGTCGCCTCGATTTTCAACGGCGTCTTTGGCCTGCTGATGGCGTGGATCCTGACGCGCTACCGTTTTCCGGGGCGCACCCTGCTGGATGCGCTGATGGACCTGCCGTTCGCCCTGCCGACGGCGGTGGCGGGCCTGACCCTGGCCTCGCTCTTTTCCGTCAACGGCTTCTACGGTCAGTGGCTGGCGCAGTTTGATATCAAGGTGACCTACACCTGGCTCGGCATCGCCGTGGCGATGGCCTTTACCAGCATCCCCTTTGTGGTGCGTACGGTGCAGCCGGTGCTGGAGGAGCTGGGGCCGGAGTATGAAGAGGCGGCCCAAACGCTGGGCGCAACGCGCCTGCAGAGCTTCCGCAAGGTAGTGATGCCTGAACTCTCTCCGGCGCTGCTGGCGGGCGTGGCGCTGTCATTTACCCGCAGCCTCGGCGAATTTGGCGCGGTGATCTTTATCGCCGGCAACATCGCGTGGAAAACCGAGGTGACCTCGCTGATGATCTTTGTGCGCCTGCAGGAGTTTGACTATCCGGCGGCGAGCGCCATCGCCTCGGTGATCCTCGCGGCCTCTCTGCTGCTGCTGTTCTCAATTAATACTCTGCAAAGTCGCTTTGGTCGACGGGTGGTAGGTCACTAATGGCGGAAATCTCCCAACTGAAACACGATCGCTCTCCGGTTAACTGGGGGAAATGGTTCCTGATCGGCACCGGGATGCTCGTTTCGGCGTTTATCCTCGTGGTGCCGATGGTCTACATCTTCGTGCAAGCCTTCAGTAAAGGGCTGATGCCGGTGCTGGAGAACCTGGCCGATCCAGACATGCTGCACGCTATCTGGCTGACGGTGCTGATTGCGCTGATCACCGTCCCGGTTAACCTGGTGTTCGGGACGCTGCTCGCCTGGCTGGTGACCCGCTTTAACTTCCCGGGCCGTCAGCTGCTGCTGACCCTGCTCGATATTCCGTTTGCGGTATCGCCGGTTGTCGCGGGCCTTATCTACCTGCTGTTTTACGGATCCAACGGCCCGCTTGGCGGCTGGCTCGACGAGCACAATTTACAGATTATGTTTGCCTGGCCCGGCATGGCGCTGGTGTCCATTTTCGTTACCTGCCCGTTTGTGGTGCGCGAGCTGGTGCCGGTGATGCTTAGCCAGGGCAGCCACGAGGACGAGGCGGCGATCCTGCTGGGCGCATCCGGCTGGCAGATGTTCCGTCGCGTCACCCTGCCAAATATCCGCTGGGCGCTGCTCTACGGCGTGGTGCTGACCAACGCCCGCGCCATCGGCGAGTTTGGTGCGGTATCAGTGGTCTCCGGTTCAATTCGCGGCGAGACCCTGTCGCTGCCGCTACAGATTGAGTTACTTGAGCAGGACTACAACGCGGTGGGATCCTTTACCGCCGCCGCCCTGCTGACGTTAATGGCTATTTTGACCCTGTTTTTAAAGAGTGGGTTGCAGTGGCGTTTACATAACCAAGAGAAACGCGCGCAACAGGAGGGAAATCATGAGCATTGAGATTGCCAATATTAAGAAATCTTTTGGTCGCACCCAGGTGCTGAATGATATCTCGCTGGATATCCCTTCCGGACAGATGGTTGCGCTGCTGGGGCCATCCGGCTCGGGCAAAACCACGCTGCTGCGTATTATTGCCGGGCTTGAGCACCAGACCAGCGGGCATATTCGTTTTCACGGCACCGACGTGGGCCGTCTGCATGCCCGTGACCGTAAGGTCGGCTTTGTGTTCCAGCACTATGCGCTGTTCCGCCACATGACGGTGTTCGACAACATTGCCTTTGGTTTGACAGTGCTACCGCGGCGCGAGCGGCCGAACGCGGCGGCGATCAAGGCTAAGGTGACCCGGCTGCTGGAGATGGTGCAGCTGGCGCATCTGGCCGATCGCTATCCGGCTCAGCTCTCCGGCGGGCAGAAGCAGCGCGTTGCCCTGGCACGTGCCCTGGCCCCGGATCCGCAGATCCTGCTGCTGGATGAGCCTTTCGGCGCGCTGGATGCTCAGGTACGTAAAGAGCTTCGCCGCTGGCTGCGTGAGCTGCACGAAGAGCTGAAGTTCACCAGCGTCTTCGTCACCCACGATCAGGAAGAGGCGATGGAAGTGGCCGACCGCGTAGTGGTCATGAGCCAGGGGAATATCGAGCAGGTCGACGTTCCCGAGCAGGTCTGGCGTGAGCCAGCCACGCGCTTCGTGCTGGAGTTTATGGGCGAGGTTAACCGCCTGCACGGCGTAGTGCGCGGCAGCCAGTTCCACGTCGGCGCGCACCGCTGGCCGCTGGGTTACACCCCGGCACACCAGGGCGAAGTCGATCTCTTCCTGCGTCCGTGGGAAGTGGATATCAGCCGCCGTACCAGCCTGGACGCGCCGCTGCCGGTCGTGGTCGTTGAGGCCAGCCCGAAAGGGCACTACACCCAGCTGGTAGTGCAGCCTCAGGGCTGGTATGACGAACCGCTCTCCGTCGTGCTGCGCGGAGAGGATGCGCCGCAGCGCGGTGAGCGCCTGTTTATCGGCCTGCAGAATGCGCGTCTCTACCACGGCACGGAGCGTCTTGCCGAGCGCGGGGATCTTGCTCTGGCGCACTCTGCCTGATAGTTTAACGTTACGTGGTTTTTGCCGGGTGGCGCTGCGCTTACCCGGCCTACAAGGCGATCTCCGTAGGCCCGGTAAGCGCTAGCGCCACCGGGCTTTTTATTGGATAGCGATCGTGAACACACTCGAACACACCATCGGCAATACCCCCCTGGTAAAACTTCAGCGCATGGCTCCCGACAACGGCAGTGAAATCTGGGTCAAGCTGGAGGGCAATAATCCTGCCGGTTCGGTAAAGGACCGGGCCGCGCTCTCAATGATCGTGCAGGCGGAGAAGCGGGGCGAGATAAAGCCCGGCGACGTGCTGATTGAGGCCACCAGCGGCAACACCGGCATCGCGCTGGCGATGATCGCCGCACTCAAAGGCTACCGCATGAAGCTGCTGATGCCGGACAATATGAGTCAGGAGCGACGGGCAGCGATGTACGCCTACGGCGCGGAGCTGATTCTGGTGAGCCGCGAGCAGGGTATGGAGGGTGCGCGGGATCTGGCTGCGGAAATGGCCCGGCGCGGGGAGGGGAAGCTTCTCGACCAGTTCAATAATCCTGACAACCCTTACGCCCACTACACCACCACCGGGCCAGAGATCTGGCAGCAGACCGGCGGCCGCATCAGCCACTTTGTCTCCAGCATGGGTACTACCGGCACCATTACCGGGGTATCGCGCTTTCTACGCGAGCAGGAGAAGCCGATTACCATTGTTGGCCTGCAGCCGGAGGAGGGGAGCAGCATTCCCGGCATCCGCCGCTGGCCAGCCGAGTATATGCCCGGCATCTTCAACGCCTCGCTGGTGGATCAGGTTGTGGATATCCACCAGCGCGAAGCCGAAAACACCATGCGAGCGCTGGCGGTGCGGGAAGGTATCTTCTGCGGCGTCAGCTCCGGCGGCGCGGTTGCTGGCGCAATCCGCGTTGCCAATGAGAATCCGGGGGCGATCGTGGTGGCGATTATCTGCGACCGTGGCGATCGCTACCTTTCGACCGGCGTGTTTGGTGAGGAGAGCTACGCCCAGGGGGCGGGGATTTAAGCATTATGGAGATGATCTTATTTCGGGATAAAACCCGAGCACAGCAGACGGATATCGTGGCGGTGCAGTCTCAGGTAGTGTACGGCAGCGTTGGCAACAGCATTGCCGTGCCCAATATCCGTCAGCATCAGCTGACCGTGACGGCGGTCCCTACGGTGCTGTTCAGCAATACGCCGCACTACGATACCTTCTACGGCGGTGTTATTCCCGACGAGTGGTTCAGCGGCTATCTGAAGGCGCTGGAGGAACGGGACATCCTGCGCGAGCTTAAGGCGGTGACTACTGGCTATATGGGCAGCGCCAGCCAGATTGCGCTGCTGGCGCAGTGGCTCCGTGCGGTAAAAGAGACGCATCCGGAACTGCTGATTCTGGTGGATCCGGTGATCGGCGATATCGACAGCGGTACCTACGTGCATCCCGATATACCCGAGGCCTATCGTCAGCATCTGCTGCCGCTGGCGCAGGGCATCACGCCCAACGTCTATGAGCTTGAGATATTGAGCGGCCAGTCGTGTCGCGACCCTGAGAGCGCGATTGCGGCGGCGAAAGGGCTGCTGTCGGAGACGTTGAAGTGGGTGGCCATAACCAGCGCGCCTGTGGCCGGCGAGCCGGAGGCGATCCACGTCGTGCTGGTGACTGAAGATGCGGTAACGGTCAGCGCGCACCCGCGAGTGACTACCGATCTGAAAGGCACAGGCGATCTCTTCTGTTCTGAGCTGGTTAGTCATATTGTACAAGGTGCGAGCGTGGCAGAGGCGATTGGCCGCGCAGGCGACCGGGTAACTGAGGTGATGAGCTACACCCAGCAGGCAGGTTACGACGAACTGATACTCCCAGCCTGATTTAATCATGCTAAGAAACAAAAATGGCACCCGAGAGGGTGCCATTTTGCATTCCGGCAAAAATTACTTCTTGATGCGGATGACCGGGGTTTCGCCCACGGTTACGCTACCGGACAGCTTGTTCAGCTCTTTGATTTCGTCCATGTTGGAGATAACAACCGGCGTCAGGGTAGACTTGGCTTTCTCTTCCAGCAGCGGCAGATCGAACTCAATCACCGGATCGCCAACTTTTACACGCTGGCCTTCTTCGGCGATGCGTTTGAAACCTTCGCCTTTCAGTTCAACGGTGTCGATACCGAAGTGAACGAACAGCTCAATGCCGCTATCGGATTCGATAGAGAAGGCATGGTTGGTTTCAAAAATCTTGCCAATGGTGCCATCAACAGGCGCGACCATTTTGTTGCCGGTTGGTTTGATAGCAATGCCATCACCAACGATTTTTTCAGCAAATACCACATCCGGCACATCTTCGATGTTGACGATTTCGCCAGACAGCGGAGCAATAATCTCAATGGTTCCGGTATCTTTCTTATCGTCAGAAACCAGAGATTTCAGTTTATCGAACAAACCCATGATCTTCTCCTAAGCAGTAATTTGGGCCGCATCTCGTGGATTAGCAGATTGTTTTTTCTTCAATGAACTTGTTAACCAGCGTCATTAACTCGTCCGTTGTCGGTTGAGCAAGAGCCTGCTCTGCTAAAACCTTCGCATCTTCGAAGTTCGTGTTACGAATAATCTTCTTAATGCGCGGGATAGAAATGGCACTCATACTGAATTCATCCAGACCCATCCCCAGCAACAGAAGTGTAGCACGTTCGTCGCCTGCAAGCTCTCCACACATGCCGGTCCATTTACCTTCAGCATGAGAAGCATCAATAACTTGCTTAATTAAGGTCAATACAGACGGCGACATCGGCTGATACAGATGGGAGATCATATCATTACCGCGGTCAACTGCCAGGGTGTACTGGGTTAAGTCGTTGGTGCCGATACTGAAGAAATCTACCTCTTTCGCCAGATGACGGGCAATGGTCGCAGCGGCAGGTGTCTCTACCATCACGCCCACCTCAATGCTCTCATCAAAGGCTTTACCTTCGTCGCGCAGCTCCTGCTTGAAGGTTTCGATCGCTTTCTTCAGCACGCGCACCTCTTCAACAGAGATGATCATCGGGAACATGATGCGCAGCTTGCCGAACGCGGAGGCACGCAGGATAGCGCGAACCTGGTCGCGCAGGATCTCTTTACGATCCATTGCGATACGCACGGCGCGCCAGCCGAGGAACGGGTTCTCTTCTTTCGGGAAGTTCATGTACGGCAGCTCTTTATCGCCGCCGATGTCCATAGTACGGACGATAACGGCCTGAGAGCCGCAGGCTTCTGCCACCGCTTTATAGGCAGCAAACTGCTCGTCTTCAGTAGGCAGCGCGTCACGATCCATGAACAGGAATTCTGTACGGTAGAGGCCTACGCCTTCTGCGCCGTTGCGCTCGGCACCCTCAACGTCACGTACGGTACCGATGTTGGCGCACACTTCGACCTGATGGCCGTCAAGGGTGATCGCCGGCAGATCTTTCAGCTTCGCCAGCTCGGCTTTTTCGGAAGCAACCTGCTCCTGCACATTGCGCAGGGTTTCGATCTCTTCGTTGGTCGGGTTAACGTAAACTTTGTTATTCACCGCATCGAGGATCAGATAGTCGTCGTTCTTCACCTGGGCGGTGACGCTGCCGGTACCTACAATGGCAGGCAGCTCAAGGGAGCGCGCCATGATGGAGGTATGGGAGGTACGTCCGCCAGCATCGGTGATAAAGCCCAGCACCTTGTTGAGGTTCAGCTGTGCGGTTTCCGACGGGGTCAAATCCGCCGCAACCAGAATCACTTCGTCTTTAATGGCGCTCAGATCGATGATCGCCAGGCCGAGGATGTTGCGCAGCAGACGTTTACCGATGTCGCGTACGTCAGCTGCACGCTCTTTCAGATACTCGTCGTCCAGCTCTTCCAGGGCAGTTGCCTGACCTTCGATAACTTCGTGTGCTGCCGCATCGGCAGTCACGTGCTTATCTTTAATCAGGGCTATGATTTCCTGCTCCAGCTCCTCATCTTCCAGCAACATGATGTGGCCTTCGAAGATGGCTTCTTTTTCTTCACCGAAGGTTTCACCAGCTTTGGTTTTGATCGCTTCGAGCTGCGAAGATGCCTTGGCACGACCGCTCAGAAAACGTTCAACTTCCTGATCAACCTTATCGGCAGAAATTTTTTTCCGGTCGATGACGATCTCGTCTTCTTTCAGCAGCAGTGCTTTGCCGAAAGCGATACCCGGGGATGCTAAAATGCCTGAAATCATAACCCTACCTTACTTGTGACTGATTTTTTAAAAGAACCCGGAACTTACTCGAGTTCAGCCATCAGTTTTACCAGATGCTCTACGGCTTTCTGCTCGTCTTCGCCTTCAGCGGACAGCGTTACAACGGTACCCTGGGTCAGGCCCAGAGTCTGGAGTTTGAACAGGCTTTTTGCGCTAGCGCTTTTGCCGTTGGAGGTCACAGTGATCTCTGAAGTGAAGCCTTTCGCTTCTTTCACAAACTGAGCAGCAGGGCGGGTATGCAGACCGTTCGGAGCGGTAATGGTAACTTCTTGCTGGAACATTATATTTCCCCAACTTATAGGTTTAGTGTTGTGGATCTAAAGTCTAGCCTGGCGGCATAACTTTAGCCTGTATTGTTAGCGCCGGCATAACGGGACGCGGGACAAAAGTTCGCCTGCGCAATCCGCTGCTGGCACTTCTGACCGTGGCAAGTACTCGTCAATAACATTATGCCGCGAAAGCGAGACTTCAACCAAATCCTAAAATCGATTCAGCAAGTTTAAAGTCACAATTCGATTAATTTCGCGCTTCAAAATAAATGTGCTGGTTAAATACCAGACCCGACAAGGCGAATCAATGCCAGGTGAGTTGAAAGTTTGACGTGGGCCACAAAAAAGCACCCCGAAAGGTGCTTTTTTATGCGATTCTCGCTGTCCGCGTTTACTGCTGCAGCTCTTTTTCAGTGAAGAGATCGGCAAACAGGGCGGTACTCAAATAGCGCTCACCTGAAGAGGGCAGAATAACGACAATGTTCTTGTTGGTAAAGGCCTCATCTTCCTGCAGCTTCAGCGCAGCGGCAACCGCAGCGCCGGAGGAGATGCCTGCCAGAATGCCTTCCTCTTCCATCAGGCGACGGGCAACGCTGATCGCCTCATCGTTAGTAATCGCGACGACCTTGTCGATCAGCTTCAGATCGAGGTTGCCAGGAATAAAGCCGGCCCCGATACCCTGAATCTTATGTGGGCCTGGCTTCAGCTCTTCGCCTGCCAGCGCCTGGGCAATAACCGGAGAGTCCGTTGGCTCTACCGCCACGGTGATCAGCTCAGTTTTACCCTTGGTATTTTTAATGTAGCGCGACACGCCGGTCAGCGTACCGCCGGTGCCCACGCCAGAGATGAATACATCTACCTGACCATCGGTATCTTCCCAGATCTCCGGGCCGGTGGTTTTTTCGTGAATTTCCGGGTTAGCCGGGTTGCTGAACTGCTGCAGCAGCAGATACTTAGCGGGATCGCTGGCAACGATCTCTTCGGCTTTCTGGATGGCGCCCTTCATGCCTTTAGCGCCTTCGGTCAGCACAAGGTTCGCGCCCAGCGCTTTCAGCAGCTTACGGCGTTCGATACTCATGGTTTCCGGCATGGTCAGCGTCAGCTTGTAGCCACGTGCGGCCGCCACATAGGCCAGCGCAATCCCGGTGTTGCCGCTGGTTGGTTCAACCAGCTCAACGCCTGCTTTCAGCACGCCACGTTTTTCGGCATCCCAAATCATATTGGCACCAATACGGCATTTCACGCTGAAGCTTGGGTTACGGGACTCGACCTTAGCGAGGATGCGTCCATTACCGATGCGGTTCAGTCGGACCAGCGGCGTGTGGCCGATAGTCAACGAGTTGTCTTCAAAAATCTTACTCATAGCCCGTCCTTAACTGTATGAATTTGGGAACGACATCAGCATACGCGGTTAAGGAATATGCGGAAGTAAGGATTTCGCATATCTATATGCTGATGAGAAATAATAGCAACAACTATGGAATAAGAGCGGAATATCGCCCTCATTTCCAGAGGGCATGGTTTGACCGATAGCACTCTACCCACATAGCGGTCGCGCCGCAGACGGCAACGGGCATGATCACCAGGTTGAGTAGCGGAATAAGCGTAAACAGGCTGGTAAGCGCACCAAACTGCATATTGGTCACTTTACGCGCCCGCAGCGCGCCGCGCATGGTTTTAAAAGGCACCTTGTGGTTATCAAACGGGTAGTCGCAGTACTGGATCGCCAGCATCCACGCGCTAAACAGGAACCAGAGTACCGGGGCGACAGTCTGCCCAATGCCGGGAATAAAGTAGAGCAGCAGCAGAACGGCGGCTCGGGGTAAGTACCACGCTAGCTTTTGCCATTCACGCTTCATGATCCGCGGCAGATCCTTAACAATCCCAGTGATGCCGGTATCCGGCGGCGTTGCTCCAGTGAGGCGCGCTTCAAGCTGCTCGGCCAGCAGGCCGTTAAACGGGGCGGCAATCCAGTTAGCGATGGTTGAAAAAAAGTAGCCAAAAACCAGCACTACGGAGAGCACGGCGATAGGCCAGAGCAGATAGCTCAGCCACTGCAGCCAGTCCGGTACATGGCTCATCAGCGCCGGGATCCAGCTATCCAGCTGAGTAAACAGCCAGACGAAAGCACAACCAATCAAGATGATATTGACCAGAAGCGGCATAATGACAAAGCGCCGGATGCCGGGGAGGGTGATGAGCTTCCAGCCCTGGGAAAAGTAATAAACGCCACTGCGCGGCGGGGTGACTGATGTTGAAACCATAGTCAGACTATACTCCTTTCATGACCCCCGAATGGGGTGCGTGGCTATATTATCCGTATCGCGCTGAGTACACAGCTCGGAAATGTTCGAAAAAACAGCAAAAAGTACGATTTTACACATCTTTATGCGGTGAAAGCTGCGTGTGCACTTGCACTTGCGCTGAACGGCAAATACTCTTAGTGAGTAAATGTTTGCCGTGGTGGCAAGGTGTTAGAACAACAGAGAATATAATGATGCAGGATTTGCGTCTGATATTAATCATTGTTGGCGCGATCGCCATAATCGCTTTACTGGTTCACGGTTTTTGGACCAGCCGGAAAGAGCGTTCGACGATGTTCCGCGATCGCCCAATGAAACGCATGAAGTCGCGTCGTGACGATGACGAATCGTATGATGACGACACCGAAGATAACGTCGATGAAGGCGTGGGTGAAGTGCGTGTTCATAAAACGGGCCACGCCCCGAGAGCGGGTCAGGAGCAAGAGGCTCCGAAAACGCCGCAGCACCAGTATCAGCCGCCCTATGCGTCTGCTCAGCCTCGCCAGCATGCTCCCGTGCAGCAGGATGAGCCGTTGCGCCAGGCGCCGCCTGTTCAGCAGCCTGCCGCACCGCACGTTGAACCGCAGCCGGTGAGAAGTGCGCCGACGCAGCCGGTTCAGCACCAGCCTGTGCAACAGCAACCGATTCAACAGCAACCGGTACAGCATCAACCTGTTCACCAGCAGCCTGTACAACAGCCTGCTGCTCAGCAGCCTGTGGCGCAGCCGCAGCCGCAGCAGCCCGCACCTGAACCTGCGCCGCAGGAAGCGCCTGCAGCTGCAGAGAAGCCGCAGCGCAAAGAGACCGTTATTATTATGAACGTTGCCGCACACCCGGGCAGCGAACTGAGCGGTGAGGTTCTGCTGGCCAGCATTCAACAGGCCGGTTTCGCCTTTGGTGATATGAATATTTTCCATCGTCACCTTAGCCCAGACGGCAGCGGCCCGGCCCTTTTCAGCCTGGCCAACATGGTTAATCCGGGTACCTTCGATCCGGAGATGACCGGTAACTTTACTACTCCTGGCGTCACTATGTTTATGCAGGTGCCGTCCTATGGCGATGAGATGCAGAACTTCAAGCTGATGCTCCAGTCTGCACAGTACATTGCCGATGAAGTTGGCGGCGTGGTGCTGGACGATCAGCGTCGGATGATGACGCCGCAGAAACTGCGTGAGTATCAGGACCGCATTCGCGAAGTGAAAGAGGCGAACGCGTAACGCCTGCGGTAGTGTTATCTCTCTCTTATAAGCCCCCGCCTGTCGGGGGTTTTTTCTATTGATGGTGCGATATGGACTCAATCGAACAACAGCTGACTGAACTGCGAACCACGCTTCGCCATCATGAATATCTCTATCACGTGATGGATGCGCCTGAAATCCCGGATGCCGAATACGACCGCCTGCTGCGTGAGCTTCGCGCGCTGGAGGCCGAGCATCCCGATCTTATTACGCCGGACTCCCCCACCCAGCGAGTCGGGGCAGCGCCGCTCACCGCCTTTACCCAGGTGCGCCATGAAGTCCCGATGCTCTCGCTGGATAACGTTTTCGACGAAGAGAGCTTTCTGGCATTCAACAAGCGCGTGCAGGATCGCCTGAAGAGCACCGATGCACTGAGCTACTGCTGTGAGCTAAAGCTTGACGGGCTGGCGGTGAGTATCATCTATGAGAACGGCGTGCTGATTCAGGCCGCTACGCGCGGAGACGGCACCACCGGTGAGGATATCACCACCAACGTACGTACTATCCGGGCGATCCCGCTCAAGCTGCACGGCGATAATATCCCGACACGGCTGGAGGTGCGCGGCGAGGTCTTTCTGCCCCAGGCAGGCTTTGAGAAGATCAACGACGAGGCCCGGCGCACCGGTGGCAAAGTGTTTGCTAACCCGCGCAACGCGGCGGCTGGCTCGCTGCGTCAGCTCGATCCGCGCGTCACTGCCAAGCGGCCGCTGACCTTTTTCTGCTACGGCGTAGGTATCCTGCAGGGGGGCGATCTGCCTCGCAGCCATCTGGGTCGCCTGCAGCAGTTCAAGGCCTGGGGCCTGCCGGTCAGCGATCGTATTCGCATCTGTGATACGCCGGAAGCCGTGCTGGATTTCTATCATCAGGTAGAGGCGGATCGCCCAACCCTCGGGTTCGATATCGACGGCGTAGTGATCAAGGTCGATTCTCTCGATCTGCAGGAGCAGCTGGGGTTTGTCGCTCGCGCGCCGCGCTGGGCGGTGGCGTTTAAATTCCCCGCGCAGGAGCAGTTGACCTTTGTGCGGGACGTCGAGTTTCAGGTAGGGCGCACCGGGGCGATTACGCCCGTGGCGCGTCTTGAGCCGGTGCAGGTGGCTGGCGTTCTGGTGAGCAACGCCACCCTGCACAATGCGGACGAGATCGCGCGACTGGGTCTAAAAATTGGCGATCGGGTTGTGATCCGCCGCGCGGGAGATGTGATCCCACAGGTGGTTAACGTGGTTGAGTCCGAGCGTCCGGCGGACGCCCGCGACGTGACGTTCCCGACACACTGTCCGGTCTGCGGCTCCGACGTCGAGCGCGTCGAAGGCGAGGCGGTAGCCCGCTGCACCGGGGGCCTGATCTGCGGGGCGCAGCGTAAAGAGTCGCTGAAGCACTTTGTCTCTCGCCGGGCGATGGACGTTGACGGCATGGGCGATAAGATTATCGATCAGCTGGTGGAAAAAGAGTATGTGCACACGCCAGCCGACCTGTTCCGCCTGACGGCGGGTAAACTGACCGGGCTGGATCGCATGGGACCGAAGTCGGCGCTGAATGTGGTCAACGCGCTGGAAAAAGCGAAAGAGACCACCTTTGCGCGCTTCCTCTACGCGCTGGGCATTCGTGAGGTAGGCGAAGCCACGGCGGCAGGCCTTGCGGCGCACTTTGGTACGCTGGAGGCGCTGGAGGCGGCATCGATTGAGGATCTGCAGAAGGTGCCGGACGTCGGCATTGTCGTTGCTACCCATGTATTTAACTTTATGGCGGAAGAGAGCAACCGCGAAGTGATCCGCGATCTGGTTGAAGGGGTGGGTATTCACTGGCCGAAGCCGCTGGTGGTTAACGCCGACGAAATCGACAGTCCGTTTGCCGGTAAAACGGTGGTGTTAACCGGCAGCCTGAGTCAGATGTCACGGGATGACGCTAAGGCACGGCTGGTAGAGCTGGGGGCAAAAGTGGCAGGCAGCGTCTCGAAAAAGACAGATCTGGTGATTGCTGGCGAGGCGGCGGGCTCGAAGCTGGCCAAAGCGCAGGAGCTGGGAATTGCGGTGATCGACGAAGACGAGATGCTGCGCCTGATGGGGGCCTGAGATGGATAAGGCTCAGCTGGTAGAGATTGCTAACACCGAGATGCCCTTTGGTAAATATAGGGGCCGCAGGCTGATCGATCTGCCGGAAGAGTACCTGCTCTGGTTTGCCCGCAAGGAGACGTTTCCGCCCGGGCATCTCGGGCAGCTGATGGCCTTTACGTTGCTGATTAAAACCGAGGGGCTGACGCATCTGGTACAGCCCCTGCGGCGTCCTTAGCTGTTGTCAGCGGCCTGGCGGGCCTGCTGTGCCTCGGCCTGACGCTTATAGCGGCGCGCCAGTACGGCGCAGACCATCAGCTGGATCTGGTGGAAGATCATCAGGGGCAGCACCATCATCCCTATAACTGACGTCGGAAAGAGAATATTGGCCATCGGAATACCGTTGGCCAGGCTCTTTTTCGATCCGCAGAAGACGATAGTAATCTCATCGGCTTTGTTAAAGCCGCAGCTGCGCGCCACAAAGATATTTACGCCTATCACAATCGCCAGCAGCACCAGGCTGACAATCACGATAAACAGCAGCGATCCCATTCCCACCTTATGCCAGATGCCGTTCACCACCGCCTCGCTAAAGGCAGAGTAGACAACCAGCAGAATTGACGTCTGGTCGGTTTTAGCAATCCACTTTTTATTACGCGCAACAAACGCGGCGGTCCACGGACGAGAGAGGTGGCCCAGCACAAATGGCAGCAGCAGCTGCAGCATGATCTTACCGACCTGCTCCAGGCTGCCCTGTGCGCCATGCATATTCATCACCAGACCCACCAGCAGCGGCGAGAGGAAGATACCCAGCAGGCTGGAGGCGGAGGCAGAACAGACCGCGGCTGCCACGTTGCCCCCGGCCAGCGAGGTAAAGGCAATCGCGGACTGTACGGTAGCAGGCAGGATACAGAGGTAGAGAAAACCGGTATAGAGCTCAGGACTCACGTTAACCGGCGCCCACCAGGCAAACAGCACGCCCAGCACCGGGAAGAGGATAAAGGTGCTGCACATCACCCACAGATGCAGCCGCCAGTGGCTGCCGCCGGCAATAATGGCTTCACGGGAGAGCTTGGCCCCATGCATAAAGAAGAGCAGGGCGATAGCGGCAGTAGTGAGTCCTTCAAAGAAGGGGACGAAGCCGCCGCGGGCCGGAAAAAAGGAGGCCAGCAAAACAACGGCAATGAGCGTGAGCGTAAAGGGATCGAGGACGCGTAGAAATTTCATAATGACTCCTGAAAGACAGTGCCACCATTTTGCGTTTTTCTGGATGTTAATGAAAAGTGATTTATCGCGTTTGTTGAGAAATTAGAGAGGCATAACGCCTCTCTGAGCCATCAAATGTAGATATCAATCTTATGCTCGGCGGAAGGGGAGTTAACGCCTTCAGCTTTGGTCTGTTTCTGCTCCTGATTTTTCTGTGCCTCTTCAGCCTGGCGGCGCTGGAGCTGAGCGATTTGCGCCTGCAGCAGTTTGATCTGGTTCTGGATCTGTTCCTGCTGCTTCTGCTTCTCCTCCGTGGTGCCGCTGCCGTTAGCAACGTCTTTCAGCTGCTTGGTAAGCTTGGTGACCTGCTGGGTCAGGCTTTGGATCTGGGAGGCGATATCGCTGTTGGCGCTGCTGGAGGCGCTGCCGGAACTGCTGGACTGGACTGACGGTGTTGATGTTGAAATAGTTGTCATTGTAAAACCTCTCTTGCCATAAACCTGTTATATCGGCATTTTTTTAGAGAGCTTGAGAGAAGATGTCAAAATGGTTATGTCGGGTGGCGCTGCGCTTACCCGACCTACAAACCGCACCGTGCTCACCGTAGGCCGGGCAAACGCAGTGCCGCCCGGCGTGAAATCACAGACAGCAGAAAGCAAAAAAGCGCCTTTAGGGCGCTTTTTTACATTGGTGGGTCGTGCAGGATTCGAACCTGCGACCAATTGATTAAAAGTCAACTGCTCTACCAACTGAGCTAACGACCCGAGTGGTGGGTGATGACGGGCTCGAACCGCCGACCCCCTCCGTGTAAAGGAGATGCTCTACCAACTGAGCTAATCGCCCAATCTCACTGCTTATCTACACTGCGGTCATCATCTTAATGATGATGGGTGATGACGGGCTCGAACCGCCGACCCCCTCCGTGTAAAGGAGATGCTCTAC
>NZ_DAMBWA010000012.1:0-24703 GCF_032052675.1 Pseudescherichia sp.
CGCAGCAACGGCCCGGAGGGCGGCGGGCAGGACGCCCGCCGTAGCTGCCAGGCATTAATTAAAAAGAACCCCGTACCGTAAGGTGCGGGGTTTTTTGCTTTGGTATTTTCTCCATTCCACTTGAAACTTTCTCACCTGGCACATGCAGGCTCGACATTTTGCTCATTCCTGGTTATTGTCAGCTATCTGGATGTCTAAACGTTTAAACGTATGCTGTGAGGTAATAAGGTTATGCCGATTCGGGTGCAGGACGAGCTGCCAGCCGTCAATTTCTTGCGAGATGAAAACGTCTTTGTTATGACGACATCACGTGCGACAGGTCAGGAGATACGCCCTCTGAAGGTGCTTATTCTCAACCTGATGCCCAAGAAGATCGAAACGGAAAACCAGTTCCTGCGATTGCTCTCTAACTCCCCGCTGCAGGTGGACGTTCGCCTGCTGCGTATCGACGCGCGTGAATCACGCAATACGCCTGCTGAGCATCTGAATAACTTCTACTGTAACTTCGATGAGATCAGCGAAGAGAACTTTGATGGCCTGATCGTTACCGGAGCCCCGCTGGGGCTGGTTGAGTTCAACGATGTCGCCTACTGGCCGCAGATCAAGCAGGTGCTTGAGTGGGCCAAAGATCATGTCACCTCTACCCTGTTTGTCTGTTGGGCGGTACAGGCTGCGCTTAATATCCTCTACGGTATTCCCAAGCAGACCCGCAAAGACAAGCTCTCCGGCGTATATGAACACTACATCACTCAGCAGCATGCGCTGCTAACTCGGGGTTTTGACGACTCGTTCCTTGCCCCGCACTCGCGTTATGCCGACTTCCCGGCGGCGCTGATCCGCGACTATACCGATTTGGACATTCTTGCTGAATCGAGTGAGGGTGATGCTTACCTATTCGCCAGTAAAGATAAACGTATCGCCTTTGTTACCGGTCATCCTGAATATGATGCTGGTACCCTGGCAGGGGAGTATTTCCGCGATCTTGAAGCCGGTCTCGATCCGGTTGTGCCGTATAACTACTTCCCGAAGGACGATCCGCAGAACACGCCGCGTGCCACCTGGCGTAGTCACGGTAACCTGCTGTTTACTAACTGGCTTAACTATTATGTCTACCAGATCACACCGTTCGATCTACGTCATATGAACCCCACGTTGGATTAAGCGTTTCAGCCAGCTAAAAAGCACCTTCGGGTGCTTTTTTTATTTCTGAAAATCACTTCACAGCTGCATATAACTTTAATTTCAGTGTTATCAAATGATTGCAGATTTTTTAAATTGAAAATGGAAATTGTTTTTGATTTTGTTTTTTAATTGAGTAGGCTTAACGGAGCTGAACGAAAACTGAACACGATCTTTTGTTCAGGGTGGAAATCTATTCGGATCAATGACGAGGAGCCCGCTTATGGCGCAACAGGCAACGACTACCGATGAACTGACCTTTACCCAGCCATATGGTGAGCAGGAGCAACATATTCTGACGCCAGAGGCCACCGCCTTTCTTACCGATTTGGTGACACGCTTTACCCCGGCGCGCAATAAGCTGCTTGCTGCGCGCATCCAGCAGCAGCAGACGATCGACAGCGGCACGTTGCCCGGGTTTATTTCGGAAACAGCTTCCATACGTGAAGGTGACTGGAGGATCCGCGGTATTCCGGCTGACCTGCAGGATCGTCGAGTGGAGATCACCGGTCCGGTCGAGCGTAAGATGGTAATCAATGCCCTGAATGCCAACGTCAAAGTCTTTATGGCGGATTTTGAAGACTCACTGGCCCCCAACTGGCAGAAAGTGATCGACGGGCAGATCAATCTGCGCGATGCGGTTAACGGCACCATCAGCTATACCAACGAAGCCGGGAAGATCTATCAGCTCAAGCCCAATCCCGCGGTGCTGGTCTGTCGGGTTCGCGGTCTGCACCTGCCGGAAAAGCATGTCACCTGGCGTGAGGAGCCCATTCCCGGCAGCCTGTTCGATTTTGCTCTCTACTTCTTCCACAACTATAAAACCCTGCTGGCCAAGGGCAGCGGCCCCTACTTCTACCTGCCGAAAACCCAGGCCTGGCAGGAGGCAGCCTGGTGGAGCGAGGTCTTTAGCTACACAGAGGATCGCTTCAACCTGCCGCGCGGCACCATTAAGGCGACTCTGCTGATTGAAACGCTGCCGGCGGTCTTCCAGATGGATGAGATCCTCTATGCGCTGAAGGATCACATCGTGGGCCTCAACTGCGGCCGCTGGGACTACATCTTTAGCTATATCAAAACGTTGAAAAATTATCCCGATCGCGTGCTGCCTGACCGGCAGGCGGTAACGATGGACAAGCCTTTTCTCAACGCCTACTCCCGTCTGCTGATTAAGACCTGTCACCGGCGCGGTGCGTTTGCGATGGGCGGCATGGCGGCGTTTATCCCCAGCAAAGAGAGCGAGCGCAATAGTTGGGTGCTGAATAAGGTACGGGCGGACAAAGAGCTGGAGGCGAAAAACGGCCACGACGGTACGTGGATTGCCCATCCCGGTCTGGGCGATACGGTGATGGCAATTTTCGATAACGCTCTTGGCGACAATAAAAATCAGCTCTCCGTTACCCGAGATGAGGACGCGCCCATTACTGCCGAAGAGCTGCTTGCGCCCTGCGACGGCGAACGCACGGAAGAGGGGATGCGGGCTAACATCCGCGTTGCGGTGCAGTACATCGAAGCGTGGATCTCCGGCAACGGCTGCGTGCCAATTTATGGCCTGATGGAGGATGCCGCAACGGCGGAGATCTCCCGCACCTCTATCTGGCAGTGGATCCACCATCAAAAGACACTCAGCAACGGTACGCCAGTGACCAAAGCGCTATTTCGCCAGATGCTCGGCGAAGAGATGCAGGTGATCCAGCAGGAGCTGGGCGAGCATCGCTTCAGCCACGGTCGCTTTGCCGACGCCGCTCGTCTGATGGAGCAGATCACCACCTCTGACGAGCTGATCGACTTCCTGACCCTGCCGGGTTACCGCCTCTTAGCCTAATAAAAACAGTGGAGCACAGCCATGAAAACCCGTACCCAACAAACAGAAGCGTTACAGCAAGAGTGGCAAACCGCACGCTGGGAGGGCATTACCCGCCCGTACAGCGCGGAAGAGGTGGTAAAACTGCGCGGCTCGGTGAATCCAGAGTGCACGCTGGCGCAGCTTGGCGCGGCGAAAATGTGGCGCCTGCTGCATGGCGAGTCGAAAAAAGGCTACATCAACAGCCTCGGTGCGCTGACCGGCGGGCAGGCGCTGCAGCAGGCGAAGGCCGGGATTGAGACCATTTATCTCTCTGGCTGGCAGGTGGCGGCGGATGCCAACCTGGCCTCCAGCATGTATCCGGATCAATCCCTCTATCCGGCTAACTCCGTTCCGGCAGTGGTGGATCGGATCAACAACACCTTCCGCCGGGCGGATCAGATCCAGTGGTCGGCGGGGATCGATCCACACGATCCGCGCTACGTGGACTACTTTCTGCCGATCGTGGCCGATGCCGAAGCGGGCTTTGGCGGCGTGCTGAATGCCTTTGAGCTGATGAAGTCGATGATCGAGGCGGGAGCGGCGGCGGTACACTTCGAGGATCAGCTGGCCTCGGTGAAAAAGTGCGGCCATATGGGCGGCAAGGTGCTGGTGCCTACGCAGGAAGCTATTCAGAAGCTGGTCGCGGCCAGGCTGGCGGCAGACGTGATGGGTGTGCCGACGCTGCTGATCGCCCGTACCGATGCCGACGCGGCGGATCTGATCACCTCCGACTGCGATGAGTATGACCGCGAATTTATTACCGGCGAACGCACCAGCGAAGGGTTCTACCGTACCCGGGCCGGGATAGAGCAGGCTATCAGCCGCGGGCTGGCCTACGCTCCCTATGCCGATCTGGTCTGGTGTGAAACCTCGACGCCGGATCTGGAGCAGGCCCGGCGCTTTGCCGAGGCCATCCATGCCCAATTCCCCGGCAAGCTGCTGGCCTATAACTGTTCGCCGTCGTTCAACTGGCAGAAGAACCTGGACGATAGCACCATTGCTAGCTTCCAGCAGCAACTCGCGGAGATGGGTTACAAGTATCAGTTCATCACCCTGGCGGGTATTCACAGCATGTGGTTCAACATGTTCGATCTCGCCCGCGCCTATGCACAGGGAGAGGGGATGAAACACTACGTCGAGAAGGTTCAGCAGCCGGAGTTTGCGGCGGCGAAGGAGGGCTACACCTTTGTCTCCCATCAGCAGGAGGTGGGAACCGGCTATTTCGATAAGGTAACGACGATTATTCAGGGCGGCACATCATCGGTTACCGCGCTGACCGGATCGACGGAAGAGCAGCAGTTCTGATAACGGAAACGCCCGGTGGCGCTGCGTCTACCGGGCCTACGCACGGATCCGATGAGGGGAACCTATGACGCGTGGCCGAGAGCTGTTAATTGCCCAAACTATCCTGCAGGGCTTTGATGCCCAGTACGGGCGCTTTCTGGAGATTACCGCCGGCGCGCAGCAGCGCTTTGAGCAGGCGGACTGGCACGCCGTTCAACAGGCGATGAAGAGCCGTATCCACCTCTACGACCATCACGTTGGGCTGGTGGTCGAGCAGCTGCGCTGTATCACCGAGGGCCGACGCCTCGACGCGGACTATTTGCTGCGGGTAAAAGCGCACTATACCCAGCTGCTGCCGGACTATCCGCGCTTCGAAATTGCCGAAAGCTTTTTCAACTCGGTCTACTGTCGGCTGTTCGATCACCGGGCCCTGACGCCTGAGCGGCTATTTATTTTCAGCTCTCAGCCCGAGCGCCGCTTTCGCACCATTCCTCGCCCGCTGGCAAAAGATTTTTATCCCACCGGCGGTTGGGGAGCGCTGCTGAACAAACTGCTCACCGATCTCCCCCTGCGCCTGCCGTGGCAGGATCGCGCTCGCGACGTGGTCTATATCCTCACACAGCTGACAGAGAGCGTTGGCGAGGGGGCGCTGACGCAGGCGCGTTTACAGGTGGCAAACGAACTTTTCTACCGCAACAAAGCCGCCTGGCTGGTGGGCAAGCTTATCCTGCCCGACGGTACGGTCCCCTTTTTATTGCCAATCCACCGTAGCGAGGAGGGCGAGCTTTTTGTCGATGCCTGCCTGACCACCCACGACGAAGCCAGCATCGTCTTCGGCTTCGCCCGCTCCTACTTTATGGTTTATGCCCCGCTGCCTGCTGCGATGGTGGAGTGGCTGCGGGAGATCCTGCCGGGTAAAACCACGGCTGAGCTCTATATGGCGATTGGCTGCCAGAAGCATGCTAAAACCGAGAGCTACCGGGAGTATCTGCACTACATCGCCAGCAGCGACGAGCAGTTTATTGAAGCGCCAGGCGTTCGCGGCATGGTGATGCTGGTCTTTACTCTGCCGAGCTTTGATCGCGTCTTCAAGGTGATCAAGGATCGCTTTGCCCCGCAGAAGGAGATGACCGCCGCTCACGTGCGCGCCTGCTATCAGCTGGTAAAAGAGCACGATCGCGTCGGGCGGATGGCTGATACCCAGGAGTTTGAAAACTTCGTGCTGGAGAAGCGGCAGATTGCGCCTGCGCTGATGTCACTCCTGATGACGGAGGCGGCGGGAAAGATTACTGACCTGGGTAACAGCATCTCCATCAGCCATCTCTATATCGAACGGCGCATGGTGCCGCTCAATATCTGGCTGGAGCGGGTCGACGGCCAGCCGCTGCGGGACGCTATCGAAGAGTACGGCAACGCCATTCGCCAGCTGGCCGCCGCGAATATTTTTCCCGGCGATATGCTGTTTAAAAACTTTGGCGTGACGCGTCACGGGCGGGTGGTGTTCTATGACTACGATGAGATCTGCTATATGACCGAGGTAAACTTCCGCGACGTTCCCGCGCCGCGCTACCCGGAGGATGAGCTGAGCGCCGAGCCGTGGTACAGCGTGTCGCCGGGAGATGTCTTTCCCGAGGAGTTTCGTCACTGGCTCTGCGCCGACCCCCGAGTCGGGCCGCTCTTTGAGGAGATGCATGCCGATCTATTTCGCGCCAGCTACTGGCGGGCGCTGCAAACGCGCATCAAGGAGGGCCACGTGGAGGATGTCTACGCCTACCGCAGGCGGCAACGCTTCAGCGTGCGGTTTAACGGCGTAACGCCCGGCGGCGCTGTGCTTGCCGGGCCTTTGTAGGCCGGGTAAGGCATAGCCGCCCCCCGGCGTTTACCTTATCGCATTCCACCATAGGCCAGCGTCACCTCTTTCGCTGCCCTGATCACTAACGCCCCCAGCTCGGTGACGCGATCGTCAGTAATACGTGAAATTGGCCCAGAGATAGAGATGGCCGCAAAAGGCTGGCGATGCTCGTCGTAGATACAGGCCGCCACGCAGCGCAGGCCCAGGGCGTGCTCTTCATCGTCAAAGGAGTAGCCGCGCTTGCGGGTCAGGGCCAGATCCTCTTTCAGGTGCAGAGGCGACACCAGCGTCGCGTGGGTGTAGGTGTGTAGGCCCTGGCGATGCAGCAGGCCGGTAACCTGATCCTCCTCCAGCTGTGCCAGGAAGGCTTTTCCCGCCCCGGAGGCGTGCATCGGCAGCTTGCCGCCGATAGGGGCAGACATGCGCATTAGCTGGGTACACTGCACCTGGTCAATAATGATGGCCTGATGATCGTTCTGGTCGAGCACCGCCAGGTTCACCGTCTCGCCGGAGTCCTCCATCAGCTTGCGCAGGATGGGGTGCACAATGGCCAGCAGGTTGCGACTCTGTAAGAAGCTGGCACCAATGACAAACGCATGCGCACCTATCGCCCAGTGGCCCAGCTCACCGACCTGGCGGACAAAGCCCAGCTGCTGCATGGTCGTCAGCAGGCGATGGGTGGTAGAGTTGGGCAGGCCAGCCTGCTGGGCCAGTTCGGTCAGCGCCACGCTACCCTGAGATTCAGCGATCCACTCCAGCAGCTTCAGGCCGCGCGTCAGAGATTGCACCTGGCCGGTCGCAGGCGGGGTGGCTGCGGCGGTAGCGGCGCGAGGTTTTTTACCGCGTTTCGCGGGTACGGAAGCCACCATAATCAACTCCTTTTCTGTATCGTGGAAATCATTTTCGTTTTATTTGATTATAATGCAACCTGTGACCAGACTGATCGGATGAGTTCAGGTGAACATCTCTCATGTTTCATGCTGCTCTCTTTTCCACCTGCTGGCTTTATGCCAGTATGTCCTGCTGGCCTTTCTGGCCTGGTTGAGCGTTGTCGGGAGCACGTGTGAGCAGCAAAGTTGATCAACTGCATCAGCAGTTAAAAGAGCGTATTTTGGTTCTGGATGGGGGCATGGGCACCATGATCCAGGGCTATCGTTTGAGTGAGCAAGATTTTCGCGGCGAGCGCTTCGCCGACTGGCCCTGCGATCTCAAAGGAAACAACGACCTGCTGGTGCTCAGCAAGCCGGAGGTGATCTCCGCGATCCACGACGCCTATTTTGCGGCGGGAGCGGATATCGTTGAGACCAACACCTTTAACTCGACGACCATAGCGATGGCGGACTACCAGATGGAGTCCCTGTCGGCAGAGATCAACCTTGCCGCCGCGAAGCTGGCCCGCGCCTGCGCCGACGAGTGGACCGCCCGTACGCCGGATAAGCCGCGCTACGTGGCCGGGGTCCTTGGCCCAACCAACCGCACCGCCTCGATCTCTCCAGACGTAAACGATCCGGCCTACCGTAACGTCACCTTTGACCAACTGGTCGCGGCGTACCGGGAGTCGACCCGGGCGCTGGTGGAGGGCGGCAGCGACCTGATCCTGATCGAAACCATCTTTGATACGCTCAATGCCAAAGCGGCGATTTTTGCCGTAAAAGAGGAGTTCGAGGCGTTGGGCGTTGAGCTGCCGATCATGATCTCCGGCACCATTACCGACGCCTCCGGACGCACGCTCTCCGGCCAGACTACCGAAGCATTCTATAACTCACTCCGCCACGCCGACGCGCTGACCTTCGGGCTGAACTGCGCCCTGGGGCCGGATGAGCTGCGCCAGTACGTACAGGAGCTGTCGCGCATTGCCGAGTGCTACGTCACCTCACACCCGAACGCCGGGCTGCCCAACGCCTTTGGTGAGTACGATCTCGACGCCGGGCCGATGGCCGCGCAGATCCGTGAGTGGGCTGAAGCGGGCTTCCTGAACATCGTGGGCGGCTGCTGCGGCACAACCCCAGAGCATATCGCCGCCATGAGCCGCGCCGTGGAAGGGCTGCCGCCGCGTCAGCTTCCCGACCTGCCGGTAGCCTGCCGTCTGGCGGGGCTGGAGCCGCTGAACATCGGCGACGACAGCCTGTTTGTTAACGTCGGCGAGCGTACCAACGTCACCGGCTCGGCAAAATTCAAGCGTCTGATTAAAGAAGAGAAGTACAGCGAGGCGCTGGACGTGGCGCGTCAGCAGGTAGAGAACGGCGCGCAGATCATCGACATCAACATGGACGAGGGGATGCTCGACGCCGAGGCGGCGATGGTCAAGTTCCTCAACCTGATTGCCGGCGAGCCGGACATCGCTCGCGTGCCGATCATGATCGACTCCTCTAAGTGGGAGGTCATCGAGAAGGGGCTGAAGTGCATCCAGGGCAAAGGCATCGTTAACTCCATCTCGATGAAGGAGGGCGTGGAGGCTTTTGTCCACCATGCGAAGCTGGTACGTCGCTACGGGGCCGCGATGGTGGTGATGGCATTTGATGAGGTGGGCCAGGCCGACACGCGGGAGCGGAAAATTGAGATCTGCCGCCGGGCCTACAACATCCTCACCAACGATGTCGGTTTCCCACCGGAAGATATCATCTTCGACCCCAACATCTTTGCCGTGGCAACGGGTATTGAGGAGCACAACAACTACGCCCAGGACTTTATCGGCGCGTGTGAAGATATCAAACGCGAGCTGCCGCACGCCCTGATCTCCGGCGGCGTCTCCAACGTCTCGTTCTCGTTCCGTGGCAACGACCCGGTTCGTGAGGCGATCCACGCCGTCTTTCTCTACTACGCCATCCGCAACGGCATGGATATGGGGATCGTCAACGCTGGGCAGCTGGCCATCTATGACGATCTGCCCGCCGAGCTGCGCGACGCGGTCGAGGATGTGATCCTTAACCGCCGCGACGACAGCACCGAGCGCCTGCTGGATCTGGCCGAGAAATACAAAGGCAGCAAGAGCGACGATGGCGCGAATGCCCAACAGGCGGAGTGGCGCACCTGGGACGTCAAAAAGCGTCTCGAGTACTCGCTGGTTAAAGGCATCACCGAGTTTATTGAGCAAGATACCGAAGAGGCTCGCCAGCAGGCCGAACGGCCTATTCAGGTGATTGAAGGGCCGCTGATGGATGGCATGAACGTGGTGGGCGATCTCTTTGGCGAGGGGAAAATGTTCCTGCCGCAGGTGGTGAAATCCGCCCGCGTGATGAAACAGGCGGTGGCCTACCTCGAACCCTTTATCGAAGCCAGCAAAGAGAAGGGATCCAGCAACGGCAAGATGGTGATCGCCACCGTGAAGGGTGACGTGCATGACATCGGCAAAAACATCGTTGGCGTAGTGTTGCAGTGTAATAACTATGAGATTGTCGATCTGGGCGTGATGGTGCCGACGGATAAAATTCTGAAAACCGCTCGGGAAGTGAATGCTGACCTGATTGGTCTCTCCGGGCTGATCACCCCCTCGCTGGATGAGATGGTCAACGTGGCGAAAGAGATGGAGCGTCAGGGCTTTACCATTCCGCTGCTAATTGGCGGGGCGACCACCTCGAAAGCGCATACGGCGGTGAAGATCGAACAGAACTACAGCGGCCCAACGGTCTACGTGCAGAACGCCTCGCGCACCGTGGGCGTGGTGTCGTCGCTGCTGTCGGCGACCCAGCGGGACGACTTCGTGGCCCGCACCCGCAAAGAGTATGAGACCGTGCGTATCCAGCACGGACGCAAAAAGCCGCGTACGCCGCCGGTCACGCTGCAGGCGGCGCGGGAGAACGATCTCGCCTTCGACTGGGAGAGCTACACCCCGCCGGTAGCCCATCGCCTGGGCGTACAGGAGGTGACCGCCAGCATTGAGACGCTGCGCAACTACATCGACTGGACGCCGTTCTTTATGACCTGGTCGCTGGCGGGCAAATATCCGCGCATCCTGGAAGATGAGATTGTCGGTGAAGAGGCGAAGCGCCTGTTTAAAGATGCGAACGAGATGCTCGACCAGCTTAGCGCGGAAAAGCGTCTTAACCCGCGCGGCGTGGTAGGGCTGTTCCCGGCAAACCGCGTCGGCGATGACGTGGAGATCTACCGCGATCCTTCTCGCACCCAGGTGCTGACGGTGGCGCGTCATCTGCGCCAGCAGACCGAAAAGGTGGGCTTTGCCAACTACTGCCTGGCCGATTTCGTGGCGCCGAAGCTGAGCGGCAAAGAGGATTACATCGGCGCATTTGCCGTCACCGGCGGGCTGGAGGAGGATGCGCTGGCCGAGGCCTATGACGCTCAGCATGACGACTACAACAAGATCATGGTGAAGGCGATTGCCGATCGGCTGGCGGAGGCCTTTGCGGAGTACCTGCACGAGCGCGTGCGCAAGGTCTACTGGGGCTATGCGCCGAACGAGAACCTCAGCAACGAGGAGCTGATCCGCGAAAACTATCAGGGGATCCGCCCTGCGCCAGGCTACCCGGCCTGTCCGGAGCACACCGAGAAGGGCACTATTTGGGCGCTGCTGGACGTGGAGAAGCATACCGGCATGAAGCTGACCGAATCCTTCGCCATGTGGCCCGGCGCATCGGTCTCCGGCTGGTACTTCAGCCACCCGGACAGCAAGTACTTTGCCGTGGCGCAGATCCAGCGTGACCAGGTTGAAGACTACGCCCAGCGGAAAGGAATGAGCGTGAGTGAGGTTGAGCGCTGGCTGGCGCCGAATCTCGGCTACGACGCGGACTAGCACTAAAATTTAGATACAAAAAAAGCGCTTTCGCGCTTTTTTTGTGGTCAAACATCCTACTTGATTCAGACACCTGACCTCTCTTTACGTGTATGTTATGCCGGGTGATTCTCCACAGGGAAGCATACACGTGTTCATTACAAACAACTTTATCTATACGAGACAAAAATTGCAAGCGCAGGCGCTTAGGGAGCTGGCTCAGTTTATATCTGAACCCAGAATGAAGTCGTACAAGATCCTGACTTCCAACGACTCGATGAAAGCGAATCTTGGTGCCTATCTGTGGAATAAGCAGGTTAGCGCCGCGCTTTATCCCTTGATGCAATGCCTGGAAGTGACGCTCAGGAATGCTATCCACAGTGCGGCCAGCCAATATTTTGCAACCCCAGACTGGTTTGATCGCGTCACCAAGGTTGCAGGCGATGCGATGTTTATTTCTGATATGAAAAAGCATGCTGATAAGCGAGACAGATTCTATCGTAACGGTTTATCAGCAGGTCAGCGTAAAGGGAAGATAATTTGGACATCCCACCATGAAAATATGATAGCGGCTGCAAAGTTAAAATTAGAAAAGTGCAGCAAGCGACCAACGGCAGATGCAGTAGTCGCTGAGCTGACGTTTGGTTTTTGGTCAGGTATTTTTGAGCGCAACTATAATGATATACACTCCTCCTCGCGGCTTTGGCCCCATCTTGAGTCTGTTATCTTCCCAAACCTCAAGCCAGCCGAAAGGAAAGCGTCAACCGTCTTACGCCAGCTCAAAAATATCAAAGCGCTGCGGAATCGTATGGCACATTATGAACCGATCTGGAAACACGCCAGCGTTAATGATGCATTAACTGCAGTCACCTATCTAAATAGTAGTATTGATCACATTACTCATCTTATTCGTGGAATTAGCCATGAACGAGCCAACCTGCTTCAAGACTCGGGGATTGAACGTATTGCCAAAGATCTGTGTCAGAAAGAGAGGCTCGCATTTTATATATCAGCCTACTAAATAATAATCCAATCTTATGAGTTAATTATCCTTTCTTACAATAGACAGGATGCGCACTGTGTATCCTGTGCCTTTCTTACATTTAAAGACTTATACTGGAGAGATTAATACTCTTTCTGGTTGAGGTATCGCCAGGAGAGATGCGATTGAAGGAACTCTGGATGATATAAGGAGGATTTACATCCGTGCTAACGCTTTTACACCTGCTGTCCGCCGTTGCACTGCTAGTTTGGGGCACGCATATCGTACGTACGGGCGTGATGCGTGTTTTCGGCGCGCGTTTACGTACCGTGCTGGGCCGCAGCGTTGAGAAAAAACCGCTGGCCTTCTGCGCGGGCATTGGCGTCACCGCACTGGTGCAGAGCAGCAATGCTACTACAATGCTGGTCACCTCTTTTGTGGCGCAGGATCTGGTGGCCCTGACCCCGGCGCTGGTGATTGTGCTGGGAGCTGACGTGGGTACCGCGCTGATGGCGCGGATCCTCACTTTCGATCTCTCCTGGCTCTCGCCGCTGCTGATTTTTATTGGCGTCATCTTCTTCCTCGGACGCAAGCAGTCCCGCGTAGGGCAGCTTGGTCGGGTCAGCATCGGCCTTGGGCTGATCCTGCTGGCGCTGGAGCTTATCGTGCAGGCCGTAACGCCGATAACCCAGGCCAGCGGCGTGAAGGTCATTTTCGCCTCGCTGACCGGCGATATTATGCTGGATGCGCTGATTGGCGCGGTCTTCGCCATCATCAGCTACTCAAGCCTTGCCGCCGTCCTGCTGACCGCAACGCTGACCGCGGCGGGGATCATCTCGTTTCCGGTGGCGCTGTGCCTGGTGATCGGGGCAAACCTTGGCTCGGGTCTGCTGGCGGTGCTCAACAACAGCGCCAGCAGCGCCGCGGCGCGCCGCGTTGCAATGGGCAGCCTGCTGTTTAAGCTGGTGGGCAGTCTGCTGATCCTTCCCTTTGTGCATCCGCTGGCCGCGGTGCTGGACAGGCTGCCGTTGCCGGATGCGGAGCTGGTCATCTACTTCCACGTCTTCTACAACCTGATCCGTTGCCTGGTGATGGTGCCGTTTGCCGGGCCAATGGCTCGCCTGTGCGAGCGGCTGATCCGCGACGAGCCTGAGCTGGACATGCGGCTGAAGCCGAAGCATCTCGATACCTCGGCGCTGGATACGCCCACGCTGGCGCTGGCTAACGCTGCCCGCGAATCGCTGCGCATGGGTGACGCAATGGAGCAGATGCTTGACGGCCTGAAGAAGATCATGCACGGCGAGCCGCGCGAGGAGAAAGAGCTGCGCAAAATTGCCGACGACATCAACGTGCTCTATACCGCCATCAAGCTCTATCTGGCGCGAATGCCCAAGGATGAGCTGGCCGACGAAGAGTCGCGGCGCTGGGCGGAGATTATTGAGATGTCGCTCAACCTTGAGCAGGCCTCAGACATCGTTGAGCGGATGGGCAGTGAGATTGCCGATAAGTCGCTGGCGGCCCGGCGCGCCTTCTCCGTAGAGGGCCTCAACGAGCTGGATAGCCTGCTGGAGCAGCTGCGCAGTAATCTCCAGCTGGCGATGTCGGTGTTCTTCTCCAGCGACGTGGCGGGTGCCCGCCGCCTGCGCCGTCGCAAGCACCGTTTTCGTATTCTCAACCGCCGTTACGCCCACGCCCACGTGGACCGCCTCCATCAGCAGAACGTGCAGAGTATCGAAACCAGCTCGCTGCATCTGGGCCTGCTGGGGGATATGAAACGCCTCAACTCGCTCTTCTGTGCGGTGGCCTACAGCGTGCTGGAGCAGCCGGATGAGGATGAGGAGCGCGCGGAGTATTAATTGAGACGCCGGATGGCGCTGCGCTTATCCGGCCTACGTTGAGTGCCCATTTCCCTCTGGCACACAAAACGGCACCCAGGGTATATTTCGCCTTTACAGGAGAAACTATGCTGACACCACAATCCACCCGACTAAACAAATACATCAGCGAGAGCGGGATCTGCTCGCGTCGTGAAGCCGATCGCTATATTGAGCAGGGCAACGTCTTTATCAACGGTAAACGCGCCGGGATAGGAGACCAGGTTGTCGCTGGCGACGTGGTCAAGGTCAACGGCCAGCTTATTGAGCCTCGGGAAGAGGACGATCTGGTGTTTATCGCGCTGAACAAGCCGGTGGGAATTGTCAGCACCACGGAAGAGAGCGAGAGAGACAACATCGTCGATTTCGTTAACCACAGCAGCCGTATCTTTCCCATCGGCCGCCTGGATAAAGATTCGCAGGGGCTGATCTTCCTCACCAACCACGGCGATCTGGTAAACAAAATTCTGCGGGCCGGCAACGACCACGAGAAAGAGTATGTGGTCACGGTCAATAAGCCGATCACGGACGAGTTTATCCGCGGCATGGGCGCAGGCGTGCCGATCCTGGGCACCGTCACCAAGAAGTGTAAAGTCAAAAAAGAGGCACCCTTTGCCTTCCGCATTACGCTGGTTCAGGGCCTAAACCGGCAGATCCGCCGAATGTGCGAGCACTTTGGCTTTGAAGTGACCAAGCTGGAGCGTACGCGCATTATGAACGTCAGCCTGAGCGGTATCCCCGTGGGCGAGTGGCGTGATTTGACCGACGATGAGCTCATCGAGCTGTTCAAGCTTATCGAAAACTCCTCCTCAGAGGCGAAGCCGAAAGCGAAGGCGAAACCGAAGACGCCAGCGGTCAAAAGAGCCGTGGTGAAGGCGCCTCAGGCTGAAGAGAAGGGGCGGGGCAAGCCGGCCGGGAAACGTTTTACCCAGCCGGGACGTAAAAAGAAAGGGCGCTAATCAGCGCCTACCGCGGGTTGAGGTGTTAGCCGACCAGGAGAAAGTCGCCTCAGAGTCGGGTTTATACGCCTGCTCTTTTTTTAACTTGCGGGCTTTCTTGGCCTCGGTTTCTCGCTGCGCCATCAGCTTGTCGATGTACTCTTTCTTAACCTGATTGGTTTCCGCATTGGTCAGGGTACGGCCATGAGCGATACGGGCGCGATCCAGCAGAGTTTTCAGCTCACGCTGCTCGCTCTCCGTCATATCTTTTTGAGTCAGTCTGGGTGTAGCCATCGCTGAAGCCTCCTGTAGATGAGGCTTCAGTGTAAAGCATGCCTGACCCGGCGCGAAGTGAATTAACTCTCTTTTACCGCATCCCCACTTTTCTGCTCATCAAGCGGTTTTCCTGACCAGTAGCCCGCCAGCAGCGAGCCGGAGAGGTTGTGCCAAACCGAGAACAGCGCGCCGGGCAGGGCAGCCAGCGGCGAGAAGTAGATCTTACCCAGCGCGGCGGCGAGGCCCGAGTTCTGCATCCCCACCTCAATCGCCAGCGTCCGGCAGGTGGACTCATCAAAGCCAAACAGCTTCCCGCCCCAGTAGCCGCCCAGCAGGCCAATGGTGTTGTGCAGGATCACCGCAACGATCACCACGAAGCCAACGGAGGCGATGTGCGATGCAGAGCCTGCGACCACTGCGCTGATGATCGCCAGAATGCAGAGCATTGAAAAGGCCGGCAGATACGGCTCTACCGCCTTCACCAGACGCGGGAAGAGGTGATGAACAATCAGCCCCAGACCAATCGGGATCACCACGATTTGCAGAATGCTGAGCAGCATGCCCATCACATCCACCTGAATATGCGCATCCACGTAGAGGCGCGTTAGCAGCGGCGTCGCCACCACGCCCACCAGCGTAGAGACCGATGAGATGGTCACCGACAGCGCCACGTCCCCCTTGGCCAGGTAGATCATGACGTTGGAGGCCGTGCCGCTGGCGACGCTACCCACCAGCACCATCCCGGCGGAGAGATCCGGCGGCATCTTAAAGAGTATCGCCAGCAGCCAGGCGGCGAGGGGCATCACCAGATAGTGGAGGAAAATGCCCGCTGCGACGGGGGCAGGACGCGCCAGGACGCGCTTAAAATCTTCAATCTTTAGATGTACACCCATGCCAAACATAATCAGCATCAGCAGCGTGGTCACCCACGGGCCGATGCCGGTGAACGTCGTTG
Organism: Pseudescherichia sp.; assembly: GCF_032052675.1. Classification (NCBI taxonomy): domain Bacteria; kingdom Pseudomonadati; phylum Pseudomonadota; class Gammaproteobacteria; order Enterobacterales; family Enterobacteriaceae; genus Pseudescherichia; species Pseudescherichia sp. Next base: position 15,913 of record NZ_DAMBWA010000012.1, read on the forward strand.
GGGTGGAGTAAGCGAGAACAGAGAGCAGCAGCGCCCACAGGGGGAACAGCCGCGTGATGGCGGTTAACATAATGAATTCCTTGCAGTATTGTCGTGTTGTTGTGTCATTTAGTTATAAAAAAGCCGGGTTCGAGCCCGGCTATAGGTATTTTTTATCGTGTGCTGGAATTTTATTCAAACAAATTATGATGCAGCGTCTGCACAACCTGCTCGGCTTCTGCGCCAGGCACCAGGAAGCAGAGGTTGTGGCTGGATGCGCCGTAGCAAATCATGCGGATGTTGAATGGATCGAGCACGCCAAACACCTCTTTGCCCACGCCGCAGGCTTTCGACAGATCGTTGCCAATCAGCGCGATCAGGGCGAGGTTCTCTTCGACTTCAACACGGCAGAGGGAGGAGAGCTCGGTCAGCAGCCCCTGGGTCAGCAGCGTGTCGCCCGTGGAGGTGGATCCGGTGGTGTCCAGCGTCAGGGCCACGCTCACTTCCGAGGTGGTGATCAGATCGACAGAGATATTGTGACGCGCCAGAATGCCAAACACTTCAGCAAGGAAGCCGCGAGAGTGCAGCATGTTCAGGCTGTGCAGGGTTAGCAGGGTCTGCTTCCGGCGCAGGGCCAGGGCACGGAACAGCGGCGGGTTCTGCGTCTCGTTGCAGACCAGGGTGCCGCCCGCTTGAGGATCCTTGCTGGAGCCAACAAATACCGGAATATCGCTGCGTACCGCAGGCAGCAGGGTGGCCGGATGCAGCACTTTCGCGCCGAAGGTCGCCATCTCAGCGGCCTCTTCAAAGGCAATCTCATCGATGCGTTTGGCGGCCGGCACAACGCGCGGATCGGTGGTGTAGATACCGGGAACGTCGGTCCAGATATCTACCCGGGAGGCGTGCAGCGCTTCACCAAGCAGGGCAGCGGTGTAGTCGCTGCCGCCACGGCCCAGGGTAGTGGTGCGTCCTTTCGGCTCGCTGCCGATAAAGCCTTGCGTAACCACTAAACCTTCGTCGAGGCGCGGTGCCAGCTGCTGGGCCGCCAGCTCCGCCAGCGCAGCAACGTCCGGCTCGGCGCGGCCAAAGCGATCGCTGGTACGCATCACTTTACGCACGTCAAACCACTGCGCCTGCACGCTACGCTCGCGCAGCACCTCCACAAACAGCAGGGTCGACATCAGCTCACCGTGGCTCACCAGCTCATCGGTCAGCGCGGTAGAGGTGGCCAGGGAAGCGGCTTCCGCCAGGGTAGTAATATTTTCCAGCAGGCGTTCGATCTCCTCGCGGATGACGTCAGGGCGCGTCAGGCGCTCAAGGATATCGAACTGAATTTTGCGAATAGCGTCGAGCTTTACGAAGCGCTCGCTGGCCTCCAGCCCTTCGGCGAGTGCCACCAGCAGGTTGGTTACCCCCGCAGAGGCAGAGAGCACCACCAGGCGAACGCTGGCGTCGGAGAGCACCACGTCGGCGCTGCGGTTCATGGCATCGAAATCGGCGACGCTGGTCCCGCCAAATTTAGCAACAATAGGCTTAGTAACACCAAGCGGGGAAACTGCGTTGATCATAACAACCTCGTATCAGGTGCAAATAGTCAGCCCTGGAACAAGGAGAGAGCGAAAAACGGGGTAGGCGCAGAGCAATGAACCGCTACGATTACACCCAGAAGCGCTCCACCTTGCGAGACGCACGACTGCGAACGTCTCTGGTGACAGCCCAGGGGATTCAGCCCCTGTAGCCGATGGCAAGCGCGGCCAGACGCTCTACCACCTCGGCGTTGTTCCCCCTCCTGTGCTCTCTGCGGACTGGCTCCTCAAGCACATTACCCTGGACGACGCGCCTCTTCTGGCTATTCCCTATGGGAATACATACTTGGATAACATAAGTAATACTTTATAAATAAAGGTTTCCGGGGGGCGCTGTCAACGCTGCGGTTATGCGGATTTTTCATGTTCAGGGTTATCCCAGGAAAATAACTTATAGACGCTATACTTTGCCCTGTTCCGCTCTCATTAGCGCCTGGCAACGCCTTGCAGGCAAAAGCATAAAAACCGTCACAATTTTTGTCCGCAGGCGCTACAATCGACCGCAGTTAGGATCCTAAATCAGAAGAGTATTGCTATGAAAAACATCAACCCAACGCAGACTTCTGCCTGGCAGGCATTACAGAAACACTTCGATGAAATGAAAGAGGTCACCCTCGCCGAGCTGTTCGCCAGCGATAGCGACCGCTTCAGCAAATTCTCCGCGACCTTCAACGATCAGATGCTGGTGGACTTCTCTAAAAACCGCATCACCGAAGAGACGCTGGCAAAGCTGCTGGACTTAGCGAAAGAGACCGAGCTGGCCGACGCAATCAAATCCATGTTCTCCGGCGAGAAGATCAACCGCACCGAAGATCGTGCGGTACTGCACGTGGCGCTGCGTAACCGCAGCAATACGCCGATCATTGTCGATGGTAAAGACGTCATGCCGGAAGTGAACGCCGTGCTGGAGAAGATGAAATCCTTCTCTGAGGCCATCATCTCCGGTCAGTGGAAAGGCTATACCGGTAAACCGATCACTGATGTGGTGAACATCGGTATCGGCGGCTCCGACCTCGGCCCGTTCATGGTGACCGAGGCGCTGCGTCCGTATAAAAATCACCTGAATATGCACTTTGTCTCCAACGTCGACGGCACCCACATCGCCGAAGTGCTGAAGAAGGTTAATCCTGAATCTACGCTCTTCCTGGTGGCGTCCAAAACCTTCACCACCCAGGAGACCATGACCAACGCCCACAGCGCGCGCGACTGGTTCCTGAACACTGCCGGTGACCAGCAGCACGTGGCGAAGCACTTTGCTGCGCTCTCCACCAATGCAAAAGCGGTGGGCGAGTTTGGTATCGATACCGCCAACATGTTTGAGTTCTGGGACTGGGTAGGCGGCCGTTACTCCCTGTGGTCGGCGATTGGCCTGTCGATTATTCTCTCCGTGGGCTACGACAACTTTGTTGAGCTGCTCTCCGGCGCGCATGCGATGGATAAGCACTTCTCCACGACGCCAGCGGAGAAAAACCTGCCGGTGCTGCTGGCGCTGATTGGTATCTGGTACAACAACTTCTTCGGCGCAGAGACGGAAGCGATCCTGCCTTACGATCAGTATATGCACCGCTTCGCGGCCTATTTCCAGCAGGGCAACATGGAGTCCAACGGTAAGTACGTTGACCGTAACGGCAACGCCGTGGACTACCAGACCGGTCCAATCATCTGGGGTGAGCCAGGCACCAACGGCCAGCACGCCTTCTACCAGCTGATCCACCAGGGCACCAAGATGGTCCCATGCGACTTTATCGCCCCGGCCATCACCCATAATGCGCTGTCGGATCACCACCAGAAGCTGCTCTCTAACTTCTTCGCGCAGACCGAAGCGCTGGCATTCGGTAAATCCCGCGACGTGGTTGAGCAGGAGTATCGCGACCAGGGTAAAGATCCGGCCACGCTGGAGCATGTTGTGCCGTTCAAAGTGTTCGAAGGCAATCGCCCGACCAACTCTATCCTGCTGCGTGAAATTACCCCGTTTAGCCTTGGCGCACTGATTGCGCTCTATGAGCACAAGATCTTCACTCAGGGTGCGATCCTCAACATCTTCACTTTCGATCAGTGGGGCGTAGAGCTGGGTAAACAGCTGGCGAACCGTATTCTGCCGGAGCTGGGTGACGACAGCGATATCAGCAGCCATGATAGCTCGACCAACGGCTTAATTAACCGCTATAAATCCTGGCGTTAATATTACTTAAGTCATAATAAATATAAGTGCCGGCATAATGCCGGCATTTTTTATGGTTGTGAGTTTATTCTGAAAATCCGTAGAGATAGGTTATTGCTTCGCCAGACTTTTAGGAGTAAACGGATATTGCGGTTTTTGCTATTCATTTTAAGATTTTGATTTTTAAAGCCATATAATAATTTTATACTCAAACCTCCTCGCTATTTCCATTTATCCTAAAACCTGCTCTCTAATTTCTCCTGACGTCAATCCCCCGTATGGGTTGTGTATACTCGACTGCGCCTGACACCGTTCAGGCAAATATCCATTCATTCAATGAAGGGAAATTGATATGCATAAAGTCCTGTATGGCATTTTTGCCATCACCGCGCTTGCGGCGACGTCTGCTTATGCCGCTCCGGTAGAAGTAGGTGACGCAGCAGGGTCGGCGGCAACGTCGGTTTCGGCGGGAAGTTCCTCCGCGACCAGCGTTAGCACCGTCAGCTCAGCGGTAGGGGTCGCCCTGGCGGCGACCGGTGGCGGCGACGGCTCCAATACTGGAACCACGACCACCACAACGACCAGCACTCAGTAATCACCAGTGCTTTAACTCTAACCACACTTCGGTGTGGTTATTTTGCCCCCTGGAGAATTGTCGTGAAGCGACCGGGAATTATTCTGCTTTGTCTGCTGCTGCAGGCGTGCTCCGGCACGACTAAAGGGCTGGGCGGCGCGCTGTGGGACAGTCTATTTGGCACCCCCGGCGTGCATCTCACCGATGAAGATATTCAGGATATGCCCTACGCCAGCCAGTATATGCAGCTGAATGGCGGTCCTCAGCTCTTTGTCGTGCTCGCCTTCTCCGAAAATGGCCAGCAGAAGTGGGCGACTCAGGACCAGTCTATTCTGGTGACCCAGCATGGTCGCCTCGTCAAAACTCAGCTTCCCGGCGATAACCTGCTTGAGGTGAATAATGTGGCGGCGGATCCGCTGATCAAACCGAATCGCATTACCGACGGCGCAGGCTGGACGCGAACCCTGGGCTGGACCGAGCATGGCCAGGTGCGCTACGCCACGGCCCGCTCGCAGTTCCGCTGGGCCGGACAGGATACGGTCACGGTAGGCAGCGACGTCACCGTGGTACGCGTGCTGGAAGAGCATGTTGAGACCGAGCAAAAATCCTGGACCAACCGTTTCTGGATAGACAGCGACGGGCAGATCCGGCGCTCGCGGCAGTACCTTGGCGCGGACTGGTTCCCGGTAGAGACCACGCTCATCAAGGCGGCAAAACAATGAAGCTAACCCTAATCGCCTCGCTGCTGTTAAGTCTTGCTCCCGCGTTCGCTTTTGCGGCGGGCACCGTTAAGGTCTACACCCCAGAAAGCGCAGAACCTAAGACGCTGACCGATGCCGCGCACCTCATCGACTTAGTGGGTCAGCCCCGGCTGGCCAATAGCTGGTGGCCGGGCGCGGTCATTAGCGAGAAGCACTCTACTCAGCGCGAAACGCAGCGGCACCAGGCACTGCTGGCGCGTCTGGCGGCCCTCGCTGGGGATGAAGAGGGGGACGATGCCGCCGCGGTTAACGCCCTCCGTCAACAGCTGCAGGGCATCAAGGTCACGGGACGCCAGCTGGTGGCGCTCGATCCGGATCGGGTGCGGGTTCAGCCCGGTGCCAATCCGCCGCTCGAGGGCGAGTATACCCTGTGGGTTGGTTCCCAACCTTCTACGGTCACCGTGCTGGGACTGGTGAGCAGCCCAGGCAAAAAGCCGTTCACGCCGGGACGCGACGTGGCGGGATATCTTGACGAGATGGGCCTGCTCAGCGGGGCCGATCGCAATACGGCATGGGTGATCTATCCCGACGGCCACACGCAGAGCGTGCCGGTGGCCTACTGGAACAAGCGCCATGTGGAGCCCATGCCGGGCAGTACGATTTTTGTTGGCTTTGCTGAAAGCGTCTGGATGAAAAGCCGGGACGGTATTAACGCCGATATTCTCACCTCCCTGACGCATCGGATACCGGATTAATGAAGAAAATCTCTCTGTATAGCCTGCTGGCGCTAAGCGTCAGCGCCGCCTGCCATGCGGAAACGTATCCGGCGCCGTCAGGTCCTACCCAGACCGATTTTGGCGGCGTGGGGCTGCTGCAAACGCCTACCGCCCGGATGGCGCGTGAGGGCGAGATCAGCCTTAACTATCGCGATAACGATCAGTACCGCTACTACTCCGGTTCGATTCAGCTCTTTCCCTGGCTGGAGACCACCCTGCGCTACACCGACGTACGTACCCGACAGTACAGCAGCGTGGAGGCCTTCTCCGGCAATCAAACCTACAAAGATAAAGCGTTCGATTTGAAGCTGCGCCTGTGGGAAGAGGGCTACTGGCTGCCGCAGGTCGCCGTGGGCGCGCGCGATATCGGCGGGACGGGACTGTTCGACGCCGAATACCTCGTTGCCAGCAAGGCCTGGGGACCATTTGATTTTACCCTCGGACTGGGCTGGGGCTACCTCGGCACGGCGGGCAATATCAAAAACCCGCTCTGCTCCTATGATGAGAAGTACTGCTACCGCGATAACAGCTACCAGCAGGCTGGCTCCATTGACGGTAGCCAGATGTTCCACGGCCCGGCATCGCTGTTCGGCGGCGTAGAGTACCAGACGCCGTGGCAGCCGCTGCGCCTGAAGCTGGAGTATGAGGGCAATAACTATCAGCAGGATTTTGCTGGCCGTCTGCCGCAGCGAAGCAAGTTTAACGTCGGGGCGACCTACCGCGTGGCGGACTGGGCCGACGTCAACCTGAGCTACGAGCGCGGCAACACGGTGATGTTTGGCTTTACCCTGCACTCTAACTTCAACGACCTGCGCCCCTCTTACAACGACAACGCCCGCCCGCAGTATGAGCCGCAGCCGCAGGACGCCATTATGCAGCACGCGGTGGTGGCGAATCAGCTTACGCAGCTGAAGTACAATGCCGGGCTGGCGGATCCGAAGATCCAGGTGAAAGGCGATACGCTCTATGTTACCGGCGAGCAGGTGAAGTATCGTCATACCGAAGAGGGTATTGAGCGGGCGAATCGGATTATCGCTAACGATCTGCCGGAAGGGGTAAAAACCATCCGCGTGACCGAGAACCGTCTTAACCTGCCGCAGGTGACCACCGAAACCGACGTGGCGAGTCTGCAACGTCATCTGGCGGGGGAGCCGCTGGGGCATGAGACGACCCTGGTGCAGAAACGCATTGAGCCAGAGGTGCCAGAGCGCACCGAGCAGGGTTGGTATTTGGAGAAGTCCCGCTTCGATTTCCATATCGATCCGGTACTGAACCAATCCGTGGGCGGCCCAGAAAGCTTCTACATGTATCAGCTTGGGGTGATGGCGACCGCCGATCTCTGGCTGACCGACCACCTGCTGACCACCGGCAGCCTGTTTGGTAACATTGCCAACAACTACGACAAGTTCAACTACACCGATCCACCGGACGACTCTCATCTACCTCGCGTGCGTACCCACGTGCGTGACTACGTAGCGAATGACTACTACGTCAACAATCTCCAGGCTAACTACTTCCAGTACCTTGGCAACGGCTTCTATGGTCAGGTGTACGGCGGCTATCTGGAGACGATGTACGGCGGGGCAGGGGCCGAGGTGCTCTGGCGACCGGTGGACAGCAACTGGGCCTTCGGGATTGATGCGAACTACGTCAAGCAGCGTGACTGGCGCAGCCCGAAAGAGATGATGAAGTTCACTGACTACAGCGCGAAGACCGGACACCTGACCGCCTACTGGACGCCTTCTTTTGCTCAGGACGTGCTGATTAAGGCCAGCGTCGGGCAGTATCTGGCGGGGGATAAAGGCGGCACGCTGGAGGTGTCGAAACACTTCGACAGCGGCGTGGTCGTAGGCACCTACGCCACGCTGACTAACGTATCGCCGGATGAGTACGGGGAGGGGGATTTCACCAAGGGCGTCTACGTATCGATTCCGCTGGATCTCTTTACCGCTGGCCCGACCCGCAGCCGGGCGGCTATTGGCTGGACGCCGCTTACCCGCGACGGCGGTCAGCAGCTTGGGCGTAAGTTCCAGCTGTATGATATGACCAGTGACCGCAGCGTGAACTTCCGCTAATGCTGAGCCGGGCGGCGCAACGCTGCCCGGCTATACCATAAGTAAAGAATCTAGATCTAGATCACACTTCTGCGCTATACATAGAGCTCGCCACTGAGAATGAGGTGCCGTATGACATCGCTTATTCGTCCACGCGTTGAGTTCATCTCCACCATCCTGCAGACCGTGCTGAATCTTGGGCTGCTAAGCCTTGGCCTGATCCTGGTTGTCTTTCTCGGTAAAGAGACGGTGCACCTTGCGGACGTGCTCTTTGCGCCCGAGCAGACCAGCAAATATGAGCTGGTTGAGGGGCTGGTGGTCTACTTTCTCTACTTCGAATTTATCGCCTTGATTGTTAAATATTTTCAGTCCGGTTTTCACTTCCCGCTGCGTTACATTGTCTATATCGGGATCACCGCTATCGTGCGGCTGATCATTGTTGACCACAAGTCACCGATGGACGTGCTGATTTATTCCGGCGCGATCCTGCTGCTGGTGATCACCCTCTGGCTTTGCAACTCGAAACGACTGAAGCGGGAGTAAAAATGCCGGGCAGCGGGCACGGTGCGGTTTGTAGGCCTGCGTAAGCGAAGCGCCACCGGGCGTGACTATGCTGATGCTGTAACGCCGGGCGGCACTGTGTTTGCCCGGCCTACGGCGGGTGCGGTGCGGTTTGTAGGCCCGCGTAAGCGACGCGCCACCGGGCATTATTGTGCTGATGCTGTAACGCCGGGCGGCACTGCGTTTGCCCGGCCTACGACGGGTGCGGTGCGGTTTGTAGGCCCGCGTAAGCGACGCGCCATCGGGCATTATTATGCTGATGCTGTAACGCCGGGCGGCACTGCGTTTGCCCGGCCTACGACGGGTGCGGTGCGGTTTGTAGGCCCGCGTAAGCGACGCGCCATCGGGCATTATTATGCTGATGCTGTAACGCCGGGCGGCACTGCGTTTGCCCGGCCT
>NZ_DAMBWA010000012.1:24803-122448 GCF_032052675.1 Pseudescherichia sp.
GCCCGCGTAAGCGAAGCGCCACCGGGCGTGACTGTGCTGATGCTGCAACGCCGGGCGGCGCTACGCTTGCCCGGCCTACGACTCACCTATTTAACCTGGAATGGAATAAAAAAATGGCGCTCCTAAGAGCGCCAATAACAGTCACGAGTCAAAGTACAAATGGATAGATAAAGGTTGAGGATAACAGTGGCAAAACATGATGAAACCTAGCCTTTCACCCCACCTGCCGTCAGGCCGTTAACCAGCCAGCGCTGGGCCAGCAGGAAGACAAGGGTAATCGGAATAGCAGAGAGCACCGCCGCTGCGGCAAAATCGCCCCACAGGTAGTTCTGCGGGTTGAGATACTGCTGCATACCTACCGCCAGGGTGTAGCTATTGACGTCGCGCAGCAGCAGCGAGGCAACCGGCACCTCAGTAATGGCGGCGATAAACGACAGAATAAACACCACCGCCAGGATCGGCACCGAGAGGGGCAGCAGGACCAGACGGAACGCCTGCCACGGCGTCGCCCCATCCAGCGAAGCAGCTTCTTCCAGCGAATTATCGATGGTTTCAAAGTAGCCCTTAATCGTCCAGACATGCAGGGCGATACCACCCAGATAGGCGAAGATGACGCCACCGTGCGTGTTCAGACCGATAAAAGGCACGTACTGGCCAAGGCGGTCGAACAGGGCATAGAGCGCCACCAGAGAGAGCACCGCCGGGAACATCTGGAAAATCAGCATCCCTTTCAGCAGCGATGACTTACCGGTAAAGCGCATGCGGGCAAAGGCGTAGGCGCAGGTGGTGGAGAGCACCACGATGCCCACCGCCGTAATGCCAGCGATCTTAACCGAGTTCCACAGCCACAGCAGCACCGGGAAGGGCGGTGGAGTGACGCGCCCATCCGCATGTTCAACGCTGAAACCCAGCGCCAGACGCCAGTGCTCCCAGGATATCTGGTCCGGGATCAGGCTGCCGGTCGCAAAGTTACCGGGGCGCAGCGAGATCGCAATGACCATCAGCAGCGGGAACATGATCGCCGCGATAAAAACCAGCAAGCCCAGATGCGTAAGGAAAAGGCGCAGCTTTTGAGATTTGGGTTGAACCATAGCCATTGTCTGTCTCTCCCTTAATCAAATTTCATGCGCGTGGCTTTCAAATTCACAATCGCCAGGACGCCAACCAGCAGGAAGATCAGCGTGGCAATCGCCGCAGCGAGGCCGAAGTCCTGGCCGCCGCCGCCCTCAAAGGCGATGCGGTAGGTATAGCTCACCAGCAGGTCGGTATAGCCCGCTGGCGTGGTGGTGCCCAGGCGATCCGGGCCGCCGTTGGTCAGGAGCTGGATCAGCACGAAGTTATTAAAGTTAAATGCAAAGCTGGCGATCATCAGCGGCGTTAGCGGCACGACCAGCAGCGGCAGGGTGATGCGGAAGAAGTTCTGCATCGGCCCCGCCCCATCCATTGCCGAGGCCTCATAGAGATCGTCAGGAATGGCTTTCAGCAGGCCCATGCAGAGGATCATCATGTAGGGGTAGCCGAGCCAGGTGTTAACGATGACCACCATCGCACGGGCAGTCGTGGGATCGCTAAACCAGGCGGGCTTGGCACCGAACAGCGCCCCCAGCATCATGTTGATTTCACCGAAGCTCTGGTTAAACAGCCCTTTGAAAATCAGGATCGAGATAAAAGACGGTACGGCATAGGGCAGGATCAGCAGCACCCGGTAGATGGCCTTGCCGCGCAGGGCTTCCCACTGCACAAGACACGCCAGCACCATACCCACCGCCACGGTCAGCACCACCGTCAGCAGCGAGAAGACCACGGTCCAGACAAATATCGCCAGGAACGGCTTCTGAATGCCCTCGTCGGTGAAGACGCGCATAAAGTTATCCCAGCCGATGGTCACGGTATAGCCTGGGCTGAGGCGCTCGCTTTCCCAGCCGCCGTCGGCGTTAACGGCCTGATAGAAACCGACATCGTTATTGGGACGGTATTTAACGCCGCTCTGGTTGTTGGTCAGCGTGCCGTCGTCGGCAAGGGTATAGAGCGGGCGCGTGCCGGAGAACTGGCGCAGAGAGCTCATCACCACGTGGCTCTCATCCGGCAGCACGGCGGTAAGCTGCGTCAGCGCCTGGCGCTGCTGGGTAATCACACGCAGGTTGGCGCGTTCGCCCGCGGGCAGGGCCGCCGCTTCTTTCAGGGTCAGCGTCTGCTCGCCACCGGGCGTAAACGGTTCCGAAACGTAGTGTTTGTCGCTCTCGCCGTCGGTCAGCACCAGCTGCCATTTATTCTCCGCCGGATAGAGGCCAAAGTTAAAGGTCTTACCCGCCTGATAGACGCGATCCATCAGCACGTCACGGACGCGCTCCTGGGCCAGCTGGTTGGTGCTGCTGTAGTTAGTGAAGGCGATAGCAATGGTGCAGATCAGCGGAAAGAGAACAAACAGGCCCATCCCGGCGAGACCGGGGTAGACATAGCGCCAGGCGTAGGCTTTACGATTGGCGAAAATATAGAGGCCAACCGAGCTTAAAATCAGCGTCGTGATGGCAAACAGGTACTCTCCCTGGGCGTACATCAAAACCACAAGATAGCCCACCAGCAGCCCCAGCAGGGCGATCGCCGACCACTTCAGCGCGTTGCTTTGCCACCAGGCACTCTTTTTAACGACATCCATGAGACACTTCCTCAACAACCGTGGAAAACATTGTCAGTTGTAGGGCGGGTAGCGAGGCGCCACCCGCCATTTTTATTACTTGGTAATACGTCCCTGCGCATCTTTCAGCGCAGCATCCACGGTCTGGCGACCGCTGGCAGCGTTGATCACCGCCGTACGCACCGCGTACCAGAAGGCAGCCATCTGCGGAACGTTCGGCATGATTTCACCCTTCTCGGCGTTGCTCATGGTGGCGGCAATGCGTGGATCCTTCGCTAAGGTCTCCTGGAAGGACTTCAGCGCGACGGCACCCAGCGGCTTATCTTTATTCACCGCGTCCAGGCCCTGGTCGGTCAGCAGGTAGTTTTCAATGAACTCCTTCGCCAGCTCTTTGTTCGGGCTAGCAGCGTTGATGCCCGCGCTCAGCACGCCAACGAACGGTTTCGACGGCTTGCCTTTAAAGGTCGGCAGCAGCGTCACGCCGTAGTTCACCTTGCTCTTGTCGATGTTTGACCACGCCCACGGACCGTTGATGGTCATCGCGGTTTCGCCTTTATTGAAGGCCGCTTCGGCGATGGAGTAGTCGGTGTCCGCGTTCATGTGTTTGTTCTTGATCAGATCAACCAGGAAGCCCAGGCCCGCTTTGGCGCCCGCGTTGTCCACGCCCACGTCCTTCACGTCATACTTGCCGTCGGCAAATTTAAACGCGTAACCGCCATCCGCGGCGATCAGCGGCCAGGTGAAGTACGGCTCCTGCAGGTTGAACATCAGCGCGCTCTTGCCTTTCGCCTTCAGCTCTTTATCCAGTGCCGGGATCTCTTCCCAGGTTTTTGGCGGGTTTGGCACGAGGTCTTTGTTATAGATCAGCGACAGAGCTTCGACGGAGATCGGATAGGCGATCAGTTTGCCGTTGTAGCGCACCGCGTCCCAGGTAAAGGGGAAAAGCTTGTCCTGGAAGGCTTTGTCTGGGGTGATCTCCGCCAGCAGGCCTGACTGGGCGTAACCACCAAAACGGTCATGTGCCCAGAGGATAATGTCCGGGCCGTCACCGGTCGCCGCCACCTGCGGGTATTTCTCTTCCAGCTTATCCGGATGCTCAACGGTGACCTTAATCCCGGTATCCTTCTCGAATTTCTGGCCGACTTCCGCGAGGCCGTTATAGCCTTTGTCGCCGTTGATCCAGATCACCAGCTTGCCTTCTTCAATTTTGGCAAGGGCCGAGGCGGAAAACATCATCGTCGTCAGCGCGGAGAGCGCAAGGATGCGAGCGCCAGTTTTCATGTTCATAAATCCCGTCCTTTAGGTAGCGATAAATTGACGCCTCTCAGTCTCCCGGTTTGACAAGCGCTTCTCATCCTCCCCCGACCTACGCCCTGCCGCCGTGATGTGTGATCTTTGTTACATAAAACAGAGTTATGCGTACCGGCGCACACAAAAGCGCCGCGATTTTTGCTGGCGGCATCACGAAAATCGCCCGCAGCCCGCAGCCCCGGTGGCAGAGCCGGGCCGCTCATCCTCCCGTCTCCTCCCCCATAAAAAACCGGGGGGCGGAGGATTCGCCCGACTTATACATGACGCATAGTCACTGCAACTGAATGTTTCAGGGTTGTAACGAAGGAAGGGAGAAGGGCATGGCGAGCGTGCAGCTGAGGAATGTGACGAAGGCCTGGGGCGACGTGGTGGTGTCAAAAGAGATCAACCTCGACATCGAGGAGGGGGAGTTCGTGGTCTTTGTTGGACCGTCAGGCTGCGGAAAATCGACCCTGCTGCGTATGATTGCCGGGCTGGAAACCATCACCAGCGGTGACTTAATGATTGGCGACACGCGAATGAATGAGATCCCCCCTGCGGATCGCGGCGTCGGCATGGTGTTCCAGTCCTATGCGCTCTATCCCCATCTCTCGGTGGCAGAAAATATGTCGTTCGGCCTCAAGCTGGCCGGCGCAAAGAAAGACGTCATTAACCAGCGTGTCACCCAGGTTGCCGAGGTACTCCAGCTGGGCCATCTGCTGGATCGCAAGCCGAAAGCGCTTTCCGGTGGTCAGCGCCAGCGCGTAGCCATTGGCCGTACGCTGGTGGCGGAGCCGCGCGTGTTCCTGCTCGATGAGCCGCTCTCCAACCTTGATGCGGCGCTGCGCGTGCAGATGCGAATTGAGATCTCCCGCCTGCACAAGCGCCTCAAGCGCACGATGATCTACGTCACCCACGATCAGGTCGAGGCGATGACCCTGGCGGACAAGATCGTGGTACTGGACGCCGGACGCGTGGCGCAGATTGGCAAGCCGCTGGAGCTTTATCACTACCCGGCAGACCGTTTCGTGGCGGGCTTTATCGGCTCGCCCAAGATGAACTTCCTGCCGGTAAAAGTGACCGCCACCGCCATTGAACAGGTGCAGGTGGAGCTGCCGAACCGCCAGCATATCTGGCTACCGGTGGACAGCGCCAACGTTCAGGTCGGCGCCAATATGTCTCTTGGGATCCGTCCCGAGCATCTGCTGCCCAGCGACATCGCCGATGTCACGCTGGAGGGGCAGGTACAGGTTGTTGAGCAGTTAGGTCACGAAACACAAATTCATATCCAGATCCCCGCCATCCGTCAAAACCTGGTTTACCGCCAGGGGGACGTGGTGTTGGTAGAAGAGGGTGCCACATTCGCTATCGGCTTGCCGCCGGAGCGCTGCCATCTGTTCCGTGAGGACGGCAGCGCCTGTCGGAGATTGCATCAGGAGCCTGGCGTTTAAGCATTCCCATTACAAAGAAAAGCAAGCAAAGCTTCAGGAGATAGAATGATGATTACTCTGCGCAAACTCCCTCTGGCCGTCGCCATAGCAGCAGGCGTGATGGCTGCCCAGGCGGGTGCTGTTGATTTCAAAGGCTACGCACGTTCCGGCATCGGCTGGACCGGCAGCGGCGGCCCGCAAGAGTGTTTCCAGGCAACCGGGGCCCAAAGTAAATACCGTCTTGGTAACGAATGTGAAACCTATGCTGAATTAAAACTGGGCCAGGAAGTGTGGAAAGAGGGCGATAAGAGCTTCTACTTCGACACTAACGTTGCCTACTCTGTTTCCCAGCAGAACGACTGGGAAGCCACCAGCCCGGCCTTCCGTGAAGCTAACGTCCAGGGTAAAAACCTGATCGAAGCGCTGCCAGGCTCCACCATCTGGGCAGGTAAACGCTTCTACCAGCGTCATGACGTCCACATGATCGACTTCTACTACTGGGATATCTCCGGCCCAGGCGCAGGTATCGAAAACATCGATCTCGGCTTCGGTAAACTCTCTCTGGCGGGTACCCGTTCGTCTGAGTCCGGCGGCTCCTCAACCTTCGCCGACCGCGATCCGATTACCGGTGAGCGTACCTACGACAATATCGTACCGAACGACGTCTTTGACGTGCGTTTAGCCGGTCTGGAAGTGAACCCGGGCGGCACCCTGGAGTTTGGCGTTGACTACGGTCACACCAACCTGCCGGATGACTACTACCTGCAGCCAAACGCCAGTAAAGATGGCTGGCTGTTCACCGGTGAGCACGTGCAGACCATCGGCACCGGCTTCAACAAATTTGTTGTCCAGTACGCTACCGACTCGATGACCTCGAACGGTAAAGGCATCCCGCAGGGCGCTCAGCTTAACAACGACGGCCACCTGCTGCGCTTCATCGACCACGGCTCCATCTCTATGGGCGACCGCTGGGACATGATGTACGTCGGTATGTACCAGGATATCGATCTGGACAACGGCAACGGCACCCGCTGGTGGACCGTGGGCGTGCGTCCGATGTTCAAATGGACGCCGATCATGAGCACCCTGCTGGAAGTTGGCTATGACAACGTGAAGTCCCAGCGTACCGACTCTACCAACGACCAGGTCAAAGTGACCCTGGCCCAGCAGTGGCAGGCAGGCGACAGCATCTGGTCCCGTCCGGCGCTGCGCGTATTCGCAACCTACGCCAAGTGGGATGAGTCCTTCGGCTTCGCTAACAATGGCAGCGACAGAACGGCTGGTCTGACTCCGGGTTACGCTTACCAGGATACCTCCGCACGTACCTTCAGCCGCGGCGATGATGACGAGTGGACCTTCGGTGCCCAGATGGAAATCTGGTGGTAAGACAGTATTGATGTCATGCAGTACCAAGGAGGGGCTTCGGCCCCTCTTAACTCAGTAAAGATTCATCTCTGACGCGGCGCGCTATTGCCTGGCTACCGTCCCGTCATCTCTACAGAGGTCACCATAATGAAAATGAAAAAAACGCTTCTCGCGCTCTGCCTCGGTGCAGGGCTGCTCGCCTGCGTACCCGCAGTAAGCTTCGCTGACGTGAATCTGGTTCCGCAGGATACCTCAAGCGCGCCAGCCATCCCGGCAGGCTCGCTCCAGCAGCTGACCTGGACGCCGGTTGCCAATTCACAAACCCAGACCACGAACCTGGCGACGGCAGGCCAGACCCTGAACGTGCCCGGAATTACCGGTAAAGTGGCCGCCTACAGCGTGCCAGCCAACATCGGTGAGTTGACCATTACCCTGACCAGCGTGGCGGATAAGCAAAGATCGATCTTTGCGCCTAACGTGCTGGTGCTGGATCAAAACCTGACCCCCGCCGCGTGGTTCCCCAGCAGCTACTTCACCTATCAGGAGCCGGGTGTGATGACCGCCGACCGTCTGGAGGGGATCATCAAGCTGACGCCGGCGCTGGGCCAGCAAAAAATCTATCTGCTGGTCTTCACCACGCCAGAAGATCTGCAGCGCACCACCACCATGATCAACCCGGCGAAAGCCTACGCCAAAGGCGTGGGTAATGCGGTACCGGATATTCCGGATCCGCAGGCGCGCCATACGCCGGACGGTACGGTGAAGCTCAAAGTCAGCACCAACTCCGCCTCCAGCATTCTGGTCGGCCCGATCTTTGGTTCTTCTGGCCATGCCGCCGTAACCGTCGGCAATACCGCTGCTCCAGCCACCGCCTATAGCGCCCCGGCGGCCTCGCCTGCGCCGGCAGCAGCGCCTGCTCAAGCCCCGGCTCCGGCCCCGGCAGCGAAGCGTGAGCCGGTATTGAACGATACGGAAAACTACTTTAACCAGGGCATTAAACAGGCCGTTGCCAGCGGCAATATTGATAAAGCACTGAAGCTATTGAATGAGGCTGAAAGCCTGGGCTCCACGTCTGCCCGCGCTACGTTTATCAGCAGTGTAAAAGGCAAGGGGTGATCGTCTCCCCACAATGCTGATTTTGTCCGTTTGGTGCACCTTCACCGGTGCACCCTTTTTCCCGATCTGCCTGTTCTGCGATACACTGTTGCTACGTTATGTACCGGAGAGTAAGGCATGCCACACCCTGCGCTAACGCAACTGCGCGCGCTGCGCTATTTTGACGCAATCCCCGCACTCGAACCACACCTGCTTGACTGGCTGCTGCTGGAAGACTCAATGACCAAACGTTTTGAGCAGCAGGGTTGCCAGGTGAGTGTTACGCTCATAAGAGAGGCGTTTGTCACCGCCGATGAGGTACCGGAAGAGCGCCCGCTCTTGCCCGAGGCATCACGCTACTGGCTGCGGGAGATCCTGCTCTGTGCCGATGGCGAGCCGTGGCTTGCCGGGCGCACGGTGGTGCCGGAGTCGACCCTGTCCGGTCCGGAGCTGGCGCTGCAGCGGCTCGGCAATACGCCGCTGGGGCGCTATCTCTTTACCTCATCAACCCTGACCCGTGATTTTATTGAAATAGGCCGTCATGCCGATCTCTGGGGACGCCGCTCCCGGCTGCGCCTCGGCGGCAAGCCGCTGCTGCTGACGGAGCTGTTTTTGCCTGCATCGCCGCTGTATCGAGAGGAGTAGAAATGGAGTGGAGTCTTACCCAGGGTAAGCTGCTGGCTTATCACCGCTTAATGCGCACGGACAAGCCAATTGGCGCGCTGCTGTTGCTGTGGCCCACCCTGTGGGCGCTATGGGTGGCGACGCCGGGCGTGCCGCCGCTGGGGATCCTCGTGGTATTTATCGCCGGGGTCTGGCTGATGCGCGCCGCAGGCTGCGTGGTAAATGACTACGCCGATCGTAAATTCGACGGCCACGTGAAGCGCACCGCTAACCGGCCGCTGCCGAGCGGCGCGGTGAGCGAAAAAGAGGCGCGTAATCTGTTTATCGTGCTGGTGCTGCTCGCCTTTGTGCTGGTGCTAACCCTTAACCTGATGACCATTCTGCTGTCGGTGGCGGCGCTGGCGCTGGCCTGGACCTACCCCTTTATGAAGCGCTACACCCACCTGCCGCAGGTGGTGCTGGGGGCCGCCTTTGGCTGGTCGATTCCAATGGCTTTTGCCGCGGTCAGCGAGTCGGTTCCCCTGAGCTGCTGGCTGATGTTCCTCGCCAACATCCTCTGGGCGGTGGCCTACGATACGCTCTATGCAATGGTGGATCGGGACGACGACGTTAAGATCGGCATTAAATCGACGGCTATTCTCTTTGGTCGGCACGATAAGCTGATCGTTGGCATTCTGCAGGTGCTGGTGCTGGTGCTGATGGCGGCGGTGGGCTGGCTAAACGGCCTGGGCTGGCCTTTCTATGCCTCGATTGCGGTGGCAGGGGCACTGTTTGTCTGGCAGCAGAAGATGATTGTGCATCGCGATCGCGACGCCTGTTTCAAAGCCTTCCTGAACAATAACTACGTTGGCCTGGCGCTGTTTGTTGGGCTGGCGGTGAGTTACCTTCCCTAAAAAGCGGCCATAAAAAAAGCCCGGGATCGTTCCGGGCTTTTTATCCAGAGGCTGGCTAACCCAGCGATTACGCTTTTTGCATCATCAGCGCGCGCAGGGCGGCAAAATCAGCAGGCAGGCTATGGGAGAGCAGCGGCAGCTCGGCACGTTCCGCCAGCGCGGCAGGCAGATCCAGCGTATCGCCCAGGATTGCCTCAACGCTCTCTTTGAATTTCGCCGGATGTGCGGTGCCGAGGAACAGCCCGTACTCGCCCGGGTGCAGCTGGTCGCGTAGGGCGCGATAGGCCACTGCCGCGTGCGGCTCGGAGAGATACCCCTTCTCCTTCAGCTCAAGCATGGTGGCTTTGGTTACGTCATCGTCGATGGCAGCATAGCCCAGCTCGTTCAGACGCCAGATCTTACGGCGGAACAGCTCCTCCACGCGCGGCCAGTTGTTCGGCTGGCTAACGTCCATCGCGTTGGAGAGCGTCGCCTGGGTCGCATTCGGGCTCCACTCGCCAGCATGCAAGAAGCGCGGCACGGTGTCGTTGGCGTTGGTGGCTGCGATGAAGCGCTTCACCGGCAGGCCCAGCGATTTTGCCAGCAGACCGGCGGTGAGATCGCCGAAGTTTCCGCTGGGTACTGAGATCACCAGCTGGTTGCGTGCTTCCTGCGGCAGCTGCGCCACCGCCTCGAAGTAGTAACAGATCTGCGCCAGCAGGCGGCTGATGTTGATCGAGTTTGCCGAGTTCAGCCCCAGCTTCTGTTTCAGCTCTTCATCATCAAAGGCTTGCTTGACCAGCGCCTGGCAGGCGTCAAAGTCGCCGTCGATGGCCACCGTCTCAATGTTACCGCCCAGGGTACAGAAGAGCTTCTCCTGCAGCGGGCTGATTTTGCCCTGCGGGTAGAGGATCACCACGCGCACGTTTTTCAGGCCATAGAAGGCGTGCGCTACGGCTGCGCCGGTATCGCCGGAGGTCGCGGTCAGAATGGTCACCGGCTTGTCGCCGCTGATGTGGGTCAGCATCTGCGCCATAAAGCGGCCGCCAAAGTCTTTAAACGCCAGCGTCGGGCCGTGGAACAGCTCCAGGCAGCCGATATCTTCCTCAACCTTGCTTACCGGGGCAGGGAAGGTAAAGGCGGTCCGCACACGCTCCTCCAGCAGCTCCTGGGGGATCTCATCCCCAATGAAGGCAGCGAGGATCTTTGCGCTACGGCTGACGAAATCCTGCTCCAGCATCTCGTCGATTTCGGTCAGGTTAAACTCGGGCAGATCGTGAGGGAAGAAGAGTCCCTGCTGTTTACCCAGCCCCTGCGTTACCGCCTGGGCAAAGGAGACCTGCTCGTTATGATCTTTAAGATTGTAGAGTTTCATTAATTATCCCAGTACGCGTGCGCCCGCTGTATCCAGCCGGCAAATATGAACAAAGCCTTCCTGATTCTGCAGATAGTGTTTACCCAGCCAGTCTGCTACGCGCTGCGCGGTGTCCGGCTTGTCACAGAGCGCGAACAGCGTCGGCCCCGACCCGGAGATACCGCTCGCCAGCGCGCCAATCTCTGCCACCGCCTGCCGTGCCTCTTTAAAGCCCGGCAGCAGGCGGGCGCGGTACGGCTCGGCAATGACATCTTTCATCAGCTTCGCGGCCAGCTGCGGCTGCCGTGAGTAGCAGGCGTGAATAAACCCGGCCAGATGCCGCCCGTGGGCGATGCAGTCCTGACGGCGATACTGCGCGGGTAAAATCGCCCGCGCCTCTGCCGTGGAGACTTTGATCCCCGGGTAGGCCAGCACCCACAGCCACTCATCAAAGCCTGGCACCTGCTGGCTGATAATGCCGTTCTCTTCGATCATCAGCTGCATGCCGCCGAGGAAACAGGGGGCAACGTTATCGTAATGAATGCTGCCGGAGATGCGTCCCTCCAGCTCGCCCATCAGCGCCAGCAGGCGCGTATCGTTGAGCGGTTTGCCACAGTGCTCGTTCATCGCCATCAGCGCGGCGACCACCGAGCAGGCGCTGGAGCCGAGTCCCGAGCCAATCGGCATATTTTTTTCCAGCGTCATGGTGACTGGAATCGTTTTACCCAGCTCCTGGCAGAAACGCTCCCAGCACTGATAGACAATATTTTCCCGCGGCTCCGGAGGCAGCTTATCCGCAAAGCGCCCGAGATTATGCAGGCTAAAACGGTCTGCGGCTTCTACCGTGACGACATCGCCCAGCAGTGAATCATCAACCGGCGTTACCGCCGCCCCGAGTACATCGAAGCCAACGCTCATATTGGCGCTGGAGGCCGGGGCATACACTTTCACCATGTTAAACTCCTAACTTCCATGAGAGGGTGCGCAGCAGATCGGCAAAAACGCCTGCTGCCGTCACATCGTTGCCCGCACCGTAACCACGCAGTACCAGCGGCAGCGGTTGATAGTAGTGGCTGTAGAACGCCAGCGCGTTCTCACCGTTTTTCACTTTATAGAGCGGATCGTTGCCGTCTACCTCGGCGATTTTCACCCGGCAGACGCCATCCTCTTCGATATTACCGACATAGCGCAGCACTTTACCTTCATCGCGTGCTTTCGCCACCCGCGCGGCAAAGGCGTCGTCAAGCTGCGGCAGACGCGCCATAAAGCCGGTGACATCGCCGCTGTCGTCAAAGCCTGCCGGCAGAACCGGCTCGATAACAATATCCGTGAGCTCCAGCTCGCGGCCCGTTTCGCGTGCGAGGATCAGCAGCTTACGCGCCACGTCCATGCCGGAGAGATCGTCTCGCGGATCCGGCTCGGTATAGCCCATATCCCGTGCGATACCGGTTGCTTGTGAAAGGCTCATGCCTTCGTCCAGCTTACCGAAAATAAAGGATAATGACCCGGAAAGGATGCCGGAAAAGCGCTGAAGCTCATCGCCAGCGTTCAGCAGGTTTTGCAGGTTTTCGATCACCGGCAGCCCCGCCCCGACGTTGGTATCGTAGAGGAACTTGCGGCGCGATCCGGCGGCAGCGTGGCGCAGCTGGTGGTAGTAGTCCATCGACGAGGTATTGGCTTTCTTGTTCGGGGTGACCACGTGGAAACCTTCGCGCAGGAAGTCGGCATACTGATCGGCCACCGCCTGGTTGGAGGTACAGTCAACGATAACCGGATTGAGCAGATGATACTCTTTGACCAGGCGGATCAGCCTGCCCAGGTTGAATGGCTCTTTCGCCTCTGCCAGCTCCGCCTGCCAGTTCTCGAGGTTCAGGCCGTGCACGTTGGTCAGCAGCGCCTTTGAGTTCGCTACGCCGCAAACCCGCAGATCGATATGCTTCCCTTTCAGCCAGCTCTGCTGACGCTTGAGCTGATCCAGAAGCGCGCCGCCGACGCCGCCGACGCCAATCACGAATACCTCAATCACCTGGTCGGTATTGAACAGCATCTGGTGGGTGACGCGTACGCCTGTGGTGGCATCGTCGTTGCTGACCACCACCGAAATTGAGCGCTCCGAGGAGCCCTGGGCAATTGCCACGATGTTGATATTCGCGCGGGCCAGCGCGGCGAAAAATTTAGCCGAGATACCGCGCAGGGTGCGCATGCCATCGCCGACGACGGAGATAATCGCCAGCCGCTCCATGACCGCCAGCGGCTCCAGCAGCCCCTCTTTCAGTTCAAGGTAGAACTCATCCCCCAGCGCCCGGCGCGCACGGCCGCAGTCGGCCTGCGGCACGCAGAAGCTGATGCTGTATTCAGACGAGGATTGCGTAATCAACACCACCGAGATCCCGGCGCGTGACATGGCGGCAAATACCCGCGCCGCCATCCCGACCATCCCTTTCATGCCGGGGCCGGAGACGCTGAACATCGCCATGTTATTGAGATTAGAAATACCCTTAACCGGCAAGCCGTCATCGTCGGACGTGGCACCAATCAGCGTACCGGGCGCTTGCGGGTTACCGGTATTTTTAATCAGGCAAGGGATCTGGAACTGGGCGATAGGGGTAATGGTGCGTGGGTGCAGCACCTTCGCGCCAAAGTAGGAGAGCTCCATCGCCTCCTGATAAGACATTGACTTCAGCAGCCGGGCGTCGGGTACCTGACGCGGATCGCAGGTGTAGACGCCGTCAACGTCGGTCCAGATTTCACAGCAGTCGGCGCGCAGGCAGGCGGCCAGCACGGCGGCAGAGTAGTCGGAGCCGTTACGCCCCAATACCACCAGCTCACCTTTCTCATTACCTGCGGTGAAGCCCGCCATCAGGATCATATGGTCGGCAGGGATCTGGCTGGCGGCGATGCGGCGGGTAGATTCCGCAATATCAACGGTGGATTCGAGGTAGTGGCCTACGGCGAGCAGTTTTTCCACCGGGTCGATAACCGAGACCTTATGACCTCGGGCCTCCAGCAGTCCGGCCATAATCGCAATGGAGAGCTTCTCCCCGCGACAGATGATGGCGGCGTTGATGCTGTCCGGACACTGGCCCAGCAGGGCGATCCCATGCAGAACGTGTTTGATTTGCGCGAACTCTTGCTCAACCTGCTGCTTCAGCCGGGCAAGGGGGAAACCGGGCTGAACCTCGGCCAGGCCTGCAAGCAGGTCGGCAAAAATATGCTCTGCGTCGCTGATGTTGGGTACGGCATCCTGGCCACCGATGGTCTTCTCAATCATCGCCACCAGATGGTTGGTAATTTTGGCCGGGGCAGACAGCACGGTTGCAACCTGCCCCTGCCTGGCATTGCTCTCCAGAATTTCGGCAACACGCAGAAAACGTTCTGCATTTGCCACTGACGTACCGCCGAACTTCAACACTCGCATGGTATTACCCCTTGATTTTTGCTCGAAAAAAAAGCCCGCACTGTTCAGGTGCGGGCTTTTTTCTGTGTTTCCTGTACGCGTCAGCCCGCACCGTTACCTGTGGTAATGGTGGTGGTGGTAATAATTGTCAGCGTGCTGATGCGATTCATGGACGTTGTGTGCTCTGTTATTTTATCTGTCTGTCTTGTATAGCTATACGGTTAAAGTATATCCCTGCTCGAGTCAATGAATTTTTACTTTTTACCCTTTTCATCGTCTGCGCAGGTCGCGCTGCGCTGACCGCATTTCGCTCCGCACTCTCACCGTATGGAAAAACGATATCAGCATCATTTACCATAATAAAAAGCAATGGCAGGGTTTTACTCTGTGAGTTTTTTTTCGATATCGTGCAGCAATCGGTGCAGCATCGCCGTATCGCGCTGCGCAAACAGGCCCAGCCGCTGATCCAGCCAGTCGGCCAGTTTAACGTCATCGTCAACGCCCAGCGTCCCCAGCAGCGATCGCGCCCGCAGACGCAGCGCCTTAAGCTGCTCTTCGTTATGGGGCACCACCGGCTCGTTGCCCTGTTGCATTAATGACGCTAACTGATAGCAGTAGACCATTACCGCCTGGCCGAGATTTAGCGACGGGTAGTCGGCGACCATTGGCACGCCGGTAAGAATATCGGCAAGGGCCAGCTCTTCGTTGGTTAAGCCTGAATCTTCCCGGCCAAACACCAGCGCGGCGCGTTTCATCCACTGGCTCTTTTCGTGCAGGAGCGGCACCAGTTCAGCTGGCGTGGCGTAGTAGTGAAACTTCGCCCGGCTGCGGGCGGTGGTGGCAACCGTAAAATCGATATCCGCCAGAGCATCGGCGAGCGTCGGGAAAACCGTTGCGTTATCAATAATATCACCCGAGCCGTGGGCAACCCAGCGCGCGCCATCCTGCCGGTGGGCCTCGCTGTCAACAATACGCAGATCGCTAAAGCCCATCGTCTTCATGGCCCGGGCCGCCGCGCCGACGTTTTCAGGCCTGGCGGGGGAAACTAATACTATTGATACATGCATGGGATACTCTCTGGTTTGCCCGGTGGCGGGGTAAAAAGGCAATCAACGTCAGGTTATTACGCAGCAAAAATTTACAAAAACGTAACAGAAATCACTGAATTTGCATCAGGTAAAGCTTAAAAATTACTACACTGTTTACTGGGTTTATTAGCTGCCAGTATGTTAACAGAAGAGGATTATCCCTCTGTTTCCTCATGATAATCTGCAGGAGGAGGGCGATCCGTAGGTGGATTCAGAAAATTTATTAATTATCGTTTGTAACTACCTGTTTATTGAAAAGATGTTATAAACGCTAGTAAGAAGATGCGATGATTTCATCAAACTGTTAACGTGCTACAATTGA
This sequence comes from Pseudescherichia sp., assembly GCF_032052675.1. Lineage (NCBI taxonomy): Bacteria > Pseudomonadati > Pseudomonadota > Gammaproteobacteria > Enterobacterales > Enterobacteriaceae > Pseudescherichia > Pseudescherichia sp. The sequence goes on from NZ_DAMBWA010000012.1 coordinate 40,276, forward strand.
ACTTGATATATGTCAACGAACCGTAGTTTTATTGGGTGTCCGGAACGTCTTAACCTGTTATGTTGCTGTTAAAATGGGTAGGATGACAACCGTTTTTGACACTGTCGGGTCCAAAGGGAGCGTGTGCCCACGACCAAGCTAATGATGTTGTTGACGTTGATGGAAAGTGCATCAAGAACGCCATTACGTACTTTAGTCATGTTACGCCGTTCATGTTAATTTGCGACATGCATCAGGCAGGTCAGGGACTTTTGTACTTCCTGTTTCGATTTAGTTGGCAATTTAGGTAGCAAACATGCAGACCCCGCACATTCTTATTGTTGAAGACGAGTTGGTAACACGCAACACGTTGAAGAGCATTTTCGAAGCAGAAGGATACGATGTCTTTGAAGCGACTGATGGCGCTGAAATGCATCAGATTCTTTCTGATAACGATATCAACTTGGTGATCATGGATATCAACCTGCCGGGCAAAAATGGCCTGCTGCTGGCGCGTGAACTGCGTGAACAGGCAGACGTGGCCCTGATGTTCCTGACAGGCCGTGATAATGAAGTCGATAAGATCCTCGGCCTCGAGATTGGCGCGGATGATTACATCACCAAACCGTTTAACCCACGCGAGCTGACTATCCGCGCGCGCAACCTCCTTTCTCGTACCATGAACCTTGGTACGGTGAGTGAAGAGCGTCGCAGCGTCGACAGCTATAAATTCAACGGCTGGGAGCTGGATATCAACAGCCGCTCGCTGGTCAGCCCAAACGGCGAGCAGTACAAGCTGCCGCGTAGCGAGTTTCGCGCCATGCTCCACTTCTGCGAAAACCCGGGCAAGATCCAGAGCCGCGCCGATCTGCTGAAGAAGATGACCGGCCGCGAGCTGAAGCCGCACGATCGTACCGTTGACGTGACCATCCGTCGCATTCGTAAACACTTCGAATCGACGCCGGATACGCCGGAGATCATTGCCACTATTCATGGCGAAGGCTACCGCTTCTGCGGCGATCTGCAGGAGTAAGCCGCGGCGTAACTGTAATGCCGGGCGGCACTGCGTTTGCCCGGCCTACGGTCACAAATTAATGCCAGGGCATAATCGGCACGGCGCTGAGCGCATTCTTCGGCGAGCCTTCGACTACCTTATCGGAGTAGGCGAGGTAGGCTAGCGTGTTGCGCTTCGCGTCGTAAAAACGCACAACCTGCAGCTTTTTAAAGACGAGCGAGGTGCGTTTCTGGAACACTACGTTGCCCTGGGCTTTACCGCTCTTCACCTTATCGCTCAGTTCGATCGGCCCTACCTGCTGACAAGAGATAGCCGCGTCAGAGGTATCTTCCGCCAGCCCTAATCCGCCCTTAATACCCCCCGTTTTCGCTCGGCTGATATAGCATGTCACATTTTTAACATCGGGATCGTCAAAGGCTTCCACCACGATTTTATGATCCGGTCCGAATACCTTAAAGACCGTATCCACCGATCCAATCTCTTCCGCCTGCGCGGCCTGGCCAACGAGGCCCAGCGCGAAGATTACTGCTAAGCACTTGTATTTCATATTGTTACCATATTTGAATATTACGTTGTGTTACTATTTCGGACTTAAAAATAAATACTTATAATTCAGCGAATTAAAATTTTTTTCAGCGAGGTGGGCTAAAAGCGCACGCTTACTCAAAAAAAACACTGAATGCTAAAATAGCAGGGAATGGTATTATTCGCACAACCCTGCTATTGGGTACGACTGTTTTAAGGATGAGGACACTGTATGGATCAGGCTGGGATTATTCGCGATCTACTCGACTGGCTGGAGGATCATCTCGATCAACCGCTGGCCTTGAATAACGTGGCGATCAAAGCAGGTTATTCCAAGTGGCATCTACAAAGAATGTTTAAGGACGTTACCGGCCTGGCCATTGGGGCATACATTCGTGCACGGCGACTCTCTAAATCTGCCGTGGCGCTGCGCCTGACTGCCCGTCCGATCCTCGACATTGCGCTGCAGTATCGATTCGACTCCCAGCAGACTTTTACCCGCGCCTTTAAGAAACAGTTTGGCCTGACGCCCGCGCTCTATCGCCGCTCACCTGACTGGAGCGCGTCGGGCATTCGTCCGCCGCTGCGTCTGGGTGAATTTACCCTGCCCAAACATGAATTTGTTACCCTGCCCGAAACGCCGCTGATGGGTATCACCCAGAGCTACAGCTGCTCACTCGAGGAGATCTCCGCCTTCCGGCATGAGATGCGGATCCAGTTCTGGCGCGAGTTTTTAGGCAATTCGCCTACGCTCCCTGCGGAACTGTACGGTCTGCATGAGCCGCGTCCTAGCCTGGAGAAAGATGACGAGCAGGAGGTGCTCTATACCACCGCCGTTACCCCGGAGATGGCCAACGGCCACCTGCAGGGCGCCTTTCCGCTGGTGTTACAGAGCGGGGAGTATGTGATGTTTACCTATGAAGGGCCGGGTACTGAACTACAGCAGTTTATCTTAACGATCTACGGCACCTGTATGCCGATGCTCAACCTGACCCGGCGCAAGGGGCTGGATATCGAACGCTTCTTCCCACGTGACGAAGCCAGGAACCAGACGCGGCCGATGCATATCCGCTGCGAATATCTGATCCCTGTCCGGCGTTAACGCTGGAGTTCGTCCAGCGCAGGCGCGTCCAGATGCGAAACGTCTCCTGCCGTCTCCACTACCCAGCCTGAGGCCAGCCACGGGCTCTGCTGGTAATCAATGCGCGAGATAGAGCAGTTGCGCAGGCGCAGACGACGCTCCGCCCAGGCTGGCAGGCCAAGGATAGTGCTCACCAGACAGCCCAGCGCCATACCGTGGCTAACCAGCAGCGGGCGGCTGCCTTCCGGCAGTTCAAGGCAGGTCGCCAGCGCCGCATGCATACGATCGCTGAGTTCCTGCATTGATTCTCCGTCAGGAATACGGCCATCCGATGTGCCGTTGACCAGCTGGCGACGCCACTGCTCCTCCTCCTCGGTCAGCGACTCGATAGGGCGCTTCTCCAGCACGCCCATATCCAGCTCGCGCAGGCGGGCATCCAGGGTAATCTCGCACCCGCAGAGATCGGCAATGATCTCCGCCGTGCGCTGCGTGCGACCGAGATCGCTGGCGATAACATGGGTGATCCCCAGCGCTTTCGCGCGTTCAGCCACCTGCTTTGCCTGCTGCTCCCCTTTGGCCGTCAGCGGACTGTCTGACTGGCCCTGAATACGGCGTTCGGCGTTCCACTGCGTTTCTCCGTGGCGAACAAGGTATACCTGTAACATGCTTTTTATCCGTTATACTGCGATGACAATTTTTTTATCTGAGTTGTTTAGATTATGCACCATGTTGTCTCAGCTACCACCAATCCCGCCAAAATTAAGGCGATTCTGCACGCCTTTAGCGAGATTTTCGGCGAAGGATCCTGCCATATCGAGTCCGTGGCCGTCGAGAGCGGCGTCCCGGAACAGCCGCTTGGCAGCGCAGAAACGCGGGCTGGCGCACGTAATCGCGTGGTGAACGCGCGTCAGGCGCGTCCGGACGCGGACTATTGGGTCGCCATCGAGGCGGGGATAGATGAAGACAGCACCTTTAGCTGGGTGGTCATTGAGAGCCGGGAGCAGCGCGGCGAAGCGCGGTCCGCGACCCTGCCGCTGCCAGCGGCGATACTGAGCCGGGTGCGCGCCGGGGAGGCGCTTGGACCGGTGATGTCAGAGGTCACCGGCATCGATGAGATTGGGCGGAAAGAGGGGGCGATCGGCGTCTTCACTCACGGCGTGCTGACGCGCAGCAGCGTCTACCACCAGGCGGTGATCCTGGCCCTCAGCCCGTTTCACCATGCGGCGTACCGCTAATCCTTCAGCAGCGCCTTCTCCAGCCACAGGCGTAGCTCCGGCGGGGCGGCCTTCAGGCTATTAGAGCCGCGGGTAATAGTGGCGATGCCGGTACCCAGCTCGTTTTTAAGCTCCCGCTGGCTCATCTCACCCCGGAGAAGCTCTTCAATGATGCGTACCCGCGTACCCAGCGCTTCACGCTCGTCGGGGGTAAGCATCAGGTTAAGCAGCGGCAGGTGCAGATCCTGGTCGTAGGCGTGCTGGAGCAGCTCGACGAAGCGCAACCACTCCTGATGACGCTGTTCGGCTACTTCTGCTGAATAAGGGGATTGCTGGGTCATGTTAGGCTGCCATACTCGTTGACGAGTACAACAGCATAACACAAACCGCCGGATCAGTAACGGCGGCCCCACTCCGTGGCGGTCAGCAGGGTGGGTTTCCCGCCAAGGAAATAGCGGTAGTAGGCATCATAGGCCAGCACGTTTTTCACGTAGCCCCGCGTCTCCGAAAAGGGAATACTCTCTACAAACGCCACCGCGTCGATGCGTCCGGCGCTGTTGCCAAGCCAGGTCCGCACCCGTCCCGGGCCGGCGTTATAGGCCGCCGATGCAAAGATGCGGTTGTTGCCAAACTGGTTATAGACGTACTGCAGGTAGCTGGTACCAATATCAATATTGGTTTGCGGATCCAGCAGCTGGGAAGGATCGCTGTAGCCCGGAATATTGAACATCTGCACCGTATGCGTTGCCGTACCCGGCATGACCTGCATCAGACCGCTCGCGCCTACCGGCGAGCGCACCTTCGGATTCCAGGCGCTCTCCTGACGGGCAATGGCCATCGCGTAACTCTGGGGAATATCTTTGCCGCTGGTATAGCGTTCAAAGAGATCGCGCCAGGCCAGCGGGAAGCGCTCCTGCAGCTGATCCCACAGCTTGCCGGCAATGGTCGCCTGCACGCTCAGATCCCACCACTGACGATCGTAGGCGTAGCGCGCCAGCTGCGCCTGCTCCTGTGGCGTCCGGCTAGCCACCAGGTTCGCCCACTCGCCGCGCGCGGTATTGTCGAGACCCCAGTACATGAGCTCACGCACCCGTGCCATCTCCGCACCCTGTACCAGCTGCGGATCCGGCTCGCCCGACGCTTTGTCAATTTTCAGCTGATACTCTTCGCCGAGGCGCTGCGCGGCGACCATCGGATAGAAGCCGCGCTTCTGCATCAGATCGTGCAGGATGGTATTGGCTTCCTCCTCGCGCCCGCGCTCCAGCAGCAGATCCGCCTGCCAGTAGCGCCACTCATCTTTCTCCTTGGCATCCATCGGCAGGCGGGCCAGCCAGGTATTAAGACCCCGGCGATCGCCTGAACCTAATGCCAGCCGTACCCGGCGCTCCACCAGCGACGTTGACTGGGAGCGCATGATGGCGTCATCGCGCCAGCGCGCCTGCTCCTCGGTGATATCGTTGCCCATCAGCCGCCAGGCGACGATATCCCGCAGCGCCTGAGTCTGATTTTCATTGAGCTGCTGCGCTGAGGCCAGCGACGGGATCATCAGGCGCGCGTTTTCCACATCCTGACGGGCGACGCTCTCAAACGCCTCCTGCGCCATCTGTCGGGTAAAGTCAGTCGCGCCGGTGGTGCGGGCGAAGGCCAGCACGCTGTTGGGATCGTTTGCCAGGTCGATAATGGCGCTGGAGATGGTTTCATATTCGCTGGGCATCTGATTTGCCAGCAAGATAACCAGACGGGTATTGCCCGCTTTCATCGCCAGCCGGATGCGTTCAAGGAAGGCCAGCGGATCCTGAGTGCCGGAAGCACGCCAGGCACCAAACAGACGATCGCAGGCGTTGGGCTGGCTTTTACCGGTCAACCAGAGCGTTTTTGCCCCCTCCCAGGCCGCCTCGGGCTGGGCGGTGTTCCATTTTGCATAGTAGTAGTTGCACTGCGCTTCGGTGGTTGCGGGCTTGTCCGGGCTAAAGGCCAACAGACCGCGCCAGTCCTCCCGGCGAGCCAGTTCGTTGACAAAACGCGACTTCAGGTTGCGGACGAGCGGTAGCGTCGGGTTGGCCTGCACGAAGTTGGTCACCGTAATGGCCGGCTGGTTGGTCAGATCGTCAGCGATCTGGCGGTACTCCAGATAAGGGTAGAGAGGATAGTCTTTCAGCTGTGGCATCAGCTGCGCCACGACGTCCATCTGCTTGTTGTCCCACGCCTGCTTGATTTGTGCATAGCGGTTTCGCTGCTCATCCAACGCGTCAGCGCGTGCCAGGCCGCTTACCGTCAGCATGCAGCAGCCGATGGCCAGCAGTCGCCAGGCGACAGGTTTAGCATTCACAGGCACTTTCTCCTTAGAAATAAATTTGTTGGCGCATAACCCATTCATGCTAACCAGGCATGACTTAATCCGCCACGCGCTGAACACTTTTTTACTTTTGGCCTGATTTAACACTCGTGATGCAGCTGGCTGGGATTGGAACACAAAAACGGCTACACTCCGCACTTGAGTACCATTCACATACGATAAAAGAGGCGAAGTCCAACGTGGCTCAATTCGTTTATACCATGCATCGTGTCGGCAAAGTGGTTCCGCCGAAACGTCATATTCTGAAAAATATCTCGCTGAGCTTCTTCCCGGGCGCAAAAATTGGCGTTCTCGGTCTCAACGGTGCGGGTAAGTCCACCCTGTTGCGCATTATGGCCGGCATCGATACCGACATCGAAGGTGAAGCCCGCCCGCAGCCCGGTCTGAAAATCGGCTACCTGCCGCAGGAGCCGAAGCTGAATCCAGAGCACACCGTGCGTGAGTCCATTGAAGAAGCCGTGGCCGAGGTGGTTAACGCTCTGAAAGGTCTCGACGAGGTGTACGCTAAGTACGCAGAGCCGGACGCTGACTTCGATAAGCTCGCGGCCCAGCAGGGCAAGTTTGAAGAGATCATCCAGGCCCACGACGGCCACAACCTGAACGTGCAGCTGGAGCGCGCCGCTGATGCCCTGCGCCTGCCGGACTGGGATGCAAAAGTCGCCAACCTCTCCGGGGGTGAACGCCGCCGTGTGGCGCTGTGCCGCCTGCTGCTGGAAAAACCGGACATGCTGCTGCTCGACGAACCGACTAACCACCTGGACGCCGAGTCCGTGGCCTGGCTGGAACGCTTCCTGCACGACTTCGAAGGTACCGTCGTGGCCATTACCCACGACCGTTACTTCCTCGATAACGTAGCCGGCTGGATCCTTGAGCTTGACCGTGGCGAAGGCATTCCGTGGGAGGGTAACTACTCCTCCTGGCTGGAGCAGAAAGACCAGCGTCTGGCTCAGGAAGCCTCTCAGGAAGCGGCCCGCCGTAAATCCATTGAGAAAGAGCTGGAGTGGGTGCGTCAGGGTGCCAAAGGCCGTCAGTCTAAGGGCAAAGCCCGTCTGGCCCGCTTTGAAGAGCTGAACAACACCGAATACCAGAAGCGTAACGAAACCAACGAACTGTTTATTCCGCCTGGCGCACGTCTGGGGGATAAAGTCGTTGAGGTGAGCAACCTGCGTAAATCCTACGGCGACCGCGTGCTCATCGACGATCTGAGCTTCTCGGTACCGAAAGGGGCGATTGTCGGCATCATCGGCCCGAACGGCGCGGGTAAATCCACCCTGTTCCGTATGATGTCCGGTCAGGAACAGCCTGACAGCGGCACCATCACCCTGGGTGAAACCGTGAAGCTGGCCTCCGTGGATCAGTTCCGTGACGCGATGGATAACAGCAAAACCGTGTGGGAAGAGGTTTCCGGCGGGCTGGATATCATGAAGATCGGCAACACCGAGATGCCAAGCCGCGCCTACGTGGGCCGCTTTAACTTCAAAGGCGTCGATCAGGGCAAACGCGTAGGCGAACTGTCCGGTGGTGAGCGTGGCCGTCTGCACCTGGCCAAGCTGCTGCAGGTTGGCGGTAACGTGCTGCTGCTCGATGAACCGACCAACGACCTGGATATCGAAACCCTGCGCGCGCTGGAAAACGCCATGCTGGAGTTCCCGGGCTGCGCGATGGTGATCTCGCACGACCGTTGGTTCCTCGACCGTATCGCGACCCACATTCTGGACTACCAGGACGAGGGTAAAGTGGAGTTCTTCGAAGGTAACTTCACCGAGTACGAAGAGTATAAGAAACGCACCCTCGGCGCAGATGCGCTGGAGCCGAAGCGTATCAAGTACAAACGTATTTCTAAGTAAGCACCTGGATGCCGGGTGGCGCTTGCGCTTACCCGGCCTACGGTTTTGCACGGTTTGTAGGCCGGGTAAGGCGAAGCCGCCACCCGGCAATGCGAGCGTCAACTGCGAGCGGCTTTATCCCTGCTCGCCCATCATCTCTTTCACCAGCTCCACGCAGCGCAGGAATCGCCCGTCATAGTCTGACTCTTCGACGTGGATAAAATCGATATGGTTATCGCTCAGCATGGAGACCAGCATGGTCTGGAAGGTTTTGCGATCCACCGAGCTGCCAAGGCTGCGCAGACCGTCAGCGACCCACGGCGTATTATTCTCCAGCAGGATCACCAGGTCGAAGCGGTACTCATCGATCATCGCCTGCACGAACGGATGCTCGCGCCCCTCATACTTTTTACAGAAGGCCTGAGTGGTCACGAAATCGGTATCGATAAAGGCCACCTTATTGGCGTACTTCACTGCAAAGTCGATGTACTGCGCCTGGCCGAGGGCAATCTTGTCATAGTCGGAGTACTGCAGCGCCATCTCATCGCCGCCGAGATGAGAGAAGACGTAATCGCGCCCGTACTCCCATGCGCTGGTGGTATTGAAGATGTTAGCCAGCTTATTTACCAGCGTCGACTTGCCGCTCGACTCGCCGCCGAGGATCGCCACCGTACGGACGAAGAAGGGCTTCACCTCGGTGGGAATGTACTCCCAGTAGCGGAACGGGTTAGCGCGGATCTGCCCGCCGCTGATGTTCATAAAGGTGCGTTTCGGATCGATCAGCACCGTCTCAATCTCGAGGTGCTTCTCATAGGCCTGGGCATCGGCCTCTTCAGAGGTGTAGATCCAGTTGGGCTGGATCCCTTTCTCATCCATAAAGGCTTTGATCCCTTTACTCCACACGTCCCAGCCGTGCGGGTAAGGCTCCATTCCCTCTTCGTTAAAGGCATGGATACGAATATTTTTTTGGTATTTAAAGGTCTGTAACAGCCAGCGTAGGCGATCGGGCACCGTGGGCTGCTGCGACATGGCGCTCTCTTCAAACAGGGCGCGGTCGCGCGTCTCGTCATACCCCATGATGACATGCAGCTCATCTACCTGGCTGCAGGCGCGCTGCAGCAGGTAGATATGCCCGGTGTGCAGCGGGTAAAACTTGCCAAACACCACGCCGATGTTTTTCTGCTGCCGGGGAAACTCCAGCCCGAGGAAGCGGTGCAGGGCCTCCAGCTTCTGCGCGCTGGGGCTTTTGATCTTGGCGTTAAGCAGCTGGCTCAGGTAGCCCTTGGTCATGCCGCTTGCCTCCGCCACCTGCTGAAGCGTGCAGCCCTTCTGGCGGATGGCGGTTTTCAGATAGTCAAATGACGACATAAATTACGGTGCCTCCTGCAAAATCGTAGTGGTAATTATAAGTCGTCAAAGACGCTTAGCGCATCGGCAAGTTTTTTCACGCCAAACACCTGCATCCCGGCCGGTGGTTTTTTCGGTACGTTAGCGGCAGGGACGATAGCCCGGCGGAAACCGTGTTTCGCCGCCTCGGAGATACGCTCCTGGCCGCTCGGTACCGGACGGATCTCGCCGGCCAGCCCAACCTCGCCAAACACCACCAGATCGTCCGGCAGTGGGCGGTCGCGCAGGCTGGAGACCATCGCCAGCAGCAGCGCCAGGTCGGCGCTGGTCTCGGTGACTTTTACCCCGCCGACAACGTTTACAAAGACATCCTGATCCGCCATCTGCAATCCGCCGTGGCGATGCAGCACCGCCAGCAGGATCGCGAGGCGGTTCTGCTCCAGACCCACCGCCACGCGGCGCGGGTTGGCCATCATCGACTGATCCACCAGCGCCTGGATCTCCACCAGCAGGGGGCGCGTGCCCTCCCAGACTACCATCACCGAGCTGCCGGAGGTGACTTCGTCGCCCCGGCTGAGGAAGATAGCCGACGGGTTGCTGACCTCGCGCAGGCCCTGCTCAGTCATCGCAAAGACGCCCAGCTCGTTCACCGCGCCGAAGCGGTTTTTATGGCTGCGCAGGGTGCGGAAACGCGAGTCGGCGTCGCCGTCCAGCAGTACCGAACAGTCGATGCAGTGCTCCAGCACCTTCGGCCCGGCCAGCGAGCCATCTTTGGTGACGTGTCCCACCATCACGATGGCGACGCCGCGCGTCTTGGCGAAGCGCGTCAGGTAGGCCGCCGTCTCACGCACCTGAGCCACGCTGCCCGGCGACGACTGGATATCCGCCATGTGCATCACCTGGATCGAGTCGATGACCATCAGCTTCGGCAGCTCTTCATCCGCAATCATGCAGATCTGCTCGATGCTGGTCTCGGAGAGCATGTTCAGGTTAGCGGTCGGCAACCCCAGGCGATGGGCGCGCATCGCCACCTGCTGGAGTGACTCCTCCCCGGTGACGTACAGTGTCTTCATGTTTTCGGAGAGCTTGCACAGGGTTTGCAGCAGCAGCGTCGACTTGCCTGCCCCTGGGTTACCGCCGATCAGGATTGCGCTGCCCGGCACGACGCCGCCGCCCAGCACGCGGTCAAACTCTTTAAAGCCGGTAGAGAAGCGCGGCAGCTCTTCCAGACTGATCTCCGATAGCTTTTGCACCTTCGACACGCCTGCGTTACCGGCATAGCCGCTCAGCCGCTCGTTGCGCGCAACCGTCGGGGACGCCGCAACGCGCACCTCGGTGATGGTGTTCCAGGCATGACAGGCGCTGCACTGCCCCTGCCAGCGCGGATAATCCGCACCGCATTCATTACAGACAAATGCGCGTTTTGGAGCTTTCGCCACGTTGACCTCGTTATTTCTGGTTCAGGCTGCCCGACAGGATACAGAAAACGCCCATCAGGTCAGCGTGACGGATAGTGACTTCCGTCTTCTCATTTACTTTGGGTTTCGCGTGATAGGCGATCCCCAGCCCCGCCGATTTGATCATCGGCAGATCGTTAGCACCGTCGCCGATCGCCACAGTCTGTGCCAGCGGAATATCGTACTCCTGGGCCAGGCGCAGCAGCGTGGCCGCCTTGTACTGGGCATCCACAATGTCGCCCACGACGTGGCCGGTCAGCTTGCCATCAACAATCTCCAGCTCGTTTGCCACGGCGGCGGTCAGGCGCAGCCTGTCGCGCAGGTAGTCAGCAAAGAAGGTGAAGCCGCCGGAGGCGATAGCCACCTTCCAGCCCAGCGTCTCCAGCTTCAGCACCAGCTGGGTCAGGCCCGGCATCAGCGGCAGGCCGTCGCGCACCTGGTGCAGAATGGTGGCATCCGCCCCCTTGAGGGTGCCGACACGGCTGCGCAGGCTGGCGGTAAAGTCCAGCTCGCCGCGCATCGCCCGCTCGGTCACCTCGGCGACCATCTCACCGGTGCCCGCCAGCTTGGCGATCTCATCGATACACTCGATCTGGATGGCGGTAGAGTCCATGTCCATCACCAGCAGGCCCGGCGTGCGCAGGTGCGGGATCTTACCCAGCGGCGCAACGTCCAGACCGGCATCGTGCGCCAGACGCGTTGCCCGCGGTGTCAGCGAGCCGGCCAGGCGGATCACCTGATAATCCTCGACGCACCAGGCCGCGACGATCACCATCGCCGCGCCAAGCGAGCGCTGATACGCCGTCAGGCGCTGTTTATCCAGACTGCGGCCATAGAGCAGCCAGCCGCTGCGACCCGCGTGATAATCGAGCGGCATCACCTCGTCGCCGCTTAAAGAGAGCGGCAGCCCAGGCCACTGAGAGACGGCTTCGGGCAGGTCGCGCCAGGTTAAACTGTTAGACATTAAAGCTCCTGTAAAAACACGTGCGGCCAAACGCATCCGGGTAAAAATAACGCATGAGGCTACCTTGTAATCATCGCTTCTGGCAACATGCTAACCTCAAATTTTCATCAGGTAAGAATATGGCCCGCGCAAAACTGAGATTCCGGCTGCATCGCGCCGTAATAGTGCTCATCTGTCTCGCCCTTTTGGTGGCGCTAATGCAGGGGGCATCGTGGTTCAGCCAGAGCCACCAGCGGGCGCGTAACCCCCAGTTTGAAGAGCTGGCCCGTACCCTGGCGCACCAGGTGACCCTGAACCTCACGCCGCTGATGCGTAGCGAAACGCCGGATGAAAAGCCGATTAGCGCGCTCCTGCGCCAGCTCACCGAAGGGAGCCGTATTCTTGACGCAGGCGTCTACGATGAGCAGGGCGATTTGATTGCGCGTTCAGGGGAGAGCGTCGACGTCCGCGACCGGCTGGCGCTGGACGGAAAAAAAGCCGGCGGCTACTTCAACCAGCAGATTGTTGAACCCATACAGGGGAAAAATGGCCCGCTCGGCTACCTGCGTCTGACTCTCGACACCCATACCCTACCGACCGAAGCGAAACAGGTCGATAATACCACAAATATCCTCCGCCTGATGCTGCTCCTGTCGCTGGCAATCGGCGTGGTGCTGACCCGCACGCTGCTGCAGGGCAAGCGTACCCGCTGGCAGCAGTCGCCCTTCCTGCTCACCGCCAGCCGCTCGGTGCCGGAGGAGGGGGAGAGCGAGAAGCGCGAGCCGTAGGCCGGGTAGGCATACGCGCCGCTTTGTCGTTACTATGGGGGCAATTAAAGAAAAGGAAAGCTGCCATGTCCACATTACGTCTGCTTATCTCTGATTCATACGATCCCTGGTTTAACCTGGCGGTAGAGGAGTCAATTTTCCGTCAGATGCCTGCCACCCAGCGCGTGCTGTTTCTGTGGCGCAACGCCGATACGGTGGTGATTGGCCGGGCGCAAAATCCGTGGAAAGAGTGCAATACCCGGCGCATGGAGGAGGATAACGTCCGCCTCGCCCGACGCAGCAGCGGCGGCGGCGCGGTATTTCACGATCTCGGCAACACCTGCTTTACCTTTATGGCCGGCAAGCCGGAGTATGACAAAACCATCTCTACCCACATTGTGCTTAACGCCCTCAACGCGCTGGGCGTAGCGGCAGAAGCCTCGGGGCGTAACGACCTGGTGGTCAAAACGCCGGAGGGCGATCGCAAAGTCTCCGGCTCCGCCTATCGTGAAACGCCGGACCGCGGCTTCCACCACGGCACGCTGCTGCTCAATGCCGATCTAAGTCGACTGGCAAACTACCTTAACCCTGACCAAAAGAAGCTCCAGGCCAAGGGCATTACCTCGGTACGGGGACGGGTGGCAAACCTGGTCGATCTGCTGCCGGGCATCACGCATGAAGCGATCTGCGCGGAGGTCACCGAGGCCTTTTTTGCCCACTACGGCGAGCGCGTTGCGGCGGAGGTTATCTCTCCGGACAAGACGCCGGATCTGCCAAACTTTGCCGATACCTTTGCCCGTCAGAGCAGCTGGGAGTGGAACTTTGGTCAGGCACCCTCGTTCAGCCATCTGCTGGATGAGCGCTTCACCTGGGGCGGCGTTGAGCTGCACTTCGACGTCGAGCGAGGACACATCACGCGCGCGCAGATCTTTACCGACAGCCTGAACCCGGCGCCGCTGGAGGCGCTGGCGGCGCGTCTGCAGGGCTGCGCTTATCGTGCGGATAGTCTGCAGCAGGCGTGCGATGCGCTGCTAGGGGATTTTCCGGAGCAGGAGAGGGAGTTACGGGAGCTGTCCGCGTGGGTAGCGCAGGCGGTCAGATAATAGAGAGGCCCGGTACACTTGCGTTACCGGGCATCACCTTTACGCTTCTGCCTGGGTTGCGCTCTCGATAGTCAACCGCACGTCAGGCGTCACCAGATCCGCCAGCAGGAGATAGACCTGCATGGTTTTTGCCGGATCGGCATCACCCGTATCGCTGATGTAACCCTCGTCGCGCAGGGTGAGCACCAGGGTACTGAACACGGCTTTATCGAAGAACTCCGGGGCGTTGATCCCGTGCAGCACCGACAGGCGCTGAGCCAGGGTACGGCTCTCTTTCTCCAGCGTGCCACGGTTGATGGCCGGGTTGGCGCTCAGCAGCCAGAAAGTGATGGCGTAGCGCTGCAGGGTCTCGCGCGCGCCAGCCGCCAGCAGCTGCAGGGTACGGGAGCGCTGCGGGTTGAGATACAGGCGGTCGTCTTTATCTACCAGCAGGCCCTGACGCACCAGCTCGGCGATCAACGCGTTGAGCACCTCTGGCAGCTCGCTGTTATCCCAGCGCAGGAACAGCTCTGCTTTAAGCATCGGATAGAGCACATCAACGTGGCGCAGCAGCTCTTCGCGAGAGATCTGGCGATGCTGGGTTACGATAGCCGCCATCAGGGAGGGCAGCACCAGCATATGCGCGATGTTGTTGCGGTAGTAAGTCATCAGCACCGCCTGCTCGCGCGGCAGAATGATGATGTCGCCTATGGTGTCTTTCTCTACTTCGAACTTATTCATCTGCAGCGCGTGGGCAATCAGCTCGCTGGCGCTGGCCGCCGGGGCGGTGGCGTCAGGCGAGTAGGGCACGTTGCGCAGCAGATCGAGGTAGCAGTCCAGCTGCTCGGTCAGCTGCTCGCGGGTCAGCGAGCGCTGGCGCGAGGCCAGCAGCGCGGTACAGCAGAGGTTCATAGCGTTAGCCGCGCCCGCGTTGTTAATACGCACCATCAGATCGGCGGCGATGGTGTTGACGGTCGGCGTCAGCCAGGCCGGGCGTACCGCCTCAATCGGATCGATCGACTCGCGCCACTCGGGCACGTGCTGATTGAGGTAGTTCATCAGCGGTAGCGGCTCGCCGAAGTTAACGTAGCCCTGGCCGAGGTTGCGCAGCTTGCTCAGGCCGCGCAGCATCTGAAAGACGTTCTCTTTCTCTTTGGTTGCGCCGCGCAGCTCTTTTGCATAGGTGCCCACCTCCATCACGTGCTCGTAGCCGATATAGATCGGTACCAGGGTGATAGGGCGGGTGCCGCCGCGCAGCATGGCCTGCAGGGTCATCGACAGGGTGCCGGTTTTCGGATCCAGCAGACGGCCCGTACGTGAGCGTCCACCCTCGACAAAGTACTCTACGGAGTAGCCGCGGCTAAACAGCTCGCCCAGGTACTCACGGAACACCGTCGAATAGAGCTTGTTGCCCTTAAAGGTACGGCGAATAAAGAACGCCCCGAGGCGGCGGAAAACCGGTCCGGCAGGCCAGAAGTTGAGGTTAATCCCGGCGGCGATATGCGGCGGTACCAGCCCCTGATGATAGAGCACATAGGAGAGCAGCATGTAGTCCATGTGGCTACGGTGGCAGGGCACGTAGACAATCTCATGACCGTCGTGCGCCAGCTGGCGGACCCGCTCGGCGTTATGCACGTTGATGCCCTGATAGAGCCGGTTCCAGGTAAAGCCAAGGATACGATCGCTCAGGCGGATCATCTCATAGGAGAAATTGGCCGCAATCTCCTCCATCAGTGCGATGGCGTTCTGCTGGGCTTTCTCATGGGAGATCTTTTTGCTGCGCGCTTCGTCTTCTACCGCGCGGGCAATGGCTTTTGAGGCCAACAGCTTGTTAAAGAGATCCTGGCGCGCCGGCAGGCGCGGACCCACGGCGGCAAGCCGCTGGCGGGCAAAGTGCATGCGCGCTACGCGGGCCAGCTTTTGGGCGATAATTTTGTCTGTGCCATGCTCGGTGGCCATCCGGCGCAGGGAGACCGGCGGGGAGAAGCGCACAAAGCTATCGCGACCGAGCCAGGAGACGGCAAAGAACTTCTGGATGCCGTTCAGCATGCGCAGCGGCGGATTCACTTCGCCTTTTTCGCGCCCCGGTGAGCGGCCAAACATCACCGATACCGGCACCATCTGCACGTCCAGGTCCGGGTGGTTACGGTGGAGATCCAGATAATCATGGAACAGCTTAACGGACTCTTCTTTCGGCGTGTACCAGCTAAAGACACGCGGCCCGCTGTGAATAAAGATATAGCGAGGCAGCAGCGCACCGTCGATCTCCAGCGGTTCAAGCGGGTCGGGCAGCTCGTGCGCCAGGCATTGGGCACGCAGCGTCAGCAAGTCTGCCTTCGAGTTATAAGGCAAAACGTACATAATAGGGCGTGAGGTATCGAGTCCAGGTTCCTGGGCAGGTTCTGCCGGGATCGACTTGCTTTTTACCAGCACGCTTAATGGTAAATTCAGTAATTTGTAGTAAATTCGTGGCCAGCCGGACATAAACAATGTGAAGCCTCTGGTTAATAATGCCATTGCGCCGCAAGAATATCAGAAAGCGCGCAGAATATCTTTTGTACCTCGGTACGCTCGCATAGACATTGACGATAATTACGTAAAAAGGTTCTTTTGATGGCCAATAATACCACTGGTTTAACCCGAATCATTAAAGCCGCAGGGTACTCATGGAAGGGCGTTCGCGCTGCCTGGCTGAACGAAGCCGCTTTCCGCCAGGAGTCCGTCGCGGTGATCCTTGCCGTTGTCATTGCCTGCTGGCTCGACGTAGACGCCATTACCCGCGTGCTGCTCATTGGGTCCGTTGTGCTGGTAATGATAGTGGAGATCCTGAACAGCGCGATCGAGGCGGTTGTTGACCGTATCGGGACTGATTTCCATGAGCTTTCCGGCCGGGCCAAAGATATGGGCTCGGCAGCGGTGCTGATGTCTATTCTGCTCGCGCTGGCCACCTGGGGCATTCTGCTCTGGCCACATTACCGCTAAGGCGCGCAAAATCGGCCTTGCGCGGCGGTTTTGCTCAAAATTTGGTTTCAAAAACGGTTTTTGCTGTATATACTCACAGCATAACTGTATATACACCCAGGGGGCGGGATGAAAGCGTTAACAGCCAGGCAGCAAGAGGTGTTTGATCTCATTCGCGATCACATCAGCCAGACCGGCATGCCGCCGACGCGTGCTGAAATTGCGCAGCGTTTGGGATTCCGTTCCCCAAACGCGGCAGAAGAACACCTGAAAGCGCTGGCGCGCAAAGGCGTCATTGAGATTGTTTCCGGCGCATCGCGCGGGATCCGTCTGCTGCAGGAAGAGGAAGATGGCCTGCCGCTGATTGGCCGGGTCGCTGCCGGTGAGCCGCTGCTGGCACAGCAGCATATCGAGGGCCACTACCAAGTCGATCCGTCACTGTTTAAGCCCAGCGCCGATTTCCTGCTGCGCGTTAGCGGGATGTCGATGAAAGACATTGGCATCATGGATGGCGATCTGCTGGCAGTACATAAAACGCAGGAAGCGCGTAACGGCCAGGTGATTGTGGCGCGTATTGATGACGAAGTGACGGTAAAGCGGCTGAAAAAGCAGGGCAATACCGTGCAGCTGCTGCCTGAAAACAGCGACTTCGATCCCATCGTTGTTGACCTTCGTCAGCAGAACTTCAGTATTGAAGGTCTGGCGGTCGGCGTCATTCGCAACGGCGAGTGGCTCTGATAGCATATAAGTGCTTGTGGCAGTTAACCTTCTGCTGTCACAGCGCTTAATGTTTTTCCTCCTCTCTCTTTCTCACCTCCTTTAGCCTTGCCTTCTAGCCTTGCCTTCCTGTTGTTTGTTCGCGCCTGAATGGTTAAATATTCCGAATAATCCCCAGCTTAGAAAATCCTTAGCTACAATTATTATCACGTTCAGCAGATAAAGAACGTAACGAAGGACCAACGAATATTGCTATTCAACACCGAACGATGATGAGGATACCATTATGAATAAAGACGAAGTCGGCGGTAACTGGAAACAGTTCAAAGGTAAAGCGAAAGAGCAATGGGGTAAATTAACGGACGATGACATGACCGTTATTGAAGGTAAACGCGACCAGCTGGTCGGTAAAATTCAGGAACGTTATGGCTACCAAAAAGACCAGGCTGAGAAAGAGGTGGTCGACTGGGAAACCCGTAACGAGTATCGCTGGTAATCACCCTGGATTAACAGTTTGACTACCCTGCCCGACGGTACAAGGACGTACCGACTCTTCCCACCACTTTTTAACCTAACGCGGTTTCTTCTTCACTAAAATGCTGTGATCGTGCTGACATTGGCCCTGATGACGGCAGGCTTCCACTTCTGAACACGCTGCACACAACCCGTGCGCCTCAATGACGTTATGACGCAGCGCAAAGCCCATCCTGGCCGCCAGCGCGTGCATAATATCTTCCACGCCTTCAGCCGCCTCCTCTTTTACCACGCCGCAGCGATCGCAGATGAACATCGCAGACGTATGGGTAGGCTGATCGAGGAAGTGACACAGCACGTAGCTGTTGGTTGACTCGACCTTGTGCACAAAACCCTGCTCCAGCAGGAAGTCGAGAGCGCGGTAAACCGTCGGCGGCTTGGCCTGCGGCTCTGAGACGCGCAGGAGATCGAGCAGATCGTAGGCGCTGATTGCACCCTGCTGGAGGCTCATCAGGCGCAAAACCTCAAGGCGCTGCGGGGTCAGGCGCACGTTGCGCTGCGCGCACAGCGTTTCAGCATGTGCCAGCATCTGCTGCGAAGTGGTCTTATCCATAGGGCATCCTCAGGTTACGTAATGTAATAACGTTGAAACCGTCACTTTATCATATCCTGCGACAAACGCCGAGATCCCGCCGATCGTTCCGCACCCACCGTCGATCTCCATCCTGGCATTTTCCTGAATTTTTCAACGCTCAGAGCAGAAAAACTTCCCGAATCGAATTTCCTCCTCTATAAGTAAAGAGCGTTTATAAAAAGACGCAGATTGTTACGAATAAAAATACTCTCATGCAGATAAAAAACGAATTAGCTGCATTTAGCATCGCTTTTCACAGCAATAGTTCACCTCTCGCCAGGCGATAACTGGCAGGGCATAAATCGACCTTTGATCAATAAGACAGGGCAAACTGTGAAAAAAATTTTTAAGCTTTCAGTGGTAACACTTGCGGTCTCTTTTGGGGTAGTCACTCAGGCGGGGGCAGCCAATACATGGGCAGAAGCGCGTAGTGATGCGATGGGCGGCACCGGCGTAGCATCCGCCAGCTATGGCAGCGGCGTACTGATTAACCCGGCGCTGCTGGCGAAGGCTAAACCGGATGATAACGTGACTGTCATCCTGCCGAGCGTGCGGGCGCAGATTAGCGATAAAGATAATCTGCAGGATGAAATCGACGATATCAGCGACAAAGTCGACTATTACGATAACGTTATCGACAACCTGACCTTTGCTCAGTTTATTACTAACCCAACGGGAACCATTAATCAGGTGCGCGGCGCCGCGACCGATTTAGCCGATGAGCTGGAGTTTCTCGACGGCAAAACGGCGCGTGCTAATGCGGGCGCTGGTATTGCAGTAAGCATTCCTAACGACGTGCTGTCGTTTGCTTTCGTGGCGAAGGCCTATGCCCATGCCCGGGTCAGCTCCAACGTCGACCAGCAGGATATTGACTACCTGCGCGGCAATGAAATCCTCCTTGATGCCGGGCAAGTCGCCCTTGGTCGCAGCTCGGATATTATTACCAGCCACTTGAACTCTACCGCGTCTGGACGTGCGGCGATCGTCTCCGACTACGGCGTGGCCGTGGCGCGTCAGTTCCAGCTTGGCGACGTGCCGGTCTCTATCGGCGTGACGCCGAAGCTGCAAAAAACCTGGCTGTTCAACTACACCACCTCCATCTACGACTACGATAGCAGCGACTTCAACAGCAGCCGCTACCGTAACGACGATACCGGCTTCAACGTTGACGCCGGTATTGCCGCTGATTTTGGCGATAACTGGACCGTAGGCCTGAGCGGACAGAACCTGATCTCCCGCGATATCGATACCAAAGATATCCAGATCCGCAATGGCCGTACTCAAGAGGTGCGTAGCTATAAAGATACCTACCAGATCAGCCCGGTGGTTACCGCAGGGCTGGCGTGGCATACGGATCTGGTTACCCTCAGCGCCGACGGCGATCTGACCGAGACCAAAGGCTTTAAGAGCGAGGAGGCTTCCCAGTATGTTGGCGTCGGGGCCGAGGTGCGTCCGCTCGACTGGCTGGCGGTGCGTGCGGGCTTCCGCGCCGATGTGAAAGGGGACGACAGCAACGTCGCCACCGCCGGTATCGGTTTTGCGCCGTTCAACCGCGTTCACGTCGACCTGATGGGCCTCTATGGTGAAGATGAAACCTGGGGCGCAGGCGCGCAGCTCAGCCTGACGTTCTAATGATCTCCCCGCCGGAGGCGCAATGCCTCCGGCGGGCTGTTCAGGCTAAATGAGTATGCTATAGTAGCGCCCCTTTTCCATTTTGATGAAAAAACGTACGCTATGCCGCCAGTCACGCCCGCTACAGCCTTCGCCGCCCACCGCTTCTCCATCGCGCCAATGCTCGACTGGACCGACCGCCACTGTCGCTATTTCCTGCGCCTGCTGTCGCGGGAGACGCTGCTCTATACCGAGATGGTGACTACCGGGGCGATTATTCATGGTAAAGGTGACTATCTGGCCTACAGTGACGAAGAGCATCCCGTAGCGCTTCAGCTGGGCGGCAGCGATCCGGCTCAGCTGGCCCACTGTGCGAAGCTGGCCGAAGCCCGCGGCTATGACGAGATCAACCTCAACGTCGGCTGTCCGTCGGATCGCGTGCAGAACGGTATGTTCGGCGCCTGTCTGATGGGCAATGCGCAGCTGGTGGCGGACTGCATCAAAGCCATGCGCGACGTCGTCTCTATCCCGGTGACGGTGAAGACCCGCATCGGCATTGACGACCAGGACAGCTACGAATTCCTCTGCAGCTTTATTGATACCGTTTCCGGCAAGGGCGAGTGCGAGACGTTTATTATTCACGCCCGTAAGGCCTGGCTCTCCGGACTCAGCCCAAAAGAGAACCGTGAGATCCCGCCTCTGGACTACCCGCGTGTCTATCAGCTTAAGCGCGACTTCCCGCACCTGACCATGTCTATCAACGGCGGCATCAAATCGCTGGAAGAGGCAAAGGCGCACCTTGAGCATATGGACGGGGTGATGGTAGGGCGCGAGGCGTATCAAAACCCAGGCATTCTGGCCGCGGTTGACCGTGAGATCTTTGGCGTAGCGCGTGACGATGCCGATCCGGTTGCGGTAGTGCGGGCCATGTATCCCTATATTGAGCGTGAGCTGAGCAACGGCGCCTATCTCGGGCATATCACTCGCCATATGCTGGGCCTTTTCCAGGGTATTCCCGGTGCGCGCCAGTGGCGTCGCTACCTGAGTGAAAACGCCCATAAGGCTGGGGCGGATATCGATGTACTGGAGCAGGCGCTAAAGCTGGTGGCGGATAAGCGTTAGAAATTCGCTAAAAGTTAGCTAAATTCACCACGCCTCGCAGCACGCTGCGGGGCGTTTTGTTTTATTATCAATGCATTACATTCTGGCACGTTTCTTGTAATAGATTGGGTAACTATTAAGGGGGAAGAGCCATGCTGGAACTACTGTTTGTTATTGGATTTTTTATGATGCTACTGGTCACGGGCGTCTCGCTGCTGGGCATTATTGTCGCGCTGGCAGTGGCCACCGCGCTGATGTTTGTCGGTGGACTGTTTGCGTTAATGTTTAAGCTGCTGCCCTGGCTGCTGCTGGCGGTGGCTATCGTCTGGGTTATCCGGGCGGTAAAAAAACCAAAATTGCCGTTGTATCAGCGCAATAGCCGCTGGCGTTACTAAGTTATGCGGTCTTGATCACAACCTGGCACTTTTCTCTGGCAGGTTCAGCCAAACCGCATAGGATTTAGGTATCGAATCTGTCACTATTGCGCGTCTTAGAATTCATCGAGCTGTACCCTACATACAGCCGAACTAAAAAAAGAAAGGGCTTCCTTAAGGGAAGCCCTAATTCTTTTCCCTCGTCATACTTCAAGCAGCCGGTGCGTTGGCTGCGCTTACTCGCCCCAGTCACTTACCTATGTAAGCTCCTGGGGACTCGCGCTCTTGCCGCCTTCCTGCTACTCAAATTATTTAGAGGGGCTCAGGGGATCAGCAGACTCGATCCTTGAGTTGATCGGCTCTCCAGCGTCTCGTGCGCACGCTGCGCCTCCGCCAGCGGGAATTTCTGATCTTCTGCCACGTCGACCTTAATCACGCCGCTGGCAATCAGCGAGAATAGCTCGTTGCTGGCCTCTTCCAGCTCCTCCCGATTAGTGATGTACCCCTGAAGGGAAGGGCGGGTTGCATAGAGGGAGCCTTTCTGGTTAAGGATGCCGAGATTAACGCCGGTGACCGGACCAGAGGCGTTGCCGAAGCTGACCATCAGGCCGTGACGCTGCAGGCAGTCCAGCGACGATTCCCAGGTATCTTTTCCTACCGAGTCATAGACAACGCGTACCTTCTTACCCCCGGTGATCTCCTTGACGCGCTCAACGATGCTCTCCTCGCGGTAGTTAATCACCTGCCATGCGCCCGCCTGCAATGCGCGCTGCGCCTTCTGCGCGTTGCCCACCGTGCCGATCAGCTTGCCACCCAGCGCCTTGGACCACTGGCAGGCGATAAGCCCTACACCGCCCGCCGCCGCGTGGAACAGAAACGGCTCGTCGGGCTTGATCTCATAGGTTTTACGCAGCAGGTAGAAGACCGTCAGCCCCTTCAGGAACGAGGCCGCGGCCTGCTCAAAGGAGATGGCGTTGGGCAGAATAGCGACCTTATCCGCCGGCACGTTATGTACTGAGCTGTAGGCCCCCAGCGCCGACTGGGCATAGACCACCCGATCGCCCGCTTTAATATGGCTAACGTTTTTACCAACTTTACTCACTACGCCTGCCGCCTCTGTACCGAGACCGCTTGGCAGCGCCGGAGGCGGATAGAGGCCGCTGCGGATGTAGGTATCGATATAGTTGATACCAATAGCTTTGTTCTCGACCTGCACCTCGTTCTCTGCCGGATCGGTGGGCGTAAACTCCACCGCTTTTAATACCTCAGGGCCACCATGCTTGTGAAATTCAATTCTTGTTGCCATGTTTCCTCCCAAAGATCCTAAGCCAATGCGACATTAGGGTCGGTGCATAATCTAAAATATGATAAAGTTTCGACCCACAATTTATCTCGGTACTCCATTCACTATGGCAGGAAATAAACCCTTCAACAAACAGACTGAACCCCGCGATATGCAAGTCGAGGGGATGAAAGTGCCGCCACACTCAATCGAAGCGGAGCAGTCGGTGTTGGGCGGTTTAATGCTGGATAACGAACGCTGGGACGACGTTGCCGAGCGCGTTGTTGCGGAAGACTTTTATACCCGCCCGCACCGACATATCTTCACTGAGATGCACCGTCTGCAGGAGATGAGCAAACCCATCGACCTGATCACCCTGGCGGAGTCGCTGGAGCAGCAGGGCCAGCTGGACAGCGTCGGCGGTTTTGCCTACCTGGCAGAGCTATCGAAAAATACGCCAAGCGCGGCGAACATTAGCGCCTATGCTGACATCGTCCGCGAACGTGCGGTCGTGCGTGAGATGATCTCGGTTGCCAACGAAATCGCCACCGCGGGCTTTGACCCGCAGGGCCGCACCAGCGAAGATCTGCTCGACCTCGCCGAATCCCGCGTATTCCAGATCGCTGAAAACCGGGCGAATAAGGACGAAGGACCGAAAAGTATCGATCAGATCCTTGAGGCCACCGTCGCGCGTATTGAGCAGCTCTTTCAGCAGCCCCACGACGGCGTGACCGGCGTTGATACCGGCTATCAGGATCTGAACAAAAAAACGGCGGGCCTGCAGCGCTCGGATCTGATCATCGTGGCGGCGCGTCCGTCGATGGGTAAGACCACCTTCGCCATGAACCTGTGCGAAAACGCCGCGATGCTACAGGATAAGCCGGTGCTGATCTTCAGCCTGGAGATGCCCGCCGAGCAGATCATGATGCGTATGCTGGCGTCGCTCTCCCGCGTCGATCAGACCCGCATCCGTACCGGCCAGCTCGACGACGAGGACTGGGCGCGTATCTCCGGCACAATGGGCATCCTGCTCGAGAAGCGTAACATGTACATCGACGACTCCTCTGGCCTGACGCCGACCGAGGTGCGCTCCCGTGCGCGGCGCATCTTCCGCGAGCATGACGGCCTGAGCATGATCATGATCGACTACCTGCAGCTGATGCGCGTTCCGTCGCTCTCTGACAACCGTACGCTGGAGATCGCGGAGATCTCCCGCTCGCTGAAAGCGCTGGCGAAAGAGTTACAGGTGCCGGTGGTGGCCCTGTCGCAGCTCAACCGCTCCCTGGAGCAGCGTGCCGATAAGCGCCCGGTCAACTCCGACCTGCGTGAGTCCGGCTCTATCGAGCAGGATGCCGACCTGATCATGTTTATCTATCGTGATGAGGTGTACCACGAGAACAGCGATCTGAAAGGCATCGCGGAAATTATTATTGGTAAGCAGCGTAACGGCCCGATTGGTACGGTACGCCTGACCTTTAACGGGCAGTGGTCGCGCTTCGATAACTATGCCGGGCCACAGTACGATGACGAATAAATCCTCTTCATCCTTCACGCCGCAGGGGCGTTGACTGCGTCCGCTCACCCCAGTCACTTACTTCAGTAAGCTCCTGGGGCTTCCCGGACTTGTCGCCTTCCTGCAACGCGAATGATTTTGAGGATCCGCTTTTAGAAGGAATAACATGCAAGCGGCAACCGTAGTAATCAACCGCCGCGCTCTGCGACACAATCTGCAACGCCTGCGCGAGCTGGCTCCCGCCAGCAAACTGGTTGCAGTGGTGAAAGCGAACGCTTACGGACACGGTCTCCTGGAGACCGCGCGAACGCTCCCCGACGCCGACGCCTTTGGCGTTGCCCGTCTTGAAGAGGCCCTGCAGCTGCGTGCGGGCGGCATTACCCAGCCGATCCTGCTGCTGGAGGGCTTTTTTTCCGCTGACGATCTTCCCACGCTCTCTGCGCAAACGTTGCACACCGCCGTGCACAATACCGAGCAGCTAGAGGCGCTGGAGAGGGCTGAACTCCCTGAACCCATCACCGTCTGGATGAAGCTCGATACCGGCATGCACAGGCTGGGCGTGCGTCCCGAAGAGGCCAGCGCGTTCTACCAGCGGCTCTGCGCCTGTAAAAATGTGCGCCAGCCGGTGAATATTGTCAGCCACTTTGCCCGGGCCGATGAGCCAGCGTGTGGCGCAACCGAACAGCAGCTGGATATCTTCACCACCTTCACCGAAGGCAAGCCGGGCCTGCGCTCTATTGCGGCCTCCGGCGGCATTCTGCTCTGGCCGCAGGCGCATTTTGACTGGGTGCGTCCCGGCATCATTCTCTACGGCGTATCACCGCTGGATCAAAAGCCGTGGGGCGCTGATTTTGGCTTCCAGCCGGTGATGTCCCTGGCCTCAACGCTGATCGCCGTGCGCCCGCACCGTGCAGGTGAGCCGGTAGGCTACGGCGGGACCTGGATCAGCGAGCGCGATACGCGTCTCGGCGTAGTGGCGATGGGCTACGGCGATGGCTATCCCCGCGCCGCGCCGTCCGGTACGCCGGTGCTGGTTAACGGTCGCGAAGTGCCTATCGTCGGGCGCGTGGCGATGGATATGATCTGCGTTGACCTTGGACCCGAGGCTCAGGAGCGCGCGGGCGATCCGGTAGTGATGTGGGGCGAAGGCCTGCCGGTAGAGCGCATCGCTGAGATTACAAAAGTAAGTGCTTACGAACTTATTACGCGACTGACGTCCCGGGTCGCGATGCAATACATCGATTAACGCATATAAAATGCCCGGTGGCGCTGCGCTCACCGGGCCTACAGAACGCCCCAGCAATTCGTTTGAACATCCTCTCGACCTTCTCCTGCTTCCGGTTTATTGTGTTTAACACCCCCGCCTGTAAATCTGGAGAACCACCGCGTGTTTCAAAAAGTTGACGCCTACGCTGGCGACCCCATTCTGACGCTGATGGAGCGTTTCAAAGAAGATCCCCGTAGCGATAAGGTAAATCTTAGCATCGGCCTCTACTACAACGAAGATGGCCTGATCCCTCAGCTTCAGGCCGTTGCCGAAGCAGAAGCACGCCTGAACGCCCAGCCGCATGGCGCATCGCTCTATCTGCCGATGGAGGGCCTGCCGGGCTACCGTCACACCATCGCGCCGCTGCTGTTTGGCGCTGAACATCCGGTACTGAAGGCGAACCGCGTAGCGACTATCCAGACTCTCGGCGGCTCCGGCGCGCTGAAGGTGGGGGCTGACTTCCTGAAGCGCTACTTCCCAGAATCCGGCGTCTGGGTCAGCGATCCGACCTGGGAAAACCACATCGCCATCTTTGAAGGCGCTGGATTCGAAGTAAGTACTTACCCGTGGTTTGATAGCGAAACCAACGGCGTACGCGTAAACGCGCTGCTGGAAAAACTGCAAAGCCTACCGGCCCGCAGCATCGTTCTGCTACATCCGTGCTGTCATAACCCAACCGGGGCTGACCTGACCAATCCTCAGTGGGACGCGGTGATAGAGGTACTTAAAGCGCGCGAGCTGATCCCGTTCCTCGACATCGCCTATCAGGGCTTCGGTGCCGGAATGGAAGAGGATGCCTACGCGATTCGCGCCATCGCCGATGCCGGTCTGCCAGCGCTGGTGAGCAACTCCTTCTCGAAGATCTTCTCTCTCTACGGCGAGCGCGTCGGCGGTCTGTCTATCGTTTGTGACGATGCCGACACCGCCGGGCGCGTGCTGGGACAGCTGAAAGCAACCGTACGCCGCAACTACTCCAGTCCGCCAAACTTTGGCGCACAGCTGGTGGCGACCGTACTGGGTGACGCGACCCTGAAAGCGCAGTGGCTGGCGGAAGTTGAAGCGATGCGCCTGCGTATCTCCGCTATGCGCCAGGAGCTGGTGAACGTTCTGCGCGAGGCAGTGCCGGGCCATAACTTTGACTATCTGCTGCAGCAGCGCGGCATGTTCAGCTATACCGGTCTTAGCGCAGCGCAGGTTACCCGCCTGCGTGAGGAGTTGGGTGTCTACCTGATCGCCAGCGGCCGTATGTGCCTTGCCGGCCTGAATAGCAGTAATGTGCACCGCGTCGCACAGGCCTTTGCCGCAGTGATGGCATAATACGCGCCTTCCCCGGCGCAAGGCCGGGGAAAATTCTGCCTAAT
Source organism: Pseudescherichia sp. (assembly GCF_032052675.1). Lineage (NCBI taxonomy): Bacteria > Pseudomonadati > Pseudomonadota > Gammaproteobacteria > Enterobacterales > Enterobacteriaceae > Pseudescherichia > Pseudescherichia sp. The sequence goes on from NZ_DAMBWA010000012.1 coordinate 67,163, forward strand.
TCTAATATTTAAGGATGAATATGCGTAAGATACCCCTCGCGCTCAGTGCATTCTGTCTTCTGTTTGCCGTGGGCGCTGCCAACGCGCACGCCTCCTCACCTTCGCCGCTCTATCCCGGAACTAACGTCGCGAAACTGGCTGAACAAGCGCCCATTCATTGGGTCTCGGTTGCACAGATTGAAAATAGCCTTCAGGGCCGACCGCCGATGGCCGTTGGGTTTGATATTGATGATACGGTGCTCTTCTCCAGCCCGGGCTTCTGGCGCGGCAAAGAACTCTTCTCTCCACAGAGCGAAGCGTATCTGCACAATCCCGCCTTCTGGGAGAAGATGAACAACGGTTGGGATGAGTTCAGCATTCCCAAAGAGGTGGCGCGGGCGCTGATCGCCATGCACGTCAAGCGCGGCGACGCTATCTACTTCCTCACCGGACGCAGCCAGACAAAGACCGAGACCGTTTCAAAGACGCTGCAGGATGATTTCCAGATCCCCGCCGAAAATATGAATCCGGTGATCTTTGCCGGGGACCAGCCGGGTCAGAATACCAAGACCCAGTGGCTGCAGGATAAGCACATCAAGATGTTCTACGGCGACTCGGATAACGACATCCGCGCCGCTCGGGAAGTGAGTGCGCGAGGCATCCGCGTGCTGCGGGCCGCTAACTCCACCTACCGGCCACTGCCGCAGGCGGGAATGTATGGCGAAGAGGTCATTGCCAACTCCGAGTATTGATCGGCAAAAGGCAATCGCCAGGTTGCCTTATTTTCTCCGTTTTCTGGCTGTTCTGCCCTACGTGTTACACACTTAGCATCAGGTGAAATAACTCTGGAGCAGTCTATGTGGTATCAACAAACTCTCAGGCTTGGCGCAAAGCCACGCGGTTTCCATCTGGTGACGGACGAGGTGCTGGAGCAAATTCCCTCCCTCGCTCACATCAAAACGGGTTTGTTACACCTCCTGCTACAGCACACCTCCGCCTCCCTCACGCTGAATGAAAACTGCGATCCCACCGTGCGTCACGATATGGAGCAGCACTTTCTGCAGGCCGTGCCGGACAGCGCCCGCTACGAGCATGACGCTGAGGGGCCGGACGATATGCCTTCCCATATCAAATCTTCCACGCTTGGCGTATCGCTGCTGCTGCCGGTGCAGAACGGGCGCGTACAGCTGGGAACGTGGCAGGGCATCTGGTTGGGAGAACACCGCATTCACGGTGGGTCACGTAAAATCATCGCAACACTACAAGGGGAAGAGAAATGATCAATTCGGAACTGCTGCCCTACTGCATGGGTAAACCAGGCGCGGAGCAGAGCGTACACAGCGACTGGAAGGCGACGCAGATCAAAGTGGCAGACGTACTATTTGCGATGGTGCATGACGTTGATAACCGCCCGGCGGTATCGCTGAAAACCAGTCCAGAGCTGGCCGAGCTGCTGCGCAGCGAAAATGCAGACGTGCGGCCAAGTGCACGTCTGAATAAGGCGCACTGGAGCACGGTCTTTCTCGATGGATCCCTGCCGGATTCGCAGATTTACTACCTGGTGGATGCGTCCTACAAGCTGGCGGTTGAAGCGCTGCCTGACGCAATCAGGCAGCAGCTTTCCGTCTAGCTATTTCAGCATCGGTTTAAGGAAGCGGGCAGTGTGCGAGGCTTCGCACTCTGCAACCGTTTCCGGCGTGCCGGAGACGAGGATTTCGCCGCCGCCGCTACCCCCTTCCGGGCCGAGATCGACAATCCAGTCCGCCGTCTTGATCACGTCGAGGTTGTGCTCAATGACAACGATGGTGTTGCCCTGATCCCGCAGCTGATGGAGTACTTCCAGCAGCTGCTGGATGTCGGCAAAGTGCAGGCCAGTGGTCGGCTCGTCCAGAATATAGAGCGTCTGACCGGTACCGCGTTTTGACAGCTCACGGGCCAGCTTCACGCGCTGGGCCTCACCGCCGGAGAGCGTGGTAGCAGACTGGCCGAGACGGATGTAGGAGAGACCCACGTCCATCAGGGTTTGCAGCTTCCGCGCCAGCGCCGGAACGGCATCAAAGAACTCACGCGCCTCTTCGATGGTCATATCCAGCACTTCGTGGATGCTCTTGCCCTTGTATTTGATCTCCAGCGTTTCGCGGTTATAGCGTTTGCCTTTGCACTGGTCGCACGGCACGTAGATATCCGGCAGGAAGTGCATCTCTACCTTGATCACGCCGTCACCCTGACAGGCCTCGCAGCGGCCGCCGCGCACGTTAAAGCTGAAACGTCCCGGCGTATAGCCACGCGAGCGAGACTCCGGCACGCCGGCAAACAGCTCACGCACCGGCGTAAAGACGCCGGTATAGGTCGCCGGGTTTGAGCGCGGAGTACGGCCAATCGGGCTCTGGTCAATATCGATCACCTTGTCGAAGTGCTCCAGACCCTGAACCTCACGGTAGGGTGCCGGCTCGGCGATGGTCGCGCCGTTAAGCTGACGCTGGGCAATCGGGAACAGGGTGTCGTTGATCAGGGTCGATTTACCCGAGCCCGAGACGCCAGTGATACAGGTAAACAGGCCTACCGGCAGGGTCAGCGTCACATCCTTCAGGTTGTTACCGCGTGCGCCGGAGAGCTTCAGCACCTTCGACGGATCGGCAGGCACGCGCTCTTTCGGCACGGCGATCTGCCGCTTGCCGCTCATAAACTGCCCGGTTAACGACTCCGGCACCGCCATGATGGCATCCAGCGGGCCTTCCGCCACCACCTGACCACCGTGGACCCCTGCGCCTGGACCGATATCAATCACGTGGTCGGCGGCGCGGATCGCGTCTTCATCATGCTCAACCACAATCACCGTGTTGCCGAGGTCGCGCAGGTGGATCAGCGTGCCCAGCAGGCGTTCGTTGTCGCGCTGGTGCAGGCCGATAGACGGCTCATCCAGCACGTACATTACCCCAACCAGACCGGCACCGATCTGGCTCGCCAGACGAATACGCTGCGCTTCACCGCCGGAGAGCGTCTCCGCCGAGCGGGAGAGAGTCAGGTAGTTGAGGCCGACGTTCACCAGGAATTTCAGGCGGTCGCCAATCTCCTTCAGCACCTTCTCGGCGATCTTCGCCCGCTGGCCGGCCAGCTTAAGGTTGTTGAAGAAGTCCATCGCGTGACCGATGCTCATGTCAGAGATCGCCGGCAGCGGCGTATTCTCAACAAAGACGTGGCGCGCTTCACGACGCAGGCGCGTGCCGTCGCAGGAGGCGCACGGACGGTTGCTGATAAACTTCGCCAGCTCTTCGCGTACCGCGCTGGATTCGGTCTCTTTGTAGCGGCGCTCCATGTTGTGCAGGACGCCTTCAAACGGATGACGGCGCACGGAGGTGTCGCCGCGATCGTTCATGTACTTAAATTCGATGCTCTCTTTGCCGGAGCCGAACAGCACCACTTTTTGCACCGACGCGCTCAGGCTCTCCCAAGAGGCATCAACGTCAAACTTGTAGTGATCCGCCAGCGAGCGCAACATCTGGAAATAGTAGAAGTTACGGCGATCCCAGCCGCGGATCGCGCCGCCGGACAGCGACAGCTCCGGGTTCTGGATCACGCGATCCGGATCGAAATATTGCTGTACGCCCAGGCCGTCACAGGTCGGGCAGGCACCGGCCGGGTTGTTGAAGGAGAACATGCGCGGTTCCAGCTCGTTCATGCTGTAGCCGCAGATCGGACAGGCAAAGTTGGCCGAGAAGAGCAGCTCTTCGACCTTATCATCGTCCATATCGGCGACAATCGCCGTCCCGCCGGAGAGATCCAGCGCGGTTTCAAACGACTCGGCCAGGCGCTGGGTCAGATCGTCCCGCACCTTAAAGCGGTCGATAACCACTTCGATAGTATGTTTTTTATGCAGTTCAAGGCTCGGCGGATCTGAGAGGTCGCACACTTCACCATCAATACGGGCGCGGATATACCCCTGGCTTGCCAGGTTCTCCAGCGTCTTGGTGTGCTCGCCCTTACGCTCTTTGATAATCGGCGCAAGCAGCATCAGGCGCTTGCCTTCCGGCTGCGACAGCACGTTATCCACCATCTGGCTGACGGTCTGCGCATCCAGCGGCACGTTGTGGTCCGGGCAGCGCGGCTCGCCTACGCGGGCAAACAGCAGGCGCAGGTAGTCGTGGATCTCGGTAATGGTACCAACCGTGGAGCGTGGGTTGTGCGAGGTCGACTTCTGCTCAATAGAGATCGCCGGTGACAGCCCTTCGATGTGATCGACATCCGGCTTTTCCATCAACGACAGGAACTGGCGCGCATAGGCGGAGAGCGATTCAACGTAGCGACGCTGACCTTCGGCATAGAGGGTGTCGAAAGCCAGGGATGATTTACCTGAACCTGAAAGTCCGGTGACGACAATCAGCTTGTCGCGTGGGATAACGAGGTTGATATTCTTGAGATTGTGGGTGCGCGCGCCCCGTACTTCTATCTTATCCATTCACCTTTCCCGGTAAGAGACTCGGCGCTCGGTATGTTTGAAGGACATCCGGCGAACTGAACTGAAACGGTTAATTATGACACAAAAAAACCTGAATGGATATACAGTATAGGAATGCATCCCGGGCGCATTTGTGCGAAAATAACGCACGGCGGGCGGATTACTGGAATCCTCCCCGCAATGTATCAAAGCGTCGCTTGGTAAGTTACAATCGCGCGCTTACACTATTGAGACTAAGAAACGTATTCAGGAGAGACAATCATGGCCAGCAGAGGCGTAAACAAGGTGATTCTCGTCGGTAATCTGGGCCAGGACCCGGAAGTACGCTACATGCCGAATGGGGGCGCAGTAGCCAACATTACGCTGGCTACTTCCGAATCCTGGCGTGATAAAGCGACCGGCGAGATGAAAGAGCAGACCGAATGGCACCGGGTTGTGCTGTTTGGCAAACTGGCCGAGGTGGCCGGTGAGTATCTGCGTAAAGGTTCTCAGGTCTACATCGAAGGCTCCCTGCGTACCCGCAAATGGACCGATCAGTCCGGCGCGGAAAAATACACCACTGAGGTGGTGGTGAACGTGGGCGGCACCATGCAGATGCTCGGCGGCCGTCAGGGCGGCGGCGCACCGGCAGGCGGTCAGCAGGGCGGCGGCCAGCAGGGTGGTTGGGGTCAGCCTCAGCAGCCGCAGGGTGGTAACCAGAACCAGTTCAGCGGCGGCGCACAGCAGCGTCCGCAGCAGTCCGCTCCGGCACCGTCTAACGAGCCGCCGATGGACTTCGACGACGACATCCCGTTCTGAGTGCGCGCTGACCCAGCGTAAGCGATATAAAAAACCCCGACGCGTCGGGGTTTTTTGTTTTTATTGATAGGTTAAGGCGATATAAATAGCGATAAGAACAGACAACAATAAACGCAAACGCAACAGATGGGAGAGGGTATGGCAGAGCTGGTTCCTGAATTAACACGCATCGCAGCATTCTCTGATAGTGGGGCAGGCGGTAATCCTGCGGGTGTCTGGATAGGCGACACACTACCTGCCGCAGAAGAAATGCAGCGTATCGCTGCAGAGGTCGGTTTTTCTGAGACGGCATTTGCCGCTCCCATTCCTGATAGTGATATTTATCACTGGCGGGTACGTTACTTCTCGCCCGCAGCAGAGGTACCTTTTTGCGGCCATGCAACTATCGCCACAGGCGTTGCGTTAGCGAAGCGCTTTGGCGAGGGGGAGTATAAACTGCAGCTGAATCAGGCAGATATTGTGGTGTCAGGCTGGCAGGATAGCTCAGGAGCCTGGCAGGCGGCGCTGCAATCCCCGGCGACGAAAAGCCAGCCAGCCTCGGAAGAGATAGTTGAAAAAGCGCTGCGGCTTTTTGGCTATACCGCTGCAGATTTAGATCCCCGCATTCCCCCTGCGCTTATTCACGGCGGCGCGGATCATCTGGTGCTGCCGTTAAAAGAGCGTACTGCGCTTGCCGCTATGCACTATGAGCTTGCCCAGGGAAGAGCGCTGATGCAGACCTATGGCTGGGTAACCATTCTGCTGGTGTATACGGAGGGAGAGCAGCTATTTCATACGCGTAATCCCTTCGCCTATGGCGGCGTCTATGAGGATCCCGCGACCGGGGCCTCCTCTGCGGCGTTTGCTGGCTATTTGCGGGATATTAACTGGCCGCACGGTGGAGCGATCGAAATTATCCAGGGTGAGGATATGGGAATGCGCTCTCTTATTCGCGCAGAGATCAAGGATGAACCAGGGAGCGCGATTCGCGTATCAGGGCAGGCCAGACTGATGGCGTAAATAGGGTAAAAATCCCGCTGGTCACGGTCAGTGACCAGCTTGCTGAGGGATGAGGTAAATCAGGTCATCACCATAGGCCACTCCGGCGGCGTATGGCTGGCAACTTCAACCATTACGCTTTTGATGTTATGCCAGACAGAGGCAACGTCAACCAGAGTAATGCCGAGCAGTCCCGTGGCGAACCAGCAGGCCGCCACGAGGCCGAGACCGCTGCTGACGATCGCCAGTCCAATATAGTCGGATTTACGGAACCTGATGTTCAGCGAGCTGGCTAAAAACATCAGGATCGCGCTCACGAGTTGCCAGCGAAGCAGAACAACGCTAGTCGTAAAAGTGGCCATAGCTTGTAACCTCACACGTCTGCGGGCCGCTTTCGTTGGGGTGAGGCTCGCAGGGACTGACGGGATATAATGAAACGTTCTTTTTGTTTCATAAGATATGTGAACTATATCACATTTGCTCTTTTATTCGCCAGTTCCGAAACGGCATTTTTGAACGCTTTTTGACCTTAAAAAGAGCAGGGGAATAGAGGCGAGAATGCATAGCTATGCGACCAACTTCTCGCTATGCGCTGCGTTTAATGGCCCGCTTTTTATCTAATGGGGAAACGGTATACGGAGCGAACATTATTCGTTCAATACTCACTCCCACAGACGAAAAAATAAACGCAGGGGATATCCTTTTTTTATCACTCTGGCAGTTTGGCTTAATCAGCGATCCTCTGTTGCGTTAACGGAAAACCCTCAACCGTAGCTGGATAATTATTTTCCTTAATATAAACAGGGCGAACACTTTTAGTTTGGCTTACGGACAAATATTATCGTCATAACCAAATATTAGGTTTTTAATGATAAAAGTCGGTTGCTAATGTCGAATGATTCATGCAACGTAATCACCTGTTTATCAAAGCTTCCTGCTGTCAATGCAGGCACACATAAAGCAGGGATATAGGGCAGAAATGAATCATAGCGCACGCCGCAAGGCGCTAAGGATTGTCGGGATCATCATGGTAGTTTTGCTGCCTGTGATGCTGGCGCTATGGTTTGCTCACATCCGCGCCGTTAAAGAGACCGGCATACAGCTGCGTTCATTTGCCCAGCTGGCGCTGGATAAGACCGAGCGGGTTATCCAGCATGTTGATATGGCCCGTAGTGAAGCAGAGAAATTTAACGGCAGGATCTGTTCGCCGGCGCATCGCTATAATATGCTCAATATTATCCGCGGGCAGCTCTACGTTGCTGATATAATATACGCCAACGGCAATCGCTTTTTATGCTCCACCTCAATGGCACCCGCCGAACCCTATATTATTCACGCAGCGGAATATAGCCATGCTCCGGATATCTCCAACTATTATTACCGTGACACGCCGTTTTACGCTGGCTATAAGATGGTCTATATGCAGCGCGGCCATTATGCAATGGTCGTTAACCCGCTGGCCTACAGCGAAGTCATGTCAGACGATCGCTCGCTGGCCTACGGCATATATGACACGATCACCAAGGGGTTCTTCTCGGTAAGCCCGACGGCGGATGTCCGGGTACTGGCAGGTCTGGTGCAGAACAACGACTTTACCTTTCAGCAGGATGGTCGCTTCTATACCATTGCCCACTCGGAAAAGCGTCCTATAGCAATTATTGTCTCAACCTCCAGCGATCGCTATTTTCAGTTTCTCTATCACCAGGCAACGCTCACTCTGCCGCTGGGGATGATTTGCAGCATTATTATTCTGCTCATGTGGTCCCGAACCCAGCAGGAATTTAATTCACCGCGGCGTCTTTTGCATCGCGCCTTGTTAAAACGCCAGCTGCGGCTCAACTATCAACCTATTATTGATATTAAAACCGGACAGTGCGTAGGGGCTGAGGCGCTGTTACGCTGGCCAGGTTTTGAAGGGCCGGTGATGAGCCCGGCGGAATTTATACCGCTGGCGGAAAAAGAGGGGCTGATTGAACGGGTGACCGATTATGCCGTTGAGGAGGTCTTCGCCGATTTAGGCCGTTTCTTATCAGAAAACCCACAACTCTATATTTCAATTAACTTATCCGCTTCGGACTTCCACTCCTCTCGCCTGATAGCGTTAATTTCCGATAAAGCCCAGCAGCATGCCGTCAAGGCACAGCAGATTAAGATTGAGGTTACCGAGCGCGGATTTATTGATGTACCGAAAACAACGCCGGTTATCCAGGCCTTCCGCCAGGCCGGATATGAAGTAGCGATTGATGATTTTGGCACCGGTTATTCTAACCTGCACAATTTATATTCGCTGAACGTCGATATTCTTAAAATCGACAAATCCTTTATCGACACGCTGACTACCAACAGCACCAGTCACCTGATTGCTGAACACATCATTGAGATGGCACAAAGCTTACGTCTCAAGATTATTGCCGAAGGCGTGGAAACCTCAGAGCAGGTGACCTGGCTGCTAAAACGTGGCGTGCAGTATTGCCAGGGCTGGTACTTCGCGAAAGCGCTGTCACCGCAGGATTTCATGGAGTGGCTCCGGCAACCTCTGCGCTGATCCGCTCATGCTACATCTGATGCCGGTAATCGCTCGGCGTCCGGTCAAACTCCCGGCGAAACACGCGGGAAAAGGTCTGCTGCGACACATACCCTAGCTCCATCGCAATATCAAAGATCGGCCGCTGCGTAGTACGTAGCGCTTCTGCCGCCATCAGCAGGCGCCGCTGGCGGATATAGTCTCCGAGCGTCTGGTGAGTCACCGCACGAAACATCCGCTGTAAATACCACTTGGAATAGCCAGATTTCTGCGCCACTACATCAATGTTCAGGGGTTGGTCGATATGTTCATCAATCCATTCAATAAGCGTTTGAATAATTTGCTGATGGGACATACTGCTGCCTCTTTTTCAGTGCTGAAGTCGTCGTTTGGTCTGAAGCGGAGTATAATTCCTCAAGTTAACTTGAGGTAAAGAGCTTTATGGAAAAGAAATTGCCGCGTATTAAAGCGATGCTGACGCCAGGCGAAGTGGCAAGGCGTAGCGGGGTCGCCGTTTCGGCCCTGCACTTTTATGAGAGTAAAGGCCTGATTAAGAGCGTACGTAACGAGGGTAACCAGCGGCGTTATACCCGTGACGTGCTGCGCTACGTTGCCATCATTAAGATTGCCCAGCGCATCGGTATCCCGCTGGCGACCATCGGCGAAGCCTTGAGCGTGCTGCCGGCGGGCCATACGCTGAATGCGAAAACGTGGGAGCAGCTCTCCTCTCAGTGGCGAGAAGAGCTGGACAGACGTATCCATACCCTGGAGGCGCTACGGGACGATCTTAACGGCTGTATCGGCTGCGGCTGCCTGTCGCGTAGCGACTGCCCACTGCGTAACCCGGGCGACAGGCTGGGAGAGCAGGGGACAGGTGCCCGCCTGCTAGAGGATGAGGTTAACGACAAATAAAACTAAAGCGCCACAAGGGCGCTTTAGTTATTTCCGGTCTTTGTCTTTCACTCTATCCCGCTCATTTTACAGGAGGGTTTCCCCCGACATCGACACCCCTCGCTCGAACGCGTTGTTGAGGTTCCGGTTTGTGTCGACACTTTTAGTCTATGCCACCCGGCCCGGATTACCAGCGGGATCGCCGCCAGTTTTGCCGAAATTTTTCGCGGATCATCTGCAATTTTCTATAGTTAGGAGAGGAGAGGGCAAGCCTGACAAGGCCTTATCTCACATCCATAACAGGAGACATCCGTGATCACTGTACATCATCTTAACCAGTCGCGTTCGCAGCGTGTGCTTTGGGCGCTTGAAGAGCTGGGTCTGCCCTACCAGATTGTGCGCTACCAGCGCGAAAAAACCATGATGGCGCCGGAGGCGCTGAAGAGAGTGCATCCGCTGGGAAAATCGCCGGTGCTGGATGATAACGGCACGATCATAGCTGAATCGGGCGCAATCCTTGAACACCTTCAGGAGACCTATGACACCCGTGGCCAGCTTAAGCCGACGGATACGCAGCAAAAGCTCCAGTACCGTTTCTGGCTGCACTATGCCGAAGGATCGTTGATGCCGCTTCTGCTCATGAAGCTGGTGTTTGGCAGCCTTGGTAAACCGCCGGTACCTTTTGGCCTGCGCACGCTTGGCAAGGCGCTGGGTGAGGGAGTACAGAAGGCCTGGCTTAATAAGCAGCTCGAAACCCATGCCCGCTACATTGAGTCACAGCTCGGCAGCCAGCCGTGGTTCACCGGCGAGCACCCCAGCATGGCGGATATTCAGATGAGCTTCCCGGTATTTGCCCTGCTGGCACGCGGCGGTGTCGATCATCTACCCAACCTGCAGGCGTGGAAGATGCGGGTTGAAGATCGCCCGTCCTGGCAGCGCGCCATTGCCCAGGGCGGCCCTTTCGAACTGCCCGGCGCGTAATTATTCTAAAAAATGATGGCTGCTAGCCCTCGGGCAGGAGTCTGGCGAAAAATGTTGCAAGGTTGCGCATAGACGATAACGTTTGCGCATCCTCTGCCTGGTTTTTCGCCGTCATAAGCGAAATTTAGTAAAAACCCGTAAAGTTAAGTTGAAATACCCCCTGTGAAGACTAGATAATCGTTTGCCTTTTTTACAGCCGTTCTGTTTGCGCGGAGTTAAACGTTTGCTTTTTGTGGCTCTGCTTAGCCACAACCTGTTTCGGAATGATGACGTTTAACGGGCAGTGGATTGTCCACCACGCTAAACAACGAAAAATAAAACTCTTCAGGGGATGTTTTCTATGTCTACGCCTTCAGCGCGTACCGGCGGTTCGCTTGACGCTTTGTTTAAAATTTCTGCTCGTGGCAGTACCGTCCGTCAGGAAGTGGTCGCCGGGTTAACCACCTTCCTCGCGATGGTCTACTCCGTCATCGTTGTTCCAGGCATGTTAGGAAAAGCGGGCTTCCCACCCGCCGCGGTGTTTGTTGCTACCTGTCTGGTTGCCGGCGTCGGCTCTATCGTCATGGGGCTGTGGGCGAACCTGCCGCTGGCGATTGGCTGCGCCATTTCACTGACCGCCTTTACCGCGTTCAGCCTGGTGCTGGGTCAGCAGATCAGCGTCCCGGTTGCCCTGGGTGCCGTGTTCCTGATGGGCGTGCTGTTTACCGTGATCTCCGCCACCGGCATTCGTAGCTGGATCCTGCGCAACCTGCCGCAGGGCGTGGCGCACGGCACCGGGATCGGTATTGGCCTGTTCCTGCTGCTGATCGCCGCCAACGGCGTCGGTCTGGTGGTGAAAAACCCGATTGAAGGGCTGCCGGTGGCGCTGGGCAACTTCGACAGCTTCCCGGTGATGATGTCTCTGATTGGCCTGGCGGTAATTATCGGCCTCGAGAAGCTGAAGGTACCGGGCGGCATCCTGCTGACCATCATTGGGGTGTCGATTGTGGGCCTGATTTTCGATCCGGCCGTACACTTCTCTGGGATTTTTGCCATGCCGTCGCTGAGCGACGATAAAGGTAACTCCCTGATCGGCAGCCTGGATATCGTTGGCGCGCTGAACCCGCTGGTGCTGCCAAGCGTGCTGGCGCTGGTGATGACGGCGGTGTTTGATGCCACCGGGACTATCCGCGCGGTAGCCGGGCAGGCAAACCTGCTGGATAAAGATGGCCAGATTATCGACGGCGGCAAAGCGCTGACCACTGACTCCCTGAGCAGCGTCTTCTCTGGCCTGGTGGGCGCAGCCCCGGCAGCGGTCTATATCGAATCGGCGGCCGGTACGGCGGCGGGGGGTAAAACTGGCCTGACGGCGATCACCGTTGGCGTGCTGTTCCTGCTGATCCTGTTCCTGTCTCCGCTCTCCTACCTGGTCCCGGCCTACGCGACCGCTCCGGCGCTGATGTACGTTGGCCTGCTGATGCTCAGCAACGTGGCAAAAATCGACTTTGCCGATTTCGTTGATGCGATGGCCGGTCTGATCACCGCCGTCTTTATCGTGCTGACCTGTAACATCGTTACCGGCATCATGATTGGCTTCGCCTCGCTGGTGATTGGCCGTATCGTCTCTGGCGAATGGCGTCGCCTGAATATCGGTACCGTGGCGATCGCCATCGCGCTGGTGGCTTTCTACGCGGGCGGCTGGGCAATCTAAGCCTTTCAGCTCCTTAAAATGGGCGGCATTGGCCGCCCATTTTGTTTTTTAAGGCACATCTTGTTTCCTTTGCGTTAACCTGCATGTTCTATTATGAGAGGCATGATGCCTCGTCATCGTTCGTCACCTCTCGATATAAAAAACATCGCAAACAGGGAACGCATGGAAATATTCTTTACCATCCTCATCATGACCCTTGTGGTCTCTCTCTCCGGCGTCATCACACGGGTTCTACCGTTCCAGATCCCGCTACCGCTGATGCAGATTGCCATCGGCGCGATGCTGGCGCTGCCAACGTTTGGCCTGCACGTTGAGTTCGATCCAGAGCTGTTTCTGGTGCTCTTTATCCCGCCGCTGCTGTTCGCCGACGGCTGGAAAACGCCGACGCGGGAGTTCCTTGAACACGGACGGGAGATCCTCGGTCTCGCGCTGGCGCTGGTGCTGGTCACCGTCGTTGGCATCGGCTTTCTCATCTACTGGATCGTGCCGGGCATTCCGCTGGTCCCGGCGTTAGCGCTGGCGGCCGTGCTCTCGCCAACCGACGCCGTGGCGCTCTCCGGCATCGTTGGGGAGGGGCGCATCCCGAAAAAAATCATGGGCATTTTGCAGGGCGAGGCGTTAATGAACGACGCCTCCGGCCTGGTATCGCTGAAGTTTGCCGTTGCGGTAGCGATGGGCACGATGGTGTTTACCGTCGGCGGGGCCTCGGTAGAGTTCCTCAAGGTGGCCGTGGGCGGCATTTTAGCGGGCTTTATCGTCAGCTGGCTGTACGGCCGCTCGCTGCGCTTTCTCAGCCGCTGGGGCGGCGATGAGCCCGCGACGCAGATCGTGCTGCTGTTCCTGCTGCCGTTTGCCTCCTACCTGATTGCGGAACATATTGGCTTCTCGGGCATTCTGGCCGCCGTGGCGGCAGGGATGACCATTACCCGCTCCGGGGTGATGCGCCGCGCGCCGCTGGCAATGCGTCTGCGGGCCAACAGTACCTGGTCAATGCTGGAGTTTGTCTTTAACGGCATGGTGTTCCTGCTGCTGGGCCTGCAGCTGCCGGGGATCCTTGAGTCCTCGCTGGTGGCCGCCGAGGCCGACCCGAACGTTGAAACCTGGATGCTGTTTACCGACATCGTGCTGATCTATGCCGCGCTGATGCTGGTGCGTTTCGGCTGGCTATGGACGATGAAAAAGTTCAGCCAGCGCTTCTTAACGAAGAAGCCAATGGAGTTCGGCTCGTGGAGCACCCGTGAGCTGCTGATCGCCTCCTTCGCCGGGGTACGTGGGGCGATTACCCTCGCGGGCGTGCTCTCTATCCCGCTGCTGCTGCCGGACGGTAACGTCTTCCCGGCCCGCTACGAGCTGGTGTTTCTTGCTGCCGGGGTGATCCTCTTCTCGCTGTTTGTGGGGGTAGTTATGCTGCCGATCCTGCTTCAGCATATGGAGGTCGGCGACCATATTCAGCAGGCGAAAGAGGAGCGGCTGGCACGTTCGGTCACTGCCGATGTGGCGATTGTGGCGATCCAGAAGATGCAGGAGCGGCTTGCGGCAAACAGCGAGGAGAATATCGATAACCAGCTGCTGACCGAAGTAAGCTCTCGGGTGATCGGTAACCTGCGTAGGCGGGCCGATGGACGCAATGATACTGAGGGATCGATGCAGGAGGAGAACCTTGAGCGCCGTTTCCGTCTGGCGGCGCTGCGCTCCGAACGCGCCGAGCTCTATCACCTGCGCGCAACGCGGCAGATCAGCAATGAGACGATGCAGAAGCTGCTGCACGATCTCGACCTGCTGGAAGCACTGCTCATCGAGAATAAGTAGCTGTCTTGCCCGGTGGCGCTACGCTTACCGGGCCTATGGGGGCATGATGTCGTCTGTAGGCCGGGTCAGGCGAAGCCGCCACCCGGCGTTTCCAGGTTCGGCGGTAGCCAGAACCCCTCGCAGCACGCCAGCCACGCCTGGGCGCTGTGCGACAGATAGACCCCCTCCCGCCAGATCATCCCCAGCTGCCACTGCAGATCACTCTGCAAGGGGATCCAGCGCAGCGTCTGCTTGTCCAGCCGCTGACAGATTGGCTCCGGCAAAATCGCAATGCCGACCCCCGCCTGCACCATCGCGGCCAGAAAATCCCACTGGCCGCTGCGCACGGCGATGCGCGGCTTCACGTCGTGCCGGTTGAAGAGCTGCATCAGCTGCTGGCTGAGGGCAAAGTCCTCGTTGTAGATCAGCAGCGGATGGTCGGCCAGCATCTCGGGGGAGACCGCCTTGCACTTCAGCCAGTCGCCGGATCGGGGCACCAACACGCAGAGCGGATGGCTAAACAGCGGCAGGGTGGTCAAGGCGCTCTCCTCCTCTACCGGTAGCGCCGTCATCGCCAGATCCAGCTCGCCGTTCATGACCGCCTGCTGAACCGTCAGGCCGCCAAACTCAGCGATTTTTAACTCCACGCCGGGATAGCGCTGGCGAAACAGGCCGATCGGCCCGGCCATCAGCATACCTACCATCGGCGGTATGCCCAGCCGCAATACACCTTTGTTGAGATGCTGGATATCATCCAGCTCGGCCTCCAGCTGGCGGAACTCGCCAAGGATAGCCTGGCCACGTTCAAAGACCACCCGGCCGGTATCGGTGAGCAGCAGCCTGCGTCCGTCGCGGATCAGCAGGGTGGTATTTAGCTCATCCTCCAGGTTTTTCAGCATCTTGCTAATAGTGGGCTGGGTGACGAACAGCCGCTCCGCTGCACGGGTGAAACTCTGCTGGCGCACGACCTCCACAAAATAGCGCAGCGTTCTGATATCCATGACTATTCCTTTAAACAGTTATTCCGGAAGATAAGTATTCCGGAAGACTATGCCTGCGATGAGTTTAATTCATTTCAACCCCGCGTAGTGGCTCTCTATACTGTGTCTCCCATCACATTTCATGGACATACCCTAATGGACGTGGCGTTAAG
The DNA here is from genome assembly GCF_032052675.1 of Pseudescherichia sp. Taxonomy (NCBI): domain Bacteria; kingdom Pseudomonadati; phylum Pseudomonadota; class Gammaproteobacteria; order Enterobacterales; family Enterobacteriaceae; genus Pseudescherichia; species Pseudescherichia sp. Next base: position 82,401 of record NZ_DAMBWA010000012.1, read on the forward strand.
CCGTGTTACGCCTGCTCTTGTGCGGCGGCTGCAAATTCCGCTGCAGGTGCTGCTCTATGCCGGACTCTTTGTCGTGGCCCAGCACCTTGTACAGTGGCTCAGCCTGCCGCTGCCTGCTAACCTGGTAGGCATGATGATTCTGCTTGCGCTGGTGACGTGCCGGATCGTTCCCCTGAAGTGGGTGCGGGCAGGAGCAAGCTGGCTGCTGGCAGAGATGCTGCTCTTTTTTGTGCCTGCGGTGGTGGCGGTGGTGAACTACGCCCAGCTGCTGCTGATCGACGGCTGGCGCATTTTCGCCGTCATCGCCCTCAGTACGCTAATGGTCCTTGGCGCAACGGCCTGGGTGGTGGATAAGGTCTACCGCTACGAGCTTCGCAGGCAGCGGCCATGACTGATTTTCACCTGGGCCTGGTCTGTCTGGCCGTCACGCTACTCATCTACTTCGCCAATAAAAGGCTCTATCGCCGCTTTCGCACGCTGCCGCTGATGCCGCTGGTCTGCACGCCGATTGTGCTGGTGCTGATGCTGGTGTTTGGTCATATCTCCTACCAGAACTACATGGGCGAGACGCACTGGCTGCTGTGGCTGCTCGGTCCGGCGACCATCGCCTTTGCCGTGCCGGTCTATGACAACCTGGCGCTGATCAAGCGTCACTGGATGTCGCTCACCGCCGGGACCCTCACCGCGACGGTGGTGGCGGTAACCAGCTCGGTATGGCTGGCGCGTCTGTTTACCCTGCCGGATGAGATCCAGCGCAGCCTGGCGGTGCGTTCAGTGACCACGCCCTTTGCGCTGGCCGCCGCCGGGCCGCTGGGAGGCCAGCCGGATCTGGTGGCGCTGTTTGTGGTGGTCACGGGCGTCTTCGGTATGGCGGTAGGGGATATGCTGTTTCTGCGCCTCGCCATTCGGGAAGGCATGGCGAAAGGGGCTGGCTTTGGCGCAGCCTCGCACGGGGCAGGGACGGCGCGCTCCTATGAGCTGGGCCAGCAGGAGGGCGTTGTGGCCAGCCTGGTAATGATGCTCTCCGGCGTGGTGATGGTGTTGATTGCGCCGCTGGTCGCGCGGATCATGTTCTGACCAGCGGCGTGAGGTCTACTTCAGCCGGGAAACCAGCTCAAACTCGCGGAAGTTGACCGGGCGCTGCTGCTGCATCGAAATATTCCCGGCGATGCCGGTGAGGATCGACATCGCCCCCGCCCGGTGGTCAGCGGCGCGCTTGAGCGGATCGTCTCCTGGCTCGCCGAACAGATCCGCCAGCATGGCGTTATCTCCGCCGCCGTGGCCGCCTTCGCCAACGCTGAACTCCGCCTTCCAGGGTGCGGCAAACATCGGGAAGACCGTGATATCGCACCCCTCCAGGCTTCCTTCATTCTCGCGTGCGCCGCCGGCGTTAACGTAAGACTTCTCCACCAGCTTCATCTCTAGCCGCCCCGCGCTGCCGTTAAACACCACGTTCAAGCCCTCCCAGGGCAGATAGGCATTCAGGGAGTAGGTCAGTTGCACCCGGTTCTGGTACTTCACCAGCACCGACAGAGTGTCTTCGATGGTAATGCCGTCGCTGAATACGCTCTGGTCGCGGAAGTAGTTATCCTCATGCTCGGCGTCGAGGTAGAGCGCTTTCAGCTGGGGGTTGTCGGCCATCTGTAATGCAAAGGGATCCGCTTTCGCCTGCGCATAGCCGTGGGCGCGGGGATAGAACTGCGTGACGCCCCGCCGCTCGGCATTCTCTTTCCCGTAGAAGCGCAGCCCGCCCTCGGCGTAGACCCGCTCGGGATAGCTCCCCAGCCAGAAGTTCATCAGGTCAAAGTGGTGAGTGGATTTATGTACCAGCAGGCCGCCGCTGTTGCGCTTCTCCCGGTGCCAGCGGCGGAAGTAGTCCGCGCCGTGCTCGGTGTTAAGCAGCCACTCAAAGTGAACCGAGTAGACCTCGCCAATGGTGCCGTTCATCAGCAGCTCGCGTACCTTGCTGTGGTGCGGGGCGTAGCGGTAGTTAAAGGCTACGCGCACGCAGCGGCCCGTCTCTTCGATAGCGTCGAGGATACGCAGGGCGCGCTGCTCATCAATGGTCATCGGCTTTTCGGTAATGACGTCGCATCCGGCGCGCAGCGCCCGCACGATATACTCATCGTGAGTGCGGTCCATTGTGGTAACAATAATGGTATCCGGGTGCGTTTCACGGATCATCGCGTCAAACTGCTCGGCTTTCCACGTTGGTACCGGCTCGCTATCGCTGCTCTGAAGCAGCTGATTAGCGTAGTCCATACGCGTCTGGTTGGTATCGCAAAAGGCCACCAGCTGCGCCGTTTCACGCCACTGTCCGCCAATCGCAGAGATGTACAGCCCGGCCCGTCCTCCGGTTCCGACAAGGGCAAATCGCTTCATCGCATCCTCTCATATTAAAACAACGTTTCAAATAGATTGGGATACTGTATCGCGATTGCAGGGAGAGAACTGTGATCCCCGGCCAGAATGGCCGGGGAGAGAAGGATTAATGCGCGCGGCCTTGATCGATGCCCAGTCCGGTTTGCGAGCGGATAAACTGGGCGCGGAATTTCTCACGCTCCAGGTTGCCCTCCGGTGAGTTATCGGTAGCGGAGAAGACCCAGATCCCGATGAACGCCACGGCAATAGAGAAGAGTGCCGGGTACTCATACGGGAAGATCGCTTTCTCATGCCCAAGGATCTGTACCCAGATAGTGGGGCCGAGGATCATCAGTACTACCGCAGTCAGCAGACCCAGCCAGCCGCCAATCATCGCGCCACGGGTAGTCAGCTTCGACCAGTACATAGAGAGCAGGATGATAGGGAAGTTGCAGCTGGCGGCAATAGAGAAGGCCAGGCCCACCATAAAGGCGATGTTCTGGTTCTCAAACAGAATACCGAGCAGGATCGCCACTACGCCAAGCACCAGCACGGTAATTTTTGACACTCTCAGCTCGTCGCGCTCGGAGGCACCTTTGCGGAAGACGTTAGCATAGAGATCGTGCGACACCGCCGATGCGCCCGCCAGCGTCAGCCCGGCCACCACGGCCAGAATAGTGGCGAAAGCCACGGCGGAGATGAAGCCCAGGAAGAGGTTCCCGCCTACCGCGTTAGCCAGATGCACCGCCGCCATGTTGTTGCCGCCAATCAGCGCCCCCGCAGCGTCTTTAAACGCCGGGTTAGCCCCGACCAGCATGATCGCGCCAAAGCCGATAATAAAGGTCAGGATATAGAAGTAGCCCATAAAACCGGTAGCGTAGAAGACGCTCTTACGCGCCTCGCGGGCGTCGCTAACGGTAAAGAAGCGCATCAGGATATGCGGCAGCCCGGCGGTACCGAACATCAGGCCCAGGCCGAGGGAGAGGGCAGAGATCGGATCCTTCACCAGCCCGCCGGGACTCATGATGGCTTCCCCTTTCGGATGTACCGCCATCGCTTCGCTGAACAGGTTATTGAAGCTGAAGCCGACATGCTTCATGACCATAAAGGCCATAAAGCTGGCACCAAACAGCAGCAGCACCGCCTTGATAATCTGTACCCATGTCGTGGCCAGCATGCCGCCGAACAGCACGTACATCACCATCAGCACGCCTACCAGCACCACCGCAATGTGGTAGTTGAGGCCGAACAGCAGCTGGATCAGCTTGCCTGCGCCGACCATCTGGGCAATCAGATAGAGCGCGACCACCACCAGCGAGCCGCAGGCAGAAAGGATGCGAATCGGCCCCTGCTTCAGGCGGTAGGAGGCGACGTCGGCAAAGGTAAAGCGTCCGAGGTTACGCAGGCGTTCGGCGATCAAGAACAGAATAATCGGCCAGCCGACGAGGAAGCCGAGAGAGTAGATCAGACCGTCGTAGCCAGAGGTATAGACCAGCGCGGAGATACCAAGGAACGAGGCGGCGGACATGAAGTCACCTGCGATCGCCAGCCCGTTCTGGAAGCCAGTAATATTGCCGCCTGCGGTGTAGTAATCATTACGCGAGCGTACGCGCTTTGAGGCCCAGTAGGTGATGTAGAGCGTCAGGACCACGAAGATGAGGAACATGATAATCGCCTGCCAGTTGGTTGGCTGGCGCTGTACCGCACCGGAGATAGCATCGGCTGCATTCGCAGCAAAAGGAAGCGTGGCGGCAAGCGCCGTCAGAAGACGTTTCATGATGCTTTTACCTCGCGCAGAACGGCCTTGTTGAGTCGGTCGAACTCCCCGTTAGCGCGCCATACATAGACGCCGGTCAGCAGGAACGAAATGATAATGACACCAATGCCGATGGGAATGCCGCGCGTCACGCTGGTTCCCGCGTGGAGCGGGGTACCGAGCCAGCCAGGAGCGAAGGCGATCAACAGAATAAAACCGACGTAAATAATCAGCATGATGATGGAGAGGATAAAGGCAAACCGTTGCCGCTTTTCGACGAGCTCCCTGTAGTGCGCACTACTCTCTATCTGCTGACAAATATCGTTATTCATCACAGAGTCTCCAGACGTATTTTGTAGGGGAGGGTTTTTATAATTCCCTCTCCCATGCGGGAGAGGGTGAGGATGGAATCGTTACGACGGCATGGTGATACCCTGCTTCTCTTCGAGCAGTTTTTCCACTACGCCCGGATCGGCCAGCGTTGAGGTATCCCCGAGGTTGCTGGTGTCCCCTGCGGCAATCTTGCGCAAGATACGGCGCATGATTTTGCCAGAGCGCGTTTTCGGCAGCGAGTCGGTCCAGTGCAGCACGTCCGGCGTGGCCAGCGGGCCGATCTCTTTGCGTACCCAGTTGCGTACTTCGGTGTAGAGCGCCGGGGATGGCTCTTCACCGTGGTTCAGCGTGACGTAGGCGTAGATCGCCTGACCTTTGATGTTGTGTGGGATGCCCACTACCGCCGCTTCGGCAATTTTTGGATGTGAGACCAGCGCAGATTCGATCTCCGCCGTGCCGAGACGATGGCCGGAGACGTTAAGCACGTCGTCCACGCGGCCGGTGATCCAGTAGTAGCCGTCCTCGTCGCGCCGCGCACCGTCGCCGCTGAAGTACATATTTTTAAAGGTCGAGAAGTAGGTCTGCTCGAAGCGCTCGTGATCGCCAAACAGCGTGCGTGCCTGTCCAGGCCAGGAGTCAACTATCGCCAGGTTGCCTTCGGTGGCGCCCTCCAGCGGCGTGCCTTCGTTATCCACCAGCGCAGGCTGAACGCCAAAGAAGGGGCGGGTCGCAGAGCCCGCTTTCAGCTCGGTTGCGCCCGGCAGCGGAGCGATCATAAAGCCCCCGGTTTCGGTCTGCCACCAGGTGTCGATGACCGGGCACTTCTCGTTGCCAATCTTCTTCCAGTACCACTCCCAGGCTTCCGGGTTGATCGGTTCACCTACCGAGCCGAGGATGCGCAGCGACGAGCGGTCGGTACCGTCAATCGCCTTGTCGCCTTCCGCCATCAGGGCACGGATCGCCGTCGGCGCGGTATAGAGAATATTTACCTGATGCTTATCAACCACCTGCGCCATGCGCGCCGGGGTCGGCCAGTTCGGCACGCCCTCGAACATCAGAGTTGTTGCCCCACAGGCCAGCGGACCGTAGAGCAGATAGCTGTGGCCGGTAACCCAGCCCACGTCGGCGGTGCACCAGTAGATGTCGCCCGGATGGTAATCAAAGACATACTTAAAGGTGGTAGCGGCGTAGACCAGATAGCCACCGGTGGTGTGCAGCACCCCTTTTGGCTTGCCGGTAGAGCCAGAGGTATAGAGAATAAAGAGCGGATCTTCCGCGTTCATCTCCACCGGCTGGTGCTCGCTGCTGGCCTGCGCCATCACGTCGCTCCACCAGAGATCGCGCTCCTCCTGCCACTCAATGTTGCCCCCGGTACGCTTGAGCACCACCACGTGTTCGATCGTGGTCACGTTAGGGTTCTTCAACGCGTCATCGACGTTCTTTTTCAGCGGGATGCTACGCCCGGCACGCACGCCCTCGTCGGCGGTGATCACCAGCCGCGAGCTGGAGTCGATAATACGCCCGGCTACCGCTTCCGGTGAGAAGCCGCCAAAGATTACAGAGTGAATGGCACCGATACGCGCGCAGGCGAGCATGGCTACCGCCGCTTCCGGCACCATCGGCATATAGATCGCCACCACGTCACCTTTTTTAATGCCAAGCGCCAGCAGGACGTTGGCGAAGCGGCAGACGTCGGCATGCAGTTCGCGCCAGGAGATATGTTTGCTCTGCTGGGCGTCGTCGCCTTCCCAGATAATGGCCGTCTGGTCGCCGCGCTCGGCCAGATGCCTGTCGAGACAGTTGGCGGCCAGGTTGAGCGTGCCATCCTCATACCATTTAATAGAGACGTTGCCCGGCGCGAAGGAGGTATTTTTTACCTTCTGATAAGGTCGGATCCAGTCAAGAATTTTGCCCTCTTCACCCCAGAAGGTGTCGGGATCGCTGACGGATTGCTGATATTTCGCCTCATACTGCTCCGGGTTAATCAGGCAATTTTCCGCGATATTGGCGGGAACAGAGTGTTTATGTATTTGGCTCATGGCTTTTGTTCTCCTTGTAAGATGTTAAGGATATGTCACGGAAACGTTAAGGGAAGAGTGAAGCACGGCTTTGTTTACTTTTTGGGCGGAAGATCACGCATTGTTTGAATGGTTGAAAATTCAGCAAATGAATCTTTGAAGGGAAATAATCACTATTAGTGATGTTTGCAGGAAAGGTGATGAAAAGCTTATCCATAACATATAGTTATGCAATAAGTATGGGATAAAAGGCGCTTCTTATGCACTTTTGCGGTGAAAGACCCTCATCTTAAAGGGTTGCACTTGATACCATGCAAATGGTACTGATAATGCGCGTTAAAAAACCCCGCTTGACTAAGCAACGCTAATCACACCCCTTTCAGTATGTATCGCTCCGGTACACGGAATGGTGCTTCATTGAGGACGTCTGTAGTTATGAAAAATTTGAAAGTCAGCCTGGCCTGGCAGATTTTGCTGGCCCTTGTGCTGGGTATTCTGCTGGGTAGTTTCCTGCATTACCAAAGCGATAGCCGTGAGTGGCTGATTGCAAACCTGCTCTCACCGGCAGGGGATATCTTTATCCACCTGATCAAGATGATTGTGGTTCCGATTGTGATCTCCACGCTGGTTGTGGGCATCGCAGGGGTGGGCGACGCGAAACAGCTTGGCCGTATCGGTGTTAAAACCATTCTCTATTTTGAAATCATCACTACCGTTGCCATCGTGCTGGGTATCACGCTGGCGAACGTGTTCCAGCCGGGAGCGGGCATTGATATGACGCAGCTGGCGACGGTGGATATTTCAAAATATCAGAGCACCACGGCGGAAGTGCAGAGCCATGCCCACGGGCTAATGGGTACCATTCTCTCGCTGGTGCCGACGAATATCGTCGCCTCTATGGCGAAGGGCGATATGCTGCCGATCATCTTCTTCTCGGTGCTGTTTGGCCTCGGGCTGTCGTCACTGCCTGCTGCGCACCGCGATCCGCTGGTGACCGTGTTCCGCTCTATTTCAGAGACCATGTTTAAAGTCACTCATATGGTGATGCGCTACGCGCCGATTGGCGTGTTTGCCCTGATCTCGGTGACGGTGGCCAACTTCGGCTTTGCCTCGCTATGGCCGCTCGCGAAGCTGGTTATCCTGGTCTACATGGCGATCCTGTTCTTTGCCCTGGTGGTGCTGGGCGCGGTGGCGCGGATGTGCAAGCTGAGCATCTGGACGCTGATCCGCATCCTGAAGGACGAGCTGATCCTGGCCTACTCTACCGCCAGCTCTGAGAGCGTGCTGCCGCGTATCATTGAGAAGATGGAGGCCTACGGCGCACCGGCGTCTATCACCAGCTTCGTGGTGCCGACCGGTTACTCCTTTAACCTTGACGGCTCTACGCTCTATCAGAGCATCGCCGCTATCTTTATCGCCCAGCTCTACGGCATTGACCTCTCTCTGGGCCAGGAGATTATCCTGGTGCTGACGCTGATGGTGACCTCGAAAGGCATCGCTGGCGTACCGGGCGTGTCGTTTGTGGTGCTGCTGGCGACCCTGGGCAGCGTGGGGATCCCGCTGGAAGGGCTGGCGTTTATCGCAGGCGTTGACCGTATCCTCGATATGGCCCGTACCGCGCTGAACGTGGTGGGTAACGCGCTGGCGGTGCTGGTAATTGCCAAGTGGGAACGCAAATTCGACAGCCAAAAAGCGCTGGCCTACGAGCGTGAGACGCTGGGCAAATTTAATAGCACGGCCAATCAGTAGTCGTTATTTATTACTAAAAAACCCGCTTCGGCGGGTTTTTTTATTATCCACATGGTGTGAATGTATTTATAAAAATTATAAAAGGGTGCATTAAGGACACAACTCTAGCAATCCGGGCGGGTTACCCCGCCCGTTGAGTTAACCTGCTGTACAAGCTAATTTAGCCGCCACCTCCTGACGATCGTTTTTAATATTAAGCTCGCAAAGCCTTCCGCGATTAATAAAAGCAAAGGTCAGGATTGTTAGACAAACCACTAATAGAATGGCTAACACGTATTTCAATGGCGTCATGCCTTTTACTCCTTGCAAAAAAAAGGGTAAGAGGCTACTCTCAACCTGCTAGGGTTGTGTTTGAGAGTAGCCCCGGGTCAATGGAAACATTACCTGGGGCCTTCAACTCTCTGACTACCACACTCTCAAGTTGTTCGGAATAACACTGAGCGTGCTTAAGACAGAAAGCCTTAAGCACCCGCCGATAATGATATCTCCCCTTGAGTAAAAGGGAAGGAAAATAGCAATGTAATTTCAGTGAGATAATTACATTTTTCTTCGAGCACACTCACAGAGCTTTATAAATAATAATACGCATGAATATATAATAACGGCCCCTTATGCGAGGCCGTTATTAATTAGTCGTGCTGTTTTAACCTAATGCACTCTCCCGCAGTCGGGATTTAAGCTTGTTGTACTCGTCGATAACGTACCGCTCGGCGGCCTGCTGATCGTCGATGGCCTCAACGCGTACGGCGCAGTACTTATACTCCGGCGTTTTGGTTATCGGACTCAGGTTCTCGGTGACCAACTCGTTACAGGCCCCAATCCACCACTGGTAGGTCATGTAGACCGCGCCCTGGTTCGGACGGTCGCTGACCTGCGCCCGGGTGATGATTCTTCCCTTACGCGAGTTGACCCACACCAGGGCCTCATCTTCAATGCCGAGCCGGGCGGCGTCGGCGGTGTTGAGCTGCGCATAGCCCGGCTCATCGGCCAGCGCGGCCAGGGCCGCACAGTTGCCGGTCATTGAGCGGCAGGAGTAGTGGCCCACCTCACGCACCGTAGAGAGCACCATTGGGTAGTCGTCGGTGAGCTTATCAATCGGGGCTACCCAGTCACAGGTAAAGAATTTCGCCAGCCCGGTGTCGGTATCAAACTTCTCTTTGAAGAGGTATGACGTCCCCTGGTCAGCGTCCGACTCGTCACGGCACGGCCACTGAATGTAGCCCAGCTCGCCCATTTTTTCGTAGGTCGCACCGTAGAAGTCAGGGCAGAGGTGGCGCAGCTCGTCCCAAATCTCCTGGGTATTGTTGTAGTGCATGGGGTAGCCCATCCGCGTGGCGATCTCGCTGATAATCTGCCAGTCGGTTTTCAGATCCCACTGCGGTTCCACCGCCTTGAAGAAGCGCTGGAAGCCGCGATCCGCCGCCGTATAGACGCCCTCATGCTCGCCCCACGACGTTGACGGCAAAATCACATCCGCCGCCGCCGCGGTTTTGGTCATAAAGATATCCTGCACGATGACCAGCTCAAGATCCTCAAACCCTTTGCGCACCGCCGAAAGCTCGGCGTCGGTCTGCAGCGGATCCTCGCCCATGATATAGGCTGCCCGCACTTCACCATGCGCCGCCCGATGCGGCAGCTCGCTGATGCGGTAGCCGGTATGGGCCGGCAGGCTCTCTACGCCCCAGGCGCGGGCGAATTTTTCCCGGTTCGCCGGATCGCTGATGTACTGGTAGCCCGGATAGGTGTCCGGCAGGGCACCCATATCACACGCGCCCTGTACGTTGTTTTGCCCGCGTACCGGGTTGACGCCGACGTGCGCCTTGCCCAGGTTGCCGGTGAGCATCGCCAGGCTGGTAAGGGAACGCACCGTCTCCACGCCCTGATAGAACTGGGTCACGCCCATGCCCCACAGAATAGTGGCCGTTTTCGCTCCAGCATAGAGCCGCGCGGCCTGGCGGATCGCCTGGGCGCTGACGCCGGTAATATCCTCAACCGACTCTGGCGTGTAGCCTTCAACAATTTTGCAATAGTCGTCAAAGCCCTGGGTACGGTTCGCCACGAACGCCGCGTCGTAGAGCTTCTCTTCAACGATGACATGCCCAAGGGCGTTGAGCAGCGCGATGTTCGAGCCGTTCCTCAACGCAAGGTGCATATCGGCAATGCGCGCGGTTTCGATTTTGCGCGGATCGCAGACAATAATTTTCGCCCCGTTACGCTTCGCACGAATCACATGATTGGCGACGATAGGGTGGGAATCTGCCGGGTTATAGCCAAAGACAAAGACCAAATCCGTGTTATCAATTTCCGTGATGGCATTACTCATTGCGCCATTACCGACCGACTGGTGCAGACCTGCAACCGAGGGGCCGTGTCAAACGCGTGCGCAGCAGTCGACGTTATTGGTGCCAATAACGGCGCGCGCAAATTTCTGCATCACGTAGTTGGTTTCGTTGCCGGTCCCGCGCGACGAGCCGGTGGTCTGGATCGCGTCCGGACCATATTTCTCTTTGATGGCGCTCAGGCGGTCGGCGACGTAGTTCAGCGCTTCGTCCCAGGAGACCGACTCCAGCTTGCCGCCGCGCTGGCGACGGATCATAGGTGTTTTCAGACGCGGGGTGAGGATCTGGGTATCGTTGATAAAATCCCAGCCGTAGTAGCCTTTCAGGCACAGGGTTCCCTGATTGGTTTTCCCCTGTGCCGCCTCCGCGCGAACGATTTTACCGTTATCCACCACGAGGTTGATCTTGCAACCTGAGGCGCAGTACGGGCAAACCGTGACGACTTTTTTCATCGCTTCTGCTCCAGTTAAACACAGCGCGCATTTGCGCTCCTGGCCCCACTATGCATCTTGCATGCCACATTTTTAGTGTGGATATGGCCAGAGATTACGGGCGAATTTTGGTCAAAACGCTGACGAAAAACCGGCCATCGACATATTTGACGTGTCGAAAGGCGAAGGGGTGTGACAGCGGTTAAAGATCCAGCACGTCGCAGTGTGATTTGCTGCCGATCCTCACCAGAATGGCTAACACTTAGGGCATGTCTCTCGGGTGGGCGTAGATAATGAAACCGGCAATTCTGGTAGTAGATGATGATGCGGCAGTCTGCGAACTCTTGCAGGACGTGCTTAACGAGCATGTCTTTGCCGTGCACGTTTGCCATAGCGGCCGGGAAGCGCTGACGCTTGCCGCGGAACAACCCGAAATCGCGCTGGTGCTGCTGGATATGGTCCTACCGGATACCAACGGGCTGATGGTGCTACAGCAGCTGCAACGCGTGCGGCCCGCGCTGCCGGTGGTGATGCTTACCGGGCTGGGCAGCGAATCGGACGTGGTGGTGGGCCTGGAGATGGGGGCGGACGACTACATCGCCAAACCCTTTAACCCCCGCGTGGTGGTCGCCCGTCTGAAGGCGGTGCTGCGGCGTACCGGCGCGCTGGCGGCGGAGGTTCCGCTACCGAAAGGAGCGGATATGGCCTTTAACGGCTGGAGTCTGAATACCACCCGCTGTGAGCTGCACGATCCACACGGCCAATTAACGCCGCTCACCCAGGGCGAGTATGGCCTGCTGCTGGCGCTGATGCAGAATGCGCGGCGGGTACTGAACCGCGAACAGTTGCTGGCCCTCACCCATAGCGAGAGCATGGACGTTTTTGACCGCACCATTGACGTGTTGATTATGCGGCTGCGGCGCAAAATCGAGCAGAATCCACACCAGCCCGCGCTGATCAAAACAATCCGTGGTCTGGGCTACGTTTTCGCTGCCGACGTCGTTCATAACGAGATCGCTGCCTGAGCGTTATCGCGGATAAAGGCCCGATGCTCATCCAGGGATTTCGCCCCGTCGATGGCGTTGGCGGCAAGCAGGCTGGCCCTGGCGCAGACGTGGGCAAGCTGGATACTTTCCAGTAGCGGCCAGGCTTCATGACAGCCGTAGAGGAACCCGGCGCAGAACGCATCTCCCGCCCCCACGCTGCCGACAATCTCCTCCTGCGCCAGATGCCAGGAGGGGAGCCAGAATCCTGGTCCCTGCGGCGTTTGCCCCCAGGCACCTTCAGGGCAGTGGATCACCACCCGCTGCTTCACCCCTGCTGCCAGCAGCTGCGCCGCCGCCTGGGCAATATGCTCGATATGCGGCTCGCCGTTTTCGTGGCGGATCGCCAGCTCGCTAAACTCACCCGCCTCCAGCTCGTTAATCACCAGATAGTCCAGATGCTTCAGGGCCGGGTTAACCAGCGGCCGATAGCGCGGATCGCCTTTGCGTGATACCAGGTCAAGCGAAGTTTCAAAGCCGAGGTTATGCATCTGCGCCAGCAGCCGGGCGCTGCGCGTGCCAAACTCGTCGTCTGGCATATCCAGGCTATCCAGCAGCAGCAGGTAACCGAGATGGAAAATCTTCATGGTGCCATCAAGGCGATCGAAGGCGGGCAGGTCCAGCAGGCGGTTAGCGCCGGGAGAGTGGAAAAAGGTGCGCTGGCCGCTGGGATCGGTCATCACCTGTGACATGGAGGTAGGGGCAAAAGTAGTGCGCTGCACATGCTGGCGGTTAACGTGGTACTGCTCCAGCATCGCCATAATGTAGTCGCCGTCGTTATCTTCACCCACCAACCCCACCGCCTGCAGCGGCAGGCCGGTGCGCATCTTCGCCAGCGTCAGCAGAACGTTCAGCGGTGCGCCGCCGGTGGAGCGCTCGCTGTGGACGATCTCCGCCAGCCAGCCGCGCTCTGGCCACTGCACGATCTGGTGAACATGATCCACCAGCATATTGCCCGCCGCGATGATGCCTTTGCGTGTCATTAGATTTTCCCCTCGCTGCCGAAGATGCGCATCTGCTCGGCAACAATATCGGTGATCGCCTGCTCAATGCTGAGCATCAGCTCGGCGAACTCGTCGTAGATCTGATCCCGCGCGGTCATGCTTTTGTCCACCGCGGCCAACGCGGCCTGTGACATACCGGTATAGAAGTTGATTTTGTGGATGCCCAGGCTAATGGCGCGGCGGAAGTCCGCGTCGCTGATACCGGAGCCGCCGTGCAGCACCAGCGGCAGGGCGGTCTGCTGGCGAATCGCCTCCAGACGCGCAAAGTCGAGCTTCGGCTCACCTTTGTATTTGCCGTGGGCGTTACCGATCGCCACGGCCAGCGCATCGATGCCGGTGCGGTCAACAAAATCTCGGGCTTTTTCCGGATCGGTAAAGAAGGCCTCGTCGGCATGGCCGTAGAGCGCTCCGCCTTCGTCACCACCTACCGCCCCCAGCTCACCTTCAACCGAGACGCCCACCGCGTGGCACATCTTCACCACCTCTCGCGTCTGACGCACATTCTCCTCATAGTCCAGCGTCGAACCGTCAAACATCACGGAGGTAAAGCCAAGACGCAGGGCCTGGACGACCGCCTCAAAGTGCAGGCCGTGATCGAGGTTGAGCACTACCGGAATATCGTGCCGGGCGGCCTCATACTTCACCGCCTCTACCAGCGTATCCAGCGACAGATACTTAAAGTGCACTTCGGCAATATTGATGATAAACGGCGAGCGCTGCTGCTTTGCAGCGGCAAACAGCGCCCGTAGAAAGTGGGTATCCAGCACGTTAAAGGCGCCCAGCGCATACTGGTGCACACGGGCATGTTTCAGCCCATCGGCGAGAGAGATCAGCGGCATTGTAGCCTCCTTGGTTAGGGAACCGGGTGAAGAAACAGGGAGTATTCGTTACAGAGCACCAGCTGAGCCGGCTCATCTTCTTCAATGCTGTTATAGCGATCGCGCGGCTGCAGGAAGTGGTTGTCATGGTCATCGTCATTGACGGAGGAGACCTCGCCCACCAGCACGTCACCAAAGCCGTGCTCGCCCCAGAAGCTGTGATACAGCCCCGGCGGCAGGCAGATGCTCTCGCCTGGCGACAGGCGCAGCTGGCTACCCGCCGTATGCGTCTGTAAACAGCCGTCGATGGCCACGGTCACGTCGGTCTGTTCGGTTTGCTCGTCACTCCCGGCGTTCCACAGCTCGATAATCAAATTACCGCCGCCGCGGTTAATAATGTCTTCGCGCTTGCGCCAGTGAAAATGCATGGGGGTCAGCTGGCCGTCGCGGACATGCATGATCTTCTCCGCATAGCATTTGGGCCACGGCGTTCCGGTGGGGGAGCCGTTGCGCAGGGTGAAGAGCGTCAGCCCCTGCGCCGTAAAGTCCGTTCCGCCAAAGGCAGTGACGTCCCAGCCCAGCCGAAGGTCGAACACCTCCTGCCAGGCTTCAGCAGGCAGCTGTCGCCATCTGGACGGGGCAAAGCTGGCAAACGCCGGCAGGTGCACGTCGTGCATAGAGAAAAACTGCCGCGTATGGCCAAGGATTTCGTTAATCGCGGAGCGTTTCATATACGGGCCTCCAGAATCGTAGGCCGGGTAAGCGCAGCGCCACCCGGCCTTGACGTTATTTAACTGTCCAGCCTTTGTAGTTCGCCACGCTCTGCTTATCGATCATCGTGACCGGGATCAGCACCGGCTCTTTCGGCGCGGGTTTGCCCTGCAGAATGTCATAGCCAATCTCTACCGCCTTCGCCGCCATAACCTGCGGATCCTGCGCCGGGGTGGCCACGAACAGCGAGTTTTCACGCTTCAGCGCCTCTTCCCCGTCCGGCGAGCCGTCTACGCCAACGATAAAGAATTCGCTGCGCTGGGCCTGCTTCGCCGCCAGATCGGCCCCGATCGCGGTAGGATCGTTAATGGCGAACACGCCGTCGATCTTCGGATTGGCCGCCAGCAGGGAGGTCATCACCTCCAGGCCACCTTCACGGCTGCCTTTGGCGTTCTGGTTCCAGGAGAGCACCTTGATATCCGGATGACGCTTGAACTCGGTCTGGCAGCCCTCAACGCGGTTCTGCACCGCCGAAACCGGCGGCCCGTTGATGATCACCACGTCGCCTTTGCCTTTCAGGCGATCGGTGATGTACTTACAGGCGATCTCGCCTGCCTGGGTGTTATCGGAGGTGATGGTCGCATCGGCGCCTTCGGCCGCCACGTCAACCGCTACTACCACGATCCCGGCCTCTTTCGCGCGCTTCACCGCCGGGCCGATGCCTTTGGAATCCGCCGCGTTAAGAATGATCATGTCCACTTTCGCGGCAATAAAGTTATCGATCTGCGATACCTGCTGGCCGAGATCGTAGCCGCTGGAGACCAGGGTCACCTTCACGTTATCCCCGGCCAGCTTGCGCGCCTCCAGCTCTGCGCCCTTGGTGATCTGGACAAAGAACGGGTTCGCCAGGTCGCCCACCGTCACGCCGATGGACTTCAGGTCTTTCGCCTGCGCAAACGGCGTTGCGGCAAGCAGGGCGCCAGCACAGAGCGCGGTGACTAAGGGTTTCAAACGCATATTCTGTTCCTTATGTGTAGGGTATTGTTGTTATGCACTTTGATGGTGACGGGTACGGTATTTATCGATTAGCACCGCAATGATGATCACCGCCCCTTTGATCACCAGCTGCCAGAAGTAGGAGACGCCCATCAGCGTCATGCCGTTGTTGAGAGTGGCGATAATCAGCGCCCCCACCAGCGTACCGGTGATGGTGCCGATGCCGCCGACAAAGCTGGTGCCGCCGAGGATCACCGCCGCGATGGCGTCCAGCTCGTAGCCCGTACCGAGGTTGCCGTTGGCGCTGTAGAGGCGCGAGGCGCTCATCACCCCGCCGAGGCCGGAGAGCAGGCCGCTCATGCCGTAGACGAAGAGCAGCACCAGCCACACCTTGATCCCGGTCAGGCGCGCCGCCTGCATGTTGCCGCCGACGGCGTAGATGTGAACCCCAAGGGTGGTGCGGCGCAGAATAAACCAGCACACCGCAATGACTACCAGGGCGATCACCACCAGCCACGGGATCGGCCCGAGGTAGTTATTGCCGATCCACTCGAAGCTAATACTGGAGTTGATCACCGTGGTGCCGTCCGCCAGCAGGTAGGCCGCGCCGCGCAGGGCGGTATAGGTTCCGAGGGTGACAATAAACGGCGGCAGCCCGGCAAAGGCCACCAGCGCGCCGTTAAACAGCCCCAGCACCAGGCCGAGCATCAGCGCCGCCGGGATCGACAGCATCGACAGCTCCGGGATCAGCGAGACCACCATCGCCGCCACGGCGGTGGTGCCCAGTATCGAGCCGACCGACAGATCAATGCCGCCGGTTAAGATAATGAAGGTCATGCCTGCCGCCAGCACAATATTGATTGACGCCTGACGGGTAATATTGAGCAGGTTACTCTCGGTAAAGAAGTTAGGTGCGATAAAACCAAAAACGGCAACGATAAGGATCAGGATCGGCAGGATCCCGACCGTTTGCATCAGATCGCCCATCAGCATCTTTTTCGCCGATGCCGATTTTGCGACCTGCTGCGGGGTAGGTGCTAAGGTCTCTTTTTTAGCCATGATGTACCGCCTCATCAACGCCGGTTGCCAGCGTCATTATGTTTTCCTGAGTGATCTCTTCGCCCTGCAGCTCGCCGGCAATAGTGCCTTCATGCATTACGTACACGCGGTCGCTCATGCCAACCACCTCCGGCAGCTCGCTGGAGATCATTAGGATCGCCACGCCTTTGTGCGCCATCTGGTTCATGATGCGGTAGATCTCGCTTTTCGCTCCGACGTCGACGCCGCGCGTTGGCTCGTCGAGGATCAGAATGCGCGGATTAATGGCGACCCAGCGGGAGATCAGCAGCTTCTGCTGGTTGCCGCCGGAGAGGCCTCCCGCCCGAACCTGGGCGTGGGGAACGCGGATCTGCAGCAGTTGAATAGCGTCGTCGGAGATAGCCTGGGCCTTTTTACGATCCAGCATGCCGTAGTTCGCATCGCGCTCCAGCGTCGCCATAGTGATATTTTCGGCGGCGGCCAGCTCAAGAAATAGCCCCTGCTCTTTACGGTTCTCGGTGAGAAAACCAATGCCTAAATCGATAGCGGTACGCGGGGAGTGGATCACCACCGGCTCGCCGTCAATCTCAATGACGCCACCGGTGGCGCGGCGCACGCCAAAGATCAGCTGCGCCAGCTCGGAACGACCGGCCCCTACCAGCCCCGCGAGGCCAACGATCTCTCCGGCACGGACGTGCAGGCTGATAGGATGGATTTTGCCGCCGTCGGTCAGGTTCTGCACGTTGAGGCGGGTTTCACCGGGGGGGATGTCGCGCTCTTTGTTAAACAGGTCGCTGAGCGGGCGGCCCACCATCATGCGCACCAGCTCGGCAGCGTTCAGCTTGTCGCGCATCAGGCTGCCGACATACTGCCCGTCACGCAGGACGCTGACGCGGTCAGAAAGCTCATAGACCTCGGCCATGCGGTGGCTGATATAGATAATCGCCATGCCCTCGTCGCGCAGGCGCAGGATCAGCTCAAACAGGCGATGGGTCTCCCGGGAGGAGAGGGCGGCGGTGGGTTCATCCATCACCAGCACGCGGCTATTGCGGTGCAAGGCCCGGGCGATCTCGACCTGCTGCTGTTCGGCAATGGTCAGCTTCATCACCAGATCGCTGGCCTTAAACTGCGCCCCGAGGCGGTTAATAACGCTTTGCGCCTGGGTAACCATCTCTTTACGCCTTACCAGCCCGCCGTTGGACAGCTCGCTGCCGAGGAAAATGTTCTCAGCGACGGTGAGGTTCGGGGCGAGCTGCATCTCCTGGTAAATCAGGGTAATACCGGCAGAGAGGGCATCCTTCGGGCCTTTAATGCTGTAGGGCTGGCCGTCGATCAGGATCTCACCGCTGGTGGCGGTGTAGGCGCCGGCGAGGATTTTCATCAGCGTGCTTTTACCCGCGCCGTTCTCTCCCATCAAGGCATGGATCTCACCGGGCCAGACCGTCAGATCCACACCCTTGAGCGCATAGAATTTGCCAAAGGCTTTGGCAATGTTGCGCATTTCCAGTACCGGTGTCCTGCTCATGGCGGATCTCCTGCGGGGTGGGCGATATCAGCACTCCATCACAGGAACGTAAACGCAAAATGTCAGAAGCCGTTCATATTTGTCATATTGTGATTTTTCTTCCCGGAGCGTGATATGCCGCAGCAAGGAAGTCACTTTTTCGCCAGCGCGCGCGGGCGCCTGCTCATCTTTAACCTGCTGGTGATGGTAGTAACGCTGATGGTCAGCGGGGCGGCGGTACTGGGGTTTCGCCACGCCAGCCAGCTCCAGGAGCAGGTGCAACAGCAGACGCTGGACGATATGACCGGCAGCATGAACCTTGCGCGGGATACGGCGAACGTAGCCACGGCGGCAGTCAGGCTATCGCAGGTGGTGGGTGCGCTGGAGTATCAAGGCGAAGCCGAGCGGCTGAAGGCGACCCAGGCGGCCCTGCGGCGCTCGCTGGAGCAGCTGGCCCACGCGCCGCTGGCACAAAGCGAGCAGCAGCTGGTAGAACGCATCATTCAACGCAGCAACGAGCTACAGCACAGCGCAACGCAGATGCTGGAGCGGGGACACCGCCGCCATCTGCAGCGTAACGCGCTGCTCAGCTCGCTCTATCAAAACCAGAGCTATCTGCGTCAGATCCAGCGCATCAATCTGCGCGACGGCGGCAGCGTGCCGGATGCCCGGCTGCTGGATGAGATGGACCGTTTAATCAGCGCGGCTATTCAGACCCCTTCACCGCGTCCAACGGTGGCGGCGCTGGATATGATTGTGATGCAGCTGCCAGCCCGCGCCAGCCAGCCCGTCATCAACACCATACTGAGCGACTTTACCGCCGAGCTGCGCAAGCTCGGGCCGCTCTCTTTACAGCTTGAGGAGAGCGATCTGGCGATCAGCTGGTACATGTACCATATCAAGGCGCTGGTGGCCTTTTTGAATACGGATATTAACCAGTACGTTGAGCGCGTTGTGGACGTGTCGCAGCAGCGTACCGATCAGAGCCACCGCGAGCTGAAATCCATTATCCTGTTTATTATTGCCTTCGCGCTGCTGGCCCTGGTGATCACCGGCTTTGCGGGCTGGTATATCTATCAGAATCTTGGATCAAATCTAACCGCTATCTCCCGGGCGATGACCCGGCTGGCGCGCGGTGAGCAGGATGTTTCGGTTCCGGCGCTGCAGCGGCGGGATGAGCTGGGGGAGCTGGCGCGTGCGTTTAACGTCTTTGCCCGCAACACCGCCTCGCTGGAGCACACGTCCCGGCTGCTGCGGGAGAAGACCACCCAGATGGAGATTGACCGCACCGAACGACAGGGGCTGGAGGAGGCGCTGCTGCACAGCCAGAAGATGAAAGCGGTGGGGCAGCTGACGGGTGGTCTGGCGCACGATTTTAATAACCTGCTGGCAGTGATTATCGGTAGCCTGGAGCTGGTCAGCCCCGGTTCGCCGGATGCGACCCGCATCAGCCGGGCGCTGAAGGCCGCCGAGCGCGGGGCGATGCTCACCCAGCGTCTGCTGGCGTTTTCTCGCAAGCAGTCCCTGCACCCGCAGGCGGTGGCGATGCAGCCTCTGCTGGAAAACCTGAACGAACTGCTGCGCCACTCTCTGCCTGCGACCCTGACGCTGGAGATTGAAGCGCAAAGCCCAGCCTGGGCGGCGTGGATCGACGTCGGACAGCTGGAGAACGCCCTGATCAACCTGGTGATGAACGCCCGCGACGCGATGGAGGGGCGGAGCGGCGTTATCCGTATCCGTACCTGGAACCAGCGGGTCACGCGTAGCGATGGACGTCGCCAGGATATGGTGGCGCTGGAGGTGTCCGACCACGGCTGCGGCATGTCGCAGGCGGTAAAAGCCCAGGTGTTTGAACCCTTCTTTACCACCAAGCAGACCGGCAGCGGTAGCGGCCTTGGGCTATCGATGGTCTATGGATTTATCCGCCAGTCGGGCGGACGGGTAGAGATTGAGAGCGCGCCGGGGCAGGGGACGACGGTGCGGCTGCATCTGCCGCGCGCATTGGGACAGGCTCCCGACGTGAGCGAGCCTGAATCTATGCCCGAGGGTGATAGCACCGACCGCCTTATTCTGGTTCTTGAAGATGAAGCCGACGTACGCCAAACGCTGTGCGAGCAGCTACACCAGCTTGGCTACCTGACGCTGGAGGCGGAAAACAGCGAGCAGGCCCTGGCGCTGCTGGCCGCCGCGCCGGATATTGACGTTCTGCTAAGCGATCTGATGCTGCCGGGCAGGCTGAGCGGTGCGGAGGTCGTGCAGTATGCCCGCCAGCACTATCCTGAACTGGCGCTGCTGCTGACCAGCGGCCAGGATCTGCGTCCGACAGACAACCCCGCTCTGCCGGACGTTGAGCTGCTGCGTAAACCCTTTACCCGCGCCCAGCTGGCTCAGGCGCTGCGCAAGGCGCAGAAGCGCTAATCAGCGCACTTCGACATGGGTCGAGCGGGGAATAGCCATCAGACGTTCGCCGCAGGTCAGGAGCAGATCGACATCCGGCGAGAAGGGGGGCAGACGTTCGCTAAGCTCATGAACGATGCGTTCCGGCAGCTGGGGCGCCACCATCCGCTCATCGGCGATGCCGTTGCCGGTCAGGCGCAGCATACGTCCGCCGCTCAGGCTGGCAACCTGTAAAATCAACGGGGCGCGGCTGCTGGCGGTTAACGTCAGCAGGACGTTAGCGAGATCGAGCGGCTGGCACTCATCGTTAAGCGGGCTGAAGGTAACAATAACCCCCGGCTCACTCATGGCTTTAGATAGACGGCGAAAATGGTGTTGAGCACCCTGCATGGACGACCTCCGGTTAGAATCGTCCTATCCTGGCCGCTGAGTGTGACATATGAGTTAAGTTACCGTTACCGAATAATGAAGAGGGTGCCAGCGCTGTCTAAAAATGGGGCGTCGGACGTTAATTCTTTTTAACGAATTCTGATTTAAGCTTCATCGGGCCAAAGCCGTCGATTTTGCAATCGATATTATGATCGCCCTCGACGAGGCGAATATTTTTAACCTTTGTGCCGATCTTCAGCATTGAGGAGCTGCCTTTAACCTTGAGATCCTTAATTACCGTGACGCTGTCGCCCTCCGCCAGCAGATTACCGTTAGCATCTTTGACGATTAATTGATCGGCCTCGGCTGTGGCTTCGCTTTCAGTCCATTCATAAGCGCACTCCGGACAGATGAGCAGGCCGTTATCTTCATAGGTATACTCAGAGTGGCATTTCGGGCAGTGGGGAAGTGACATGGTACGATCCTCGCAAGGTCTGGCAACGCGGACGCACGGCCCGCAAAAAGCTCGGCAATAGGCCGGGAAAAGGGGGGATTATACACTAATACCTTACAGTTGTCGGTGCTATTATTTTTATCTCAAGGCAGAGAAAAATGTGCAGGCTTGACACAACCTGTCACAACCGTAAGCGATGCTAGCGGTATGACGCAGAAGGAATAGGTTTATGTATGATATTTAGAATATTTTTCGGGGGAAATTGCCACTTTTCACCAATTCAGATATGGTGAGATGAAGCACAGAGCGTTATTCGCGACGGCATCTTGCACCCGCTAACTCCTCTGCCGAAGGGGGTTTCTTCCCCCCAAATTAGGTGGGTAAATATACGAAGATATATCCTGGTTGTACATAAAAATGCGCTACGCTCTCTAATCGCTCTGGCTTCTTGGTCCGGAACGAAAGATCTGTCGATGAGTTGAGACAAAAATATTTATTTTCCTGAGCGTCATCAGGCGATTATCTTTTTTAGATATTTTCCACACGTAATTATAAAAGCCGAAACTTTACTAAATAAATAGCACGGCTAAATAAAAGTAAGAAAAATTTGCGTTAAGGAAAGACTTTCATCATGCACACACAGACAATTTTCGAATTGAGCCAAGAAGCCGAGAGGCTGTTACAGCTTTCACTGCATAATCTTCAGTCGGTGCAGGCCATACCTATGGCAACGCTGGATGAGTCATTGTCTGCCGGGGATAGAGACACGACCAACGTGCTGCCGCTGCATTTTAGCGCCCGGGGCGTGGAGGCTCAGTACGCCACCCTGGATAACGAGTTGCGGAAAATTACCCGTCTGGAGATGGTGCTGGCGATTGTCGGCACGATGAAGGCGGGAAAATCGACGACGATTAACGCCATTGTCGGTACCGAGGTGTTACCCAACCGTAACCGGCCAATGACGGCCCTGCCGACCCTTATTCGCCACACGCCGGGACAGAAAGAGCCGGTGCTGCACTTTTCCCACGTTGGACCGATCGACGCGCTGACCCAGCAGCTTCAGACGCGGCTATTTAACGTCGATCGCGAGCGACTGGCGCAAAAGCTGGAGATCGACAAAGATATGACGACGCTGCTGGAACGTATCCAGCAGGGCGATGCCTTTGATAAACACTATCTGGGCGCGCAGCCCATTTTCCACTGTCTGAAGAGCCTGAACGATCTGGTGCGCCTGTCAAAAGCGCTGGAGGTCGATTTTCCCTTCTCCGCCTATACCGCCATTGAGCATATTCCCGTGATTGAGGTTGAGTTTGTACACCTCGCCGGGCTGGAGAACAATATGGGCCAGCTGACGCTGCTGGATACTCCCGGACCAAACGAGGCCGGGCAGCCCCATCTGCAGCAGATGCTAAACGAACAGCTGGCGCGGGCTTCGGCAGTATTGGCAGTGCTCGACTATACCCAGCTTAAATCTATCTCGGATGAAGAGGTTCGCCAGGCGATCGCGGCGGTAGGCAAATCGGTACCGCTCTATGCGCTGGTGAATAAATTCGATCAGAAGGATCGTAACAGCGACGATGAAGATCAGGTCCGGGCGCTGATCGCCGGGACGCTGATGAAAGGCAATATCAACCCGGGGCAGATCTTTCCGGTCTCCTCAATGTGGGGCTACCTGGCGAACCGCGCCCGCCATGAGCTGAACCTGCGCGGCAAGCTGCCCGATCCCGATGAGCAGCCGTGGGTGCAGGACTTTGCCGAAGAGGCGTTAGGCCGTCGCTGGCGGCTGGCGGATCTCGACGACATCGCCCACATTCATCATGCGGCGGAGCTGCTGTGGGAGGATTCGCTGTTTGAGCAGCCGATCCGCAAGCTGCTCCACGCCGCCCATGCCAACGCCTCGCTCTACGCCCTGCGTTCGGCATCCCATAAGCTCTTAAACTACTCTCACAGCGCCAGCGAGTATCTTGATTTCCGCTATCAGAGCCTGACCGTGGCGTTTGAGAAGCTTGAGCACAATATTGCCCGTCTCGAAGAGGATATGACCCTGCTGAAAAGCTGTCAGGAGCGGGTAAGCGATGAAGTTAACCATGAGGTTGACGAGGCGCTGGCCGCGGCGGACGTTTTCATCAACGGTCAGCAGGCCGATATCATTAGCGCGATCGACAGCTATTTTAAAGATGGCACGCTGATGGAGATGGCCAACCTGAGCTTTGCCAGCCTCCATCAGGACGAGGAGTTTGGTCCAGGCAAGCTGGTGCTGGAGGAGGAGGGGCAGGCGCAGATCGTGCTGAGCAAAATCCGCTCCGCCTGCGAAGTGATCCTGCTGGCGGCACAGGAGAGAATTGGGCGTGAACTGGCGCTGCGTTTTGACCAGCTGGAGAATACCCTGACTCGCTCCCTGCATGATGCCATGCGTCCTATCGAAACGCGCATTAAAGAGGAGCTCAGCCATACCGGGTTCCGGGCGCGCATCAGCCTGCCCGCATTCCAGGCCAGCACCCTGAACTTTAATACGCGCCAGCTTTTTGTTGATGCTATTGCCTCTGAGGATCTGCCGGTCGGGCAGTCGCGCGTTAGCGGTGTACGCGAGTCGATGTCACGCTGGCTCAACAATCCCGGCTGGGGGTGGAATGACTATGTGGTCACCCGCACGCGTTATGTTATCGATGTTTCACTGCTGCATAAGAATTTGATCGCCCATGTTGCGCATTTTTGTGCACAAATTCGTAAAGCTTTGGCGGCACAGGTCGATGTTTCAGTTACGGCGGGGATGGCCACCTTCTTTGCCGAATTTTCGCTGAGTCTTTCCGGACTGCAGGAGAGCCTGCGTGACAGTCTGGCGATCCGCCAGCAGAATGCGTCATCGGTAATGGCGCTTCGTCAGCACCTGAAGCAGTGTATGACGACGGCGACATGGATCCATGAGGATGCCCGCCTGTTACGCGATGATATTCAAACCCTATTCGCGGCAGACTAACCATGAAAAATCGACTACTGGACGGACCCGGAAGTACGCTGGAGTGTATCCATCCGAAGTTTATCGTCGATCTGGTGCTGGGCATTGATGCTCCCCGCCAGGCGCAGATCGTGCCGCAGCAGCAGCTGTTACGCGATCGCCTGACGCAGGAGATCATGAACCAGACGCAGCTGCGTCCGTGGGCTATGGCCGGCGTCTTTACTGAGAACGACGCCCTGCGCCTTGGCCTGGCCGAAAAGCTGGCAAGCATGTTCGATCCGGGCCAGCTTGCGCTCTCGCGCATCACTCAGCGGCTGGCTATGCTCCAACACAATGCCGAGCGCCGTCCCGCCGCGTCTGCCGCCTTGCCTGTGCAGATTGCCGAGCTGCATAAGCACTTCAGCCAGCGCGCTGCGTGGAAAGAGAAAGCCTTAACCCAGCGCGGTCTGATGGTGCAGGCGGGCGTGCACAGCGAGCAGATTTTTACCCGCTGGCGTGCCGGCAAATATAACGGCTGGTCTATGGCCGGGCGCTGCTACATCGCCCTTGAGGAGCTGCGCTGGGGCGCGTTCGGCGACGCCTGTCGCCTGACCAGTCCGGAGGCCTCCTCGCTGCTGAAGGACAATCTCCGGGCTATGGCCGCCGATTTTCTGGCGCAGGGGATCAACGCCTCGCCCGCCACGCGTCACTTCTATCATCAGTGGTTAACGACGCCCACCACGCCGGGCCTGATGGACTATAAAGATATGCTGGGCTGGCTGGGAGACTGGTGCGACGCGGATCGTCACCCGATATGCTGGACTATTACTCAAAGCTGGCAAAACGTGGCGCTGGGAATGCCGAGACTCTGTTCGGCAACGCGACTGGCAACGGCGATGGTGGATGAGATCTTCGGGGAGAGCGTGTAACCCCTCCCGGCTGGCAGGAGGGGCTGAAAGAAAAAGCGGCTTAGTGATGTAACGAGTCTGCTTCTATTGCCTTCTCTCTACTCACCGCACTCTGCGGTTCGCCAAAGCGTCGTGCATAGAGTGCCGTAATAATCGGTACCAGAATCGCCGTCACAATCACGCTTGCTGCTACCAGCGCCGTCGCTGACGCCGCCACCGGTTCAAACGCCGGGTTGATCTGGGCGATAATGACCGGGTTTGCGACTGCCGCACCCGCCGCTGACGAGGCCGCGACACCTGCCGTACCGTTACCGCCACCAATAAACTTGTCAGCCAGGATCAGCGGGATACCGGTAATAATAATCACCGCCACGCCGAGGACGATACCCAGCAGGCCAGTGTCCATAATCACTTTCAGGTTGATGGTGTTACCCAGCGCGAAGCCGAAGAATGGGATCAGTACCGGCGTCGCCTTGCTAAAGAACGCTCTCAGGTCGTGGTCGAGGTTACCCAGCGCAAAGCCGATCAGGAACGGCAGCACCGCGCCGATAAAGTGGTGTGGCTCAAAGGAGGCCAGGCCAGCTGAGCCAAGGATCACCATAGTCATCAGCGGGCCGGACTCCAGCGACATCAGAACGAACGCCCCGGACTCCTCTTTAGTGCCGTACTGGTTCATCAGGCTGGCATAGAGACCGCCGTTAGTCATATCCATCGCGGAGACAATCGCCAGCACGGAAATCCCGGCAAAGAAGCCTGTCTGAATGCCCTGCTCCGGAATAAAGCTGGCGGCAATCATCGCCACAAGCCATGCGACGGCAATTTTGGTGAGCACCAGGGTTCCGGATTTACGTAATACCGTACCGGTAGCGCGTAAATCAATGGAGGCCCCAATGCAGAAAAACCAGACGGCCAGAATCGGTACCGTACCGGAAATCATACCCTTGGTGAATGAACCGAAATAGGCACCGGTATCGGGTGCTAAAGTATTTAAGATCGCACCGAGCAGCAGCGGGACTAGCATCATCCCACCGGGGATGCGTTCAATTGTGGCCTTGATTTTCATTATGAACCCTCACTTCTCATCACGCTACACGAGCGAGAAAATAATAGTTTTATTTTCAATTGGTTAAGGCATCCTGGCGTTGAGGCCTTCGATATCATTATGCAAATCGAACCGGGAAAATCGTGGCTGGCATGGCCCCCCTCGCTCCTCCTGGCGCGTTAGAACTGCGGCTATGATGCGATCTTTGGAATATCGATTCAATGAAAATAAAACAGTGTTTTAGTTATCTTCGTCACATATTTCGCGTAAAGATTTATAACGCATCGATGAGGGAAAATAAGTGTAAATACCTTGTAAAAATGAGAGTTTTAAATTGCTAGCGTTGAAATAATTAGCTGAGTTATTGATGGAAAATGTATGTGTAGCCATATTTTATATTTACTGGTGCAGCCTGGCGGTTAACGGCGCCTCGATTTCCAAAGGTGGCGGAAATAGATTAACCGCACTCTTTGTGTGAAGTTGATCACATTTTTAAACCCTGTTAATGTTAATAGCTCGTTAACTGCCCAATCAGGCGTAAACAGGTTTAGTTGTACAGGCTTTAATCAGGATGAATATCTAAACCTGCTACTCTTGAAGAGGGATGCCACGGCATCCTGAACGTTTAGCATCACCATAGAGGCGCATGCCTTCCTGGCCAGGCGATTAAGGGCGCAAGTCAAAAGAGGATAAAGATGCTTAAAAGGAAAAAAGTTAAGCCTATTACGCTGCGTGATGTCACCATTATTGATGACGGTAAGCTGCGTAAGGCTATTACCGCTGCTTCGCTGGGTAATGCGATGGAGTGGTTTGATTTTGGTGTGTATGGCTTTGTGGCTTACGCGCTCGGTAAGGTTTTCTTCCCGGACGCTAACCCTAGCGTACAGATGATAGCTGCTCTGGGTACGTTCTCAGTTCCCTTCCTGATCCGACCGCTCGGCGGACTGTTCTTCGGTATGCTGGGTGATAAATACGGCCGTCAGAAGATACTCGCCATCACCATTGTGATTATGTCGATCAGTACCTTCTGTATCGGGTTGATACCCTCTTATGAAAGCATTGGTATCTGGGCACCGATCCTGCTGCTGGTCTGTAAGATGGCTCAGGGCTTCTCGGTAGGGGGCGAGTATACCGGCGCATCGATATTCGTTGCCGAATACTCTCCGGACCGTAAGCGCGGCTTTATGGGCAGCTGGCTGGACTTCGGCTCCATCGCCGGTTTCGTGCTTGGCGCGGGCGTAGTGGTAGTGCTCTCTACCGTTGTCGGCGAAGAGAACTTCCTTGATTGGGGCTGGCGTATTCCATTCTTCCTGGCGCTGCCGCTGGGGCTGATTGGCCTCTACCTGCGTCATGCTCTGGAAGAGACGCCTGCGTTCCAGCAGCATGTGGATAAGCTGGAGCAGGGCGATCGCGAAGGGTTGCAGGATGGACCGAAGGTATCGTTTAAAGAGATTGCGACTAAGCACTGGCGCAGCCTGCTGGCCTGTATCGGTCTGGTGATCTCAACCAACGTCACCTACTACATGCTGCTGACCTATATGCCGAGCTACCTGTCGCATAACCTGCACTACTCGGAAGATCACGGCGTGCTGATTATCATCGCCATCATGATCGGGATGCTATTTGTCCAGCCAGTGATGGGACTGCTAAGCGACCGCTTTGGCCGTCGTCCGTTCGTTATTCTGGGCAGCGTCGCGCTGTTCTTGCTGGCGATCCCGGCCTTCATGATGATTAACAGCGACGTTATCGGCCTGATTTTTGCTGGTCTGCTGATGCTGGCGGTGATCCTCAACTGCTTTACCGGGGTGATGGCCTCCACGCTACCCGCGATGTTCCCGACGCACCTGCGCTTTAGCGCCCTGGCCAGCGCCTTCAACATATCGATTCTGATTGCGGGTTTGACGCCGACGCTGGCGGCCTGGCTGGTAGAGAGCACCGAGAACCTGATGATGCCAGCCTACTACCTGATGGTCGTGGCAGTGATTGGCCTGATCACCGGCGTTACGATGAAGGAGACGGCTAACCGTCCGCTGCGCGGCGCCACCCCGGCGGCATCGGATATTCAGGAAGCGCGTGAGATCCTGCAGGAGCATCACGACAACATCGAGCAGAAAATTGAGGATATTGACGAAGAGATCGCTGAGCTGCAGAAGAAGCGTTCGCGACTGGTCGATCAGCATCCGAAGATTAACGAGTAAGTTTCAGTACTCAGTAAAAAGCGGGCCGAGGCCCGCTTTTTTTATTAATGGGTAGTCTGAATGGGTAGGCCGGGTCAGGCTTTAGCCGCCACCCGGCGTCAATGACAACGCCTGATGGCGCTACGCTTATCAGGCCTACATTATGTCTGCTCTTAGCAACCCGCCGCGATGTAGTCCCCGTTGGCGCTAACTGGGATCACGGTTAAAAACAGCACGGTGGCAAACAGAATTAACGCCACGCCGCCCGTAACCTTCAAGGCTGGAACCAGCCATGCCAGACGCTGTGCCTCGCCGCCAAACAGCGCCGCCGTACGTCCGCGGGCGTAGCGGACCGCCAGTGAGAGGCCCATAATCGACAGCGCCGTACCGAATGACATTGTCATAACGGCGGCAATTCCCCAGCTTACAATCCCCAGCGCGTTAGAGAAGAGCAGGATCATAATCGCCCCGCTGCACGGGCGAGCCCCGATCGCCAGAATAACTCCCAGCCGGGTCTTCCAGTCACCCTGCGTCGCCATGCCTACACCGTGATGGCAACAGCCGCAGTCTGGTGCATGCTGATGCCCGAGCGGCGTCAGGGAGGCGATACGCATCTTACGCGGCCTGAGGCTCTTCAGCGCCCGGTAAATAACGTATGCGCCAAAGCCGCCAATCATCAGGGCGCTGATTTTCTCAACGTACCAGCGGCTTTCGCTCAGGTTGCCCGCCGCCAGGTTAAAGCCGACGGCCAGGATAAACACGAACAGGATCGCGCTGACGCCCTGCATCAGACTGCCAAGAAACGGCACCACTCGGGTAGCCAGCGGGCTCTCCTGATTAGTGCTGAGATAGGTGGCGACAATAAACTTACCGTGGCCCGGTCCAATCGCATGCAGCACGCCATAAAGAAATGCCCCGGTCAGCAACCACAGGCCGCCGCTGTACTGGTGATTATTGAGCTGTAGCAGGTACATCACCAGATAGCGGTGGAGGGTAATTTGCGTGCTCAGGCACCACTGAATGAACGCACCCCAGTGGCTGTACAGCGTGAAGAGAGCAAGGAGCGCGGTAAGCAGAAGCATTACCGCGCCGGGAATACGCCAGTGTCGGGTAAGCAGTTGCGTAGTCATAGGCCGCCAGTCGGGTGAAGAGTTGCCGAATTATAGTGCATGGTGCGGCATTTTCTGCAGGAAGGCTACCTGAGGCGTTTGTTAACCCGCCTAGTCTTTCTGAATAATCAGACGTGAATAGGTGGTAGTTTTGGTGGGATCCGTTTGCGAAAGCGTACCAACCTGGTCAGTGACCTGCACAATTTTCCAACCCTGTTTCGCCAGCTCCGGAATGGTGCCTTTTACGCCACCGCCGCAGGTGAACAGGGTGCTGTCATCGACATTACCCTGATCGCTTGCCAGCGCATTTACCTCACGCGAACCGCACACATGCGCTTCTCCGGCGTACACCGATGCGCTCATACCGAGTAAAACAGCAACTAATACGCTTTTTTTCATTTCTGCCTCGCTTCGTTAATTATTGATTTCCAAGGGGAAGAGCGTTTTCATGCGTGCTATAGCCGAAATCAAATCCGCCTAGCGCGGTTTCCCGCAGATATTGATTCATGGGATAGCTATAGCTTTGCCCAATACTGACGGCGTGAACGATACGTAATAACGACTCGCCGCGCAGAAACAGGGGTTCATCGGTGATAGTAATTTTCGCACCCTGCAACGCGTTTTTTAAATCCTGATAGGCCGGAGAGACGGTGATGCTGTTATTCATGTAGCTGAACATCACCAGCAGACCCGAAATCAGTGCCACGGGGAACACCAGCGGATGGTGATTAAGCACGCGCGCGGTACGCGAGGATTTTCTGCTTAAGATGGCGGCGGTCAGAGGAACGAGGATTAAATAGAGCAGTTTTGCCAGATGGGTGAGCGCACCAATTAGCGAGAAGATCAGCGCAACAGGCGGCACAATTACCGCGCGTGCGGCATCCTCTCCCT
Organism: Pseudescherichia sp.; assembly: GCF_032052675.1. Taxonomy (NCBI): domain Bacteria; kingdom Pseudomonadati; phylum Pseudomonadota; class Gammaproteobacteria; order Enterobacterales; family Enterobacteriaceae; genus Pseudescherichia; species Pseudescherichia sp. The sequence continues at coordinate 112,784 of NZ_DAMBWA010000012.1, forward strand.
GCTTTTCATTCTCCCCACCGATGCTATAACTGCGTAAGGAAGCACGCAGTTTCGGTAACTGCTGTTTCACCGCCTCGTTAAGATGGGCAGCGTGCAGCTCAAGGGCAAAAAGTTTGAGCCCATCGTTTAGGGGATACTCCTCGCGCACCAGCGTGCCTGCCGGCAGCAGCAATTTTTCGCGGAGAGATTTCTGTACCACTTCCTGGCGGAAAAAGACGCCCCAGTCGAGGCGTTTGGGGATCGTCACCCCGTTGAAAACAACGGTCCGCTGGGCGAGATATTGCTGCCTGACCGTTTTCGCCACTGCGGCATCAAAGCCAGCACGATCCGATGGCGACCAGTTATTGGCTACCGGCACGCCCTGGGCGCGGACATTGCTGCGAACGCTGGCATAGTAGCGTCTGGGGACATTCCAGGTTCTCAGCCCCTTAGCGCGCAGCGAGCGTTCATACCGTTGCCAGGCTTTTTCCTGCTCGCGGCGGGTTGGTTCGCTGATATCCATCTCGTCGTTGTAGTAGGCAACATACTGTTTGTGGACTGCTTCCCGTGCCTGGAGCCAGGCTTTGTAAAAGCCAAGCAGCCCGCCCTCCCTGGCGCTGATGCTGTCACGCAAATTTTGTTCCGCGCCGCTTTTCAACAGCTCATGATAACGGTCAACGGAGCTGAGCAGGATCGGCAGCATCGCCAGAAATGCCTTTCCTGACGGGCTGCTCCAGGTTTGCGCCTGACCACCGTGGCTATCGAGCGGAATGCCCTCCAGCGTCTGGTGTCCATCAATCAACGATTGTTGGTAGAGCTGCGCCAGGAGAGACATCTGGCGGAACTCCCCCGTGCTATTAGAGACCTGGCGCTCAATAAACCACTCCACAGCATGCCACGTTACGGTGCCGGTGAGCAGACACAGGCAAAGCACCGCGCCTATGCTGACCTTAGGCGACAGAGAGAGGTTTTTCCTCCTCAGTCTGGCGATGCCTACAAGCGCAAATTGTAACACCAGAAGCGCTGCGGCAATGGCAGTTAAGGTTCTGCCGTACCGCTCCATGTTGTGAACCTCTTCTGCCGTTGAGATACTGCCTACCAGATCCAGCAGACGGGAATTGAACGCCAGTTCACAGATGAGATAGGTGAGGGTGATGCCCATCACCAGCCAGTTTTGCCAGGCGGGGAGAGGGGAGCGTTTGATCCCATCCCGCACCTGTTTATCGCCCAAAACCTGCTCCGTCATGACTTAATACCCAGGCTTGTCTGGCGGGTTTTTGTTGGCTGGTAGATTTCAGTGGGCAAGGAGTTGTCCAGCTCAGGCTGAGCGACCTTCGGCGGCAGCGGCTCTGCGGCTTTTACCTGGGTGCGTTTCGTTGGTTTGGCCGGGGCCTGAGATTTGGCCTTGCGGGAGGATGTGGTTTTATTCGCGGTGTTATTCTGAACGGTTTTTGTTTGCTGAACCGGGAGCCGACGATGATAAACCTCACCATGCTGCCAGTTGAACTGTTCGATGCGGTTATCGACTTTAAAATTGAGCTGTAGCTTATCCGCGCTGGCCGTCACGTCCGGCCCGATATCGCAAATGCCTGTAAATGCCCACTCCTGGGAGCGCGTATTCTGTAGATCGACCAGACGATACTGTGCCGGGCAGGCGGGCGTAGCCACCTTCAGCAACAGCAGCGTATGCCCTTCGATCTGATACTGATTGATGATCCTCACCCAGCTAACCCCTTCCAGCGGACGCTCAATCATCAGATTGCTCCACTTCAGGCTATAGCGGCCATTCATCTCCCGAAGCGCACCTTTTGAGCCATCGGCCAGCGTAAACTGACCAACTTCGTTGCCCAGCACGCTCGCCAGATCGGGGTTAAAAAGCATCTTACCGTTTTTATCGTAACGGACAGAGCAGCCGTTTAACACAAGCGCTAGCGAGAGAATCAGTAGCGTTCGCAGAATGAAGTTGTGTGGTGACACGATCATCTCTTGGTTCCATTTGTGTTCGTGATTTTACCAATGCAAAAAAGTTATCAATGTCGCCATTGATAACTTTTTGAAGGGGATAGACGTAATGGCGTTAGGCTTTCGGCAGTTTGCCTTCGCCAAGACGGCTCATACCCTTAATAATTTTGATTAATGACCAGATAAACCAGACAAGGCCAATAATCATACCGATAACAAATACCCATGTCAGAGCCGCGACAATCATCACGACAAAGCTGATCCAGAAGAGTTTGATCAGGTAGTTAAAATGCTCTTTCTCGAAGGGCGTCGCGCTGGAACGATTAACATAGGCCATGATCACGCCAACAAGCGCCGCTAACCCGCCAGTGAAATAGCTGACGATAAACAGAATATAAATAATTCTGATTGTAGTGATTTTTGAATTTTCGGCGAGCGGTGAGTTTTGCAGCTGTTCTGACATAGAATATACTCGTGATTTTAGTTAAGGTGTAAAGTTGCTGGTGTTTCGCTGTATTGCGACAGCCGAAAATCGCCCGTCGTTAAACAGAGCTGACAATAGAAAGGGCGGCGATCTCAAATTTAAATTCGCAAGGAATTTAACATCTCCATATCATCAGTCAATATCTAATTTTTTTGCTTTATACACGCTTTACGCCTTTAACAGGCTATACGGGAAAGGCAACTACCATATATGGTGAGGACGTGACGGGGCGCAGGAAAATAGTGCTGACGTTGTTACGTGTTTTATTTGCGAAATAAAGTTCTGCCGAAATTCTGCTTAGGGTATAGCGCAGGATTTCGGCAGCCGCGTTGGTCTGAGTAACGTTAGACCTTAAGCATTTTTACCGTGGCATCGATATCTATCTCATCTTCCGAGAAGATCAGCGTCGTACCCTGGAAGGTGGTGATCGCCAGCTTTTTCAGCGAGCGCATTTCGCCCGGCTTGATGTCTGACTTTGGTCGGATGCTGTTCATCAGGATACCCACCGACAGCACCGGATTCTCTTTATCGATACCGGCATCAGCAGGCACTTCTTCGCTGTAAACCACGTAAGACTTGATCGAAGTGAGTTTGATGCGCTCGCCTGCAATGTAGATATACTTGCTTTCCGGGGCAACCTTCACCGCGTACGCTGACAGGCCCTTGTTATTGGTGGTGGGCTCGAACGTCACCGCCGCATCTTTTTTGATCAGCTCAGGGTTGGCGACCTTAATCACATGAAAATAACGGTTATCCCCGTTCTCATCTTTGATAAATCCAAAACCTTTATCTTTAAACCACGTTGTGATCGTTCCGTTCATCGCCATTACCGCCTGATTAATCGTTTATCTACTCAATTTTTGCAGCGCGCAGTGTAAAGCACAATGCCTGCGCAGACTACGTCTTTGAACAGATGCTACTCGTTGCCCCATCGATTCAGAAACTCTGCGATCTCATCGATACGTTCTGCATCAATGCTCGCTTCGAGGGCCATCTCGCGCTGTGCCTCTTCACTGATCTCTTCGTTATTCATCAAACGGGTGATCAGCAGCTCGAAATAGCGCGCCAGGGCGTCACGTTCGGACTCACCTACGGGCTTAGCGGCTTCCGTCGCATACTCATCCGCAATGTCATAATACTTCAGGGGTGTTTCATTACTCATAAAGCGTCTCCAGAGCTTAAGCCTGCACAGTTGCTGCATAAACTATAACGCCTCGCATGCTGTAAAGCACGCGAGGCGTTTTGTCCTGCCGGGTTGCGGTTTTAGTCGCGCCAGCCCATCGCCGGCGCCACGTGCTTCAGGATGGACTCGATAACATGGGCGTTGTACTCCACGCCGAGCTGATTAGGCACGGTCAGCAGCAGGGTATCCGCTTCGGCGATCGCCTCGTCCTGCTTTAGCTGCGCGATCAGCTTTTCAGGCTCTGCGGCATAGCTACGTCCGAAAATCGCCCGCGTTTTCTCATCGAGGAACCCGATGCTGTCGCTTTCGTTACGGCTTGAACCGAAGTACATTCGGTCGCGCTCATCCATCAGGGCAAAAATGCTGCGGCTAACCGAGACGCGTGGCGTACGGGTATGGCCCGCGTCTGCCCAGGCTTCGCGATAGGCCCGGATCTGTTTTGCCTGCTGAATATGGAACGGTTCGCCTGTCTCATCGTCCTTCAGCGTCGAGCTTTGCAGGTTCATGCCCAGTTTCGCGGCCCAGACGGCGGTGGCATTCGAACCGGCGCCCCACCAGATACGATCCCGCAGACCCTCCGAGTGCGGCTCAAGGCGCAGCAGGCCCGGCGGATTCGGGAACATCGGCTGTGGATTAGGCTTGGCAAAGCCTTCGCCACGCAGCACGTCCAGCAGCACCTCGGTGTGGCGGCGGGCCATATCCGACTCATTTTCTCCTTCGGACGGGGCATAACCAAAATAGCGCCAGCCATCGATCACCTGCTCCGGAGAGCCACGGCTGATACCCAGCTGCAACCGGCCGCCAGAGATTAAATCCGCCGCACCGGCATCTTCCGCCATATAGAGCGGGTTCTCATAGCGCATGTCGATCACGCCGGTACCGATTTCAATCCGGCGGGTTCTCGCGCCCACGGCTGCCAGCAGCGGGAAGGGGGAGGCGAGCTGGCGGGCAAAGTGGTGCACCCGGAAATAGGCGCCATCCGCGCCCAGCTCTTCGGCGGCAACGGCCAGATCGATGGATTGCAGCAGCGCGTCAGCGGCCGAACGGGTTCCGGACTGCGGCGATGGCGTCCAGTGACCAAATGACAAAAATCCGATCTTTTTCATGGCGTTTATCCCAGCTTCAGAGAAATAGGCGGCAGACCGGGGCCTGCTTTCGATACGCCTACTTTACGCGTTACATAGTGAGAATAAATGCCATTTGTTTAACGGAATTGGTCAAATAAATTGATGGAATGGAGAGAGGGTAACGGCGTTAACCTGCGGCCTTAAATCGTTCATCCACTATACTGACCATTGCAGTTGTCATTTATCTACAAGGCTGCGCACGGTTAATTACCTCACACAAACCGTACCCATGACCATCTGGAGAATAACATGCAAAAGAGTAAAACCTTGAAAGGGCTGCTGGCCATATCGGTAGCAGCCGCTATGTTCAGCGCTGTAGGCGTACAAGCCCAGACGACGAGCGCTGCGCAGAGTAACACCGTAGGCCAGACCGGCTCGATTGCCAAGCTCGACTCTGGTGACGAAAAAGCGTTGAAGGACATGGCGCAGGCCAACATCAATGAAATCGCTGCCGCCAAGATCGCGCTGAGCAAAGCCCAAAGCAGCGAAGTCAAAGCATTCGCTCAGCAGATGGTTAATGACCACGGCGGTGCCTTGACCAAAGTACAGGCGGTCGCCCAACAAAAAGGCGTAACGCTGCCGACTGAGCCGGATGCCATGCATAAGACTATGGCCGCCAATCTGGAAAAGCAGAGCGGTGACGCATTTGACAAGATGTATATGGAAAACGCCGGTACCAAGGATCACCAGATGGTGCTGTCGAAGCTGCAGAGCGATGCCAAAATGATCAAGGATCCGGATGTGAAGGCCCTGGCCGACGCGCATACGCCAGTCGTTGAACAGCACTTAAAATCCGCGCAGCAGATAAATAAATAGGTTTTCGGAGCAGACAGCGCTTGCGCTGGCCCGCAGGCGAGTCGCAGGGATGCGACGAGTCACCGAACCAAAGACACGGGGATGTTAAAGCTCGTTCTAAAGGGTAAGGATTCAAGCACTCTACTTTTAGTATCTGATATACTAAATGTTTTAGGTCTCCTTCCCGCGAGCATAAGGATGCGCTACTCTCAAAAATGCGCTCTCTGCCAAAACGGGTTGGGCCATATATTTTTTTTAATACACAAAAAATTAGATTGACGTCTGATAGATAATTTATAATCAAAGGTTAAAAAATGGAAAAAACAACCCCGGAATATACGCCTGTTGACATGTCTCGTTGGGCAAGAAGGGAGCATTTTGAGGTATTTCAGTCGTTTGCCCAATGTACCTTTAACCAAACCGTCCTGCTGGATATTACCGCGCTGCTAAAGCATATAAAGCAAGCTGGCTGGAAATTTTATCCTACTCTTATTTTTCTTCTTTCTAAAGTCGTAAACAATCATGCGGAGTTCCGTATGGCCATAAAGGATAATGCGCTTGTTATATGGAATGAGGTTCATCCAAGCTACACGATTTTCCATAAAGAAACCGAGACTTTTTCTTCATTATGGAGTCACTACGATGGCAATATTCATCACTTCCAAAAAATTTATTCTGAAGACACCACAACGTATTGTGATAACCTCTCTTATTGGCCTAAGGCGGAATCGCGGGAAAATGTATTTTTTATATCAGCTATTCCTTGGGTAAGTTTTACCAGCTTTAATACCAATGTAGCTCATATGAAGAACTTTTTTTCCCCCATGTTCACTCTCGGGAAATACTACAAACAAGGTGAAAAAACATTATTGCCTCTCGCCGTTCTGGTACATCACTCTGTGTGCGACGGTTTCCATGTGGCAAGGTTGATCAATGAGTTACAAGAGATGTGTGATGACATAGCGCACCTTTCAGAGGCACACAGTTTTTGATGCGTCAGAACGCTTTAAGGCCGCCCTTTATATAGCGTAGGCAGCAGAGATAGCGGTCATGCCTGTGCTGCGCTATGAATTCACAGGCAGGGAGCACATTTTCCCTTTAACCGTTTTTGATTTTCTCATCTACATAAGGCTGAGGTTTACCGAACAGATAGCCTTGTGAGAAATCACAGCCCAGCATCTGAAGGCTTTCCAGCTGCTCCTTCGTTTCAACACCTTCCGCAACGGCCTTCATATTGAGGGATTTTGCCATGCCGGTGATGAGCCTGATGATATTAAGGGCGTCTTCCTGTGTTGATATCGAATGCACGAAGGACTTGTCTATTTTGATTTTATCGAAGGCAAGTTTGCTGAGGCGCGAAAGAGAAGAATAACCGGTACCAAAATCATCGATGGAGATCTTCACCCCCAGTCCTCGCAGCATGTTAAGCGTATTCATCGGCGTAGTGCTCTCTATAAAGAGAGAGGATTCAGTCACTTCCAGTTCAAGACGCTCAGCGGGGAGTCCCGTTTCGTTCAGAATGGACAGCACTATCCCAGCAAAGGCTTCGCTGCTTAGTTGAACAGGAGAGACATTCACTGAAATTTTAGCTGGGATCGCCCAGGAGGCGGCCTCCCGGCAGGCTATTTCAAGCACCGATTTCCCCATCTCGTTAATCATTCCTGTTTTCTCAGCCACAGGAATAAAGCTGTCCGGCGACAGGAGGCCCTTCAGAGGATGCAGCCAACGAATAAGGGCTTCATAGCTGTAAATTTCCCGGCTGAATGAATCGACAATAGGCTGATAGTAAACCACGAACTCCTTGTTCACTAACGCCTGTGCCATATCATGCTCAAGGGTGCGGCTTTCTTGCAGTTTTTCTAACATCCACTGGCGGAAGACTTTTATCTTACCCGCGCCTTCATTTTTGGCTTCATAAAGAGCCAGATCGGCAAATTTGTAGAGATAGTCGGAGCGGCGTTCAGTGTCTGAGATAACAATGCCGACACTGGTGGTTATATTGATAATCGTATTATAAAGCGTGTAGGGCTGGCTGATAGCATCGATTATATTTTGCGCTAGTGAAACGGCACAACTCTCCGTCAGGCCACTCGAGATAAACGCAAACTCATCACCGCCTAAACGGGAAAGCGTATCGGAAATCAGGCCCATCGAAATCAGGCGGTCTGATATCTGGCGTAATAACATATCGCCGACATCATGACCATACGTATCATTGACCTCTTTGAATCGATCCAAATCAAACAACATCACAACCACAGAATTATTGTTTTTTACTGCGCTCTCGATGGTTTCATTCAAATTCCCCCAGAAAAAATGGCGGTTATTCATCTGTGTCAGTGAGTCATGGAAGATGTCATACTCCAACTTTGCATTTTGGGCTTGCAGTTTTTCTTTAGATTCTTGCAGTGCATCAGCAAGATTCTGCACCTGAAGATGTGTCTTCAGAATATTTCTGTTTTGATAAAATACCAGTACGCCAAGTATCGCACTCATTATGAGCAGCAATAACGATGTGGCTGAGTAGATATAGTACAGCGCTTTGATTTTGAGATTGGCGTCATTAATCAGGTTGATATCTTTATCTAAAGCGCCGGATGACAGACTCCCCAGCTGGGCATTAAGCGTCTGCATTTTTTTCAGATAGTCCTGGAGTTCTGAGCGGTTCATTTTCTCAAGATGAAGATCCAGATACTCAAGCGTCTTCTCAAGCTGTAAAGCCAGAGTATGATGGGCCTTATTACTCTCTATATAATTCCTCAGATCACCTTCTTTCATTAAATCGCTCTGGCTGAGCATAAGATCGAGACGCATACGCACATCATCCAGCGGCATCGTCTCATCGATAGTGTAAAGGCCAAGCATCGATTCAAGCCGATAATACTCTGAGACTATCTGTGCAGCAGACCACGCAGCGGCGTAGTGGGTCAATTTTTGCAACTCTTGTTGCCTTTCATGCACAAGAAAGGAGATATATCCGGTAGATATAAAAAGGAAACAGATGATGCCAGCCAGAATTCTGTTCATGTTGGTCTTCTGACCCCTTACTCAATATTCATTCTACTGACCTGCCAGGCCGATCTTGAATAATAGATCTGATTATTTAGCTCCGGCTTGCTGTCATAAGGGTAAACAACAAATAACGGGCCTTTATCACGGATGCGCATATATTCTCCGTTGATTTTTACAGCAAGGATGACATTGTGTTTCTTAAAATCACTGAGAGGGATTTCAGTGGTGTAGTCATTGAGCGCAGTGACCTTAACAACAGAACCTTTCGCCCCGACATAGTCCATGAGCTTTTGTAGTGGGATACCCGTAAAGGTAGTGCGCCCATCATACCAGGGAGACGTCGTCTGAAAGCTGACCATACCCAGTTTCTCAAGGCTAGCGAGATCAAAGACGGCTTTTCCACCTTCATTGGTATTTTTGATATTACCAGACAGCGTTAAAAGGACTTTACCGGCAGGTCTGGAAAGCTCGCCTGCCCAGACCGGTGTGAAGAGCATAAAGCTTAACAGCATAACAATTAACCGCATTCTGACCTCATATATCGACCGGATGTTAAAGAATTATAATTTAGTTACTGTGTTATTTATATATGCGCCCGATCTATTGTTGCGGTTATGATTTAACCAATGCTTTCCTCTATTAAAATCAGGGGGTTAATGGATTTTTTTTCGTATCGATCGTCCAGGGCCGAGGCCTGTATATGATATACAGGAAACAGCGTTGAACCTGCGCAAAAAAGCAGCCTGAATACTTAGCGCAAATAAACACACAGCAATATTGAGGTTTTTTTAAAGGTCGGTAACTGCTCAAGAGAAATGCTGAGGCGGGATGGCAGAAGCAGGGCGAGTCGCGGGGACGTGACGAGTCATTGAACGCAGTTCGATGGAGAGTCCGTTCCCCGGAACGAAAAACCCCCGCCAAAGGCGAGGGTTAAGAATAGTGGTGCCCGGACTCGGACAAAAACGCCGGGAGCGTTTTTGAACAGCGCTTGCGCTGGCCCCGAAGGGGTGAGCCGCCTGCGGCGAATAATCGAACGCAGTTCGATGGAGAGTCCGTTCCCCGGAACGAAAAAACCCCCGCCAAAGGCGAGGGTTAAGAATAGTGGTGCCCGGACTCGGACAAA
>NZ_DAMBWA010000012.1:122548-130997 GCF_032052675.1 Pseudescherichia sp.
GGTGAGCCGCCTGCGGCGAATAATCGAACGCAGTTCGATGGAGAGTCCGTTCCCCAGAACGAAAAAACCCCCGCCAAAGGCGAGGGTTAAGAATAGTGGTGCCGGACTCGGAATCGATGATGATAATCAATATATTGATATTTAAATAATATTTTTAATGTGGTTGTTTTTGTACCCTCATTTATACCCTCATTCCTGAATGATAGTAAAAAGGGATCGTATTCAGGAACGGGATGGCAAAGCTGAGGGATAATACCTCGCGAGAATCTCATTCATTTTATCAACCAGATCTGGCCTTTTAAAGATAACGTGGCCGCTGACTTTCTGGAAATACTTTATCCTGAACAGCTCATCTTCGCAGTCGGCTGATTGTTGATGCTGGCTGATATGAACGCTCAGACAGCGGGTCATGAGCTTCATATTCTTTCCTCCTTTATACCGGGTTTTGTGTAAACCGTTTTTAATCCGGTTGCGAGTCTTGCCCATAAAACGTCCAGCGTGGTTAAAAACGGCGACTGTTCCAGCCATGCGAATCCATGCCTGTCCGTGCGCACCAGGTCATGGCGCTCAGCCAGGAAATTCACGGCATCCACCAGCGTGATACCGGCGTCGATATGTTCGCGGATGACACGGTCATCACAGAACGGCGTGTCATTCAGGATGAGCCCGTAATGTTTATTTAGCAGATAAGTCAGTAAGGTCTGCCATACCTGTACGGACGACAGGCACGGGGACACCGGCACCGTGGCCGGTGCAGTGATGTGTTTCATACGTAATCCTCGTGGAATGAATGTCAGAAGGGGCAGTATGTCGGGTCAGCCGTACAGCATCCGGGCAACCACAAACGCGCTGTTGCTGTCTTCGAACCAGACCCAGATATCCAGGACCGGCGTACCGGCAGGGAAGTGAATAAATGCGTCACGGATAACCAGGGTGCCTTCTTCCTCAATGACGGCGATGTTCTTCAGTTCCCGCCATAAGCCATTCAGGTGTTCAATGGGGACAGGCATTTCTGCCTCCTTTATGCTGGCTGTGGAGCCGGATAAACAGAAACGTAAACATAACCACAGCTTCCCCGCGTGTCGGCCTCGCAAATCAGGCCGTCCTTTTCCCGTCTGATGTGCCTTATGCGGGTCCAGTTCGCCGGTACGCAGCGCGGCTTCCATCTGTCGGATAAATGCCGGAAAGCTGCGGTCCAGCGCACGTAACTGCAGGGAAGAGAACGTGCCGTAGAGCCCGGCCTGTCCCCCAGGTAATGCAGGCGGTTTCCCTCCTGGACCAGGCGGGCACCAAAGCAGGGGGTGATGTCGTGGCGCAGTCCCCATGGCGGGGATGTGGTTAATGTCATGAGTTATTACTCCGGAAGTGGATAACGTTTATGGCCAGGGCCTTCACAGCAGCCCGTGCTCGGCAAAGGACAGAATGTCGCCGCGCCCCGCAATGAGGTGGTCCAGCACGCGGACATCAACCAGCCCGAGCGCCTGTATCAGTCGTTGTGTGATGGTTCTGTCGGCGTGGCTCGGGTCAGTACAGCCGGAAGGATGGTTATGGGCCAGGATGACGGCGGCGGCGTTGTGACGCAGTGCCCCTTTGACGATTTCACGTGCGTGAACTTCAGTCTGGTTAATCGTGCCGAGAAAGACCGTTTCGCTTTCCAGCAGGCGGTGCTGGTTGTCGAGGTAAAACACCATAAAGACCTCGCGCTCCAACCCGGCCATCTGCAGGCGCAGCATGTCCCGGACGGCATGGCTGGAGGTCAGCGACTGACCGGGCGTTCTGAGATGCCGGTCGAGTAAGCGTAAGGCGAGTTTCACGATGCGCAGGGACGCCGGGGGCATCCCCGACAGGGCTGTCAGTAATAATTCAGACATGGCGGTTTTCTCAGTCAGTGAGGGTCAGGATACCCCGGGATTCCGGGTGGCGAAGTGCGTAGTCGTGAAGGCGGTAGTAATGCTCTGCCATGTCACCCCGGGCGGTGACAAAGGACAGGTGGCTGTACGTCATCAGGCAGGCGGCAATGCCAGCCGATTCGCCGCCCAGCGTGGCACGGTTACCGTTTGACTTACAGTACAGGTCATACGTCTCCTGGCTGTCCGGCGCCATAAACACACCGCCGTTACTGAGGGTGTAAAAATGCCAGTAGCCGCCGCTGTACCCCCGGCACAGGCGACTGAACCAGCTCAGGATAGTCAGCTCCGGCGATAACCACGGCGGGACGGTCCCGAAGTGCCGCCGCCAGAAATCCTGGCGTTCATGTTCGGGGACGACAGAGACGTAAAGTGCAGACAATTCGCGGCAGGCGGCATCCGCCGGAAAGGGGTACCCGGTGTTGTTCATGGTGTTTCTCCGTAATATTTTAAAAATCAGCGTGTCAGACGGACACAGGGATAGATGACAGGTATGAGGACACGTGAAGAAATTACGGCGGCTATGAGCACAGTGACAGCATGTTTTCCGCCATCACCCACAGGGCACGGTTAAGCTTCACATCGCTGTCGATACCTTTCACGGCCCGGGTGTGCATGCGTTTACCCTGCGTGTTTTTCCCGCACAGTCCGCCTTTTATCAGGTTTTCCTGTATGCGCTGATACGTGGTCCACAGGTCGTGGCTCTCATCCTGCCAGCGGCGTGGCGACAGGATTTGCGTTTCGGTGACCGGTTGATGCTCCTCCCCGAACCGGTACGTGATGGCGGCTTTCGCCAGGGCCTGCTGTGCGGGCGGCGGCAACAGCAGTGACTGCATCGCATCCCGTTTTTCCTCCACCCGGTCAAACACCCCCAGCACTTCATAAGCCCCTTCAATGACTTTCCCGACGACATCCCCCTTATGGGGCACGCGGACCTCACCAAAGGACTCACCGCAAATCAGCCCGTTCTGGCACACCGCGCGGAACAGTCCCGGCAGCATCTGATAGCTGCTGGAGCCGTCATGGCTGTTGAGCAGAATGATTTCCGGGACCTGTTTACCGGTAATCTGGCCTTCACGGCGCAGGCGCAGCATGTGTTTTGTGTGTTCACGTTTGCCCTGGTCGCGCACACGGGTCTGGCAGGCGAAGAACGGCTGAAAGCCTTCCCGCTGCAGGTTATCCAGCAGGGTGATGGTGGGTATGCAGGTATAGCGTTCACTGCGGGATGCATGTTTTTCTTCACTGAACACACTCGGCACATAGTGCGCGAGTTCATCACGGGTTAACGGGCGGTCACGGCGAACAAGGTTCACCGCACCAAAACGGCTGGCTAATTTCATTGAGACTCCGGATAAAATGAGATAAATGAAAAGGCCATGTCCCCTTGCGGGAACATGGCCTGTCGGTGTGGTGACGCAGGAAAGGTTCGTGGTGTTTTTTCTTTCCGGGATACGGGAATTAATCCTGCGTTTTTATCTCAGCTTTCTTCATGATTAAAGGTCAGCGAGCAGGCGTGGCAGATATATTCATCGAATACCTCCTTATCCAGGCTTTCACCAGCGACAGCACCGAGGGCGGCACCGCTTCCCATACCGACTAAAAAACCAATAACACCTCCGGCCAGAGTACCAACACCCGGAATAAGCGAGCCGGCAGCGGCACCGAGCGCAGCACTCTCAGCACCACCGGTTATACCGGCCATGCCACCGGCAATGGCACCAACACTTCCTCCCATTTTTCGGCCAAGATTTCTTTTCTGCGTGCTGGATGAACCACAGTGGGGACACTTCATTTTTAGTTCCTTACGTTGAGTGAATAAAAAAGCCCTCCCGGTTTTCCGGAAAGGCGGGGGTGTTAAATAACGGTACAACAGGCAGAAACCGGAGCAAAAATACAAAGGTACTGCTCAGTAGATAGGGTCGTAAAACTGGCCGTCTGTGCGATTCTGAAATGCCATGGGCCAGCAGATATACGGAAGTGTTAATTCAACGCGGGTATGATTGACGATATCCTCGTAGGTACAGATTTTTTGTCCCTGTTGAGCCGGGGCGCCTCTCTGGCTGACCAGTTTAAATGTGGCAAAGTCACTGAAACTGGCCTGACCGGTCAGTGGCAGGCACAACAGGCCAGTGGTCAGCAGTATTCATGAAATGCGCTTCCGGTAGAAAGCGGAATGTTGCATGGTTACTTTACTCCTTATTTATTGACAGAGTCGGTGGTGAATGGAGGGGATAGGTATGTCCAATGATGACATTTATTCCAGTGAACTGAATGTATTCTGTTGCGGATGTACAAATTGTTCACGGAGCATCAGAACAGGCCGGAGTACAGGCGAATAGCTCCTATTGATGAGGAATACCAGGGGGTTCAGATGCGTAATATATATTTTAAAAATATTTAAAATGTTAATTTTTTAGGTTCTTGATTTTGCCAAAAAATAAATACCAGTATCTCACTGTGAGTGTTTATCCTGAACGGGAAAGGGAATGTATGGAGGGTGAATAGCGCCTCTGTACGGTGATTGTTTTATGACAGAGGTTGAGGGCCGTGTTCAGGAAACCACATTCCATGATAGGCGTTCATGGGCGTGTAAGCTTTTTTGCGTAGGATTTTCAATCGGATATATTGTCTTTGTGAAGAATTATAAAAAGAGGAATACAGCGGTACTCCTCAGTCGTTCGACGGGGTAATATACATCGGAGAATTAGTTAAATTCTGCCGCACGTCTTTCATATTCGCTGGCAATCAGACGATTCATAAAGTCATCACGTTTCATACCGGAAATTGCGATCATGTCATTCAGCTTTTTGTCATTTTCAAGAGACAGTAAAAACTTCTTATTGATATTGCCTTTGCCTGCTTTCTCACGATGCTTATGCGAAGATAGTGCACTTTTCATTTTTCGCAAAAACAACTCTTTTTTCTCCGGTGTATCAAGGATGCAGTCATAAAAACCGGTAAGGCATATTTTTCTGTCGTCATCACTAATGGGTGAAAAATATCGGTTGATATTGCCATGCAGTTTTACTGTATAATTCCAGAGATAATTTATTGTTTCAGAATTTTCCTTGCTAAAGGGATCCTCTGTATTCCCCTTTCTTTGCCAGTCATCCTTGTAGTCATCAAGGAGTTCTCTTTTCTTATTACCGCCAAGGCCTTTTACATCAAAGTATTCGACAAGAGCTTCAAATCTCCCGCGATGGTCCGGGAATGCATGATCACGCCACCCTCGATAAGCAGAACTCTCACGCCATAACCACAGGCAAATCCTTTTGTCATGCCTGAACCAGTTGAATTCCTCAAGGGGTAATATCTCATCCTTGCATAAGGCTTCCATTTCATCAACGAAGTCGTTTATATATTTCACATCTCTTCTTCTGAAATAAGAGTCAAGCTCATTATTAATCCATGTATTTGTCTCCCACACGTTTCCGGAATTATTTTCCCAGTCAAAATTCGTGCTAACTCTTATTCGTGAGCGCTCCCGGTTCTCCATATAACGGACATAAAACCGGCATTTTCTGATGTCTTTTTCTGAAACGTAATCATAACAATTCATTTACAACCACCCATTCAAAGATAAATCACACCGTGATTTTATCATCATCTTGCGTGATTTCATCGTTGTTTTATCACGAAGTTATCGAAATTTTACCGAAAATTTAGCGTGACAGATTTGAATGGCGAAACAGTACCTCATTGTAGAGGTCAGTTCCCCGTGAGGGGGTTTTTGATTTAAATATTACGATATCACCCACCATGCAGTTCTGCAGGAATATGACGCTCACCGTTCTCTCAGATACCTGATGGTGTCAGAAGAACAATAAAATCTCATTCCTGGATACCCTGACCCAACGTCCGGGGAAGTTATGAAGAAATAAGGTTATTACTGTTATTCTGCTATATACCCATTCTGTTATAACTATTTACCCGCACAAACATATCCATCTGGCTTCATGATATTAAGCAGTTTAAAACTTACGGTCTCCTCACATGTTCATGAAACGACATGATGAGGAATGACCAATGAGAACAAACTGCATCACCAATTCTAACTATTCGACTTGTCCTGAACTGGAAGGTCAATTACATGACCATGTTGATAGCCTTTTCAGCAGATATTCAAAGCTTATTCTGCTGAGAATTGATTTCGCCTATCTTAAAGAATCGGCTGCATTCACTCACCAGGATATTCATGGCCTGTGTGCCGATATGGTTCAGCTGGAACACCGGTTAACCGGTATGAACGGTATTGCCGGTTATACTTGGGTGGCAGAATATGGAGCGGACCATCGCTACCATGCTCACTGTGCAATATTTATCAATGCGCAGTTACGTAATAAAGCCTGGCCGGTATTTCAGGAGATAGAGACACGATGGAAAAGCATCACTGACAATGAGGGATACGCTCACCGGTGTACTCCACAGTCCCATTATAAATTCAGAAGTGAAGAGATGACTGAATACAATGACGATATGGGTATCAATGCCATGAAATACATTCTCAGCTATCTGGCAAAGACAGCGCAGAAACCTGATGGCATCCATTGCCGGTTCAGCGTAATACCCGCGAGGAGCCGGAGCGGGAGACCAAGAAAGCGGTCCGAAAGTGATTAATTACGGCAGGCAGATATCTGATGAGCAATACCAGTGAGAATAATGACTTTCTGCGTACGGCTCTCCCTTAATATATCCGGAGAGAACTCATCATGATATCGGAAAATACATCCCTGCTTAATGACCAGATGGTCGACATGAAATTCATTACTGCCTTTACCGGTCTGACCGATAAATGGTTTTACAAACTGATAAGCGAAGGTGATTTTCCACAGCCAATAAAAATGGGCAGAGCCTCCCGCTGGCTTAAAAGCGAGGTGGAAGCCTGGCTACAGCAACGCATTGCACAGTCCCGTCAGTAATCTATCGAACGCAATCACATCTCTCATCTAATTTAACGCCATCAGTCGTATGACCTGCACTGCTGCCCTCTCCGGGACGGCTTACGTCTGCACGTCGTCCGGCAAGGGACTAATATTATGACGATTTACGCAAAATCTTTTATCGCGCTTGACGGCAATCAACACTTCACGGGCGCGACAACTGCACAGATTTACCCGTACGACCACTACTTCTGTCATCTTTGCGGTAGTGCACTGGTATTTCACCCGGAATGGGCCACCAACCGTCCGTGGTTTGAACACACATGGGAAGACCTGACGGAGAACGTACGTTACTACTGTCCGTATGTGCATCTGGAACCGAAAGAAGCGCGACGGATACGCATGCTACGTCGCTATGTGCCAGACGTCTTACCACTGGTACGTAAGGCCGACTGGCACTGTAACGGCTGTGACAGCGATTACCACGGTGAACGGTACTGCCTGACCTGCCGTACTGGCGACCACAGCACCGAAGTTATCAGCAACGAGGTGGAATGATATGCGTACCACAACGAGCAGTGTTTATCGCCGGGGGATGGTTCTATCTGAGGCGGGAGCGGTGCCATGATGCAGTTTAGACCGGTTGAACACGCCATCACCGAAGACGGTGAATGGGTGACCGTACAGCAAGTCCCTTACCACTACCGAGGGCGTTTGCTGTGTGATTCCTGCCATACTGAGGTGATTATTCAGGAGGTTGCTTCGGGGAAGGAGATATTTGTCCATGCCCGCCGCAACCGGAGAGAGAGGCTTAACAATCAGGGCTGCCGATACGCGATAAGTCCACCACGGCGAGCTGCACCGGTAAGGCATGCTGACAGACGAGAGCGGAATTCGGATTTCCGGGGGCCGCAGAACGCTCGGACCCGAAACTGGCGTTGTACCCGGTGCGAATATACTTACTTCGGCGGTAAGAAATGCCCACGCTGTAACGGCTGGGTCTATATCGTGTCACGATAACTACTGGGTTCAGGCGTCAGAACAGAGTCAGTTCGAATATCGTTCTGGCGCAGTACTCTGACCTGTAAGTGAGCTGACGGCACTACAGCTCTTATTGCTGTCGGCAACATGGGTTTAAGACCGTAAATCCGTTTATGACTTTCGCTGGCAAGTCCGGTATAGAGCAACGCTTCAAGCAGCTATTCCGGCAGGGGCCACGCCAGTTGGCTTCCCCTGAAGCGGGTGGCTACATCAGATACGGTGCTACACCCGATATTCCGACAGGCTGAGATGCCCCTGTTGAACAGGTGGCAGTCAAATTTAAGGCGAGCAGTTCTTTTATTTTACTCATCCGCCTTCTCAGTCTTACCATGGCATTACGTTTGCGGAGGATGGATTATCAGGAGAAAGTCTTGTCCATTGTTTTAAAAGTGAAAAACGCGGGTGTCGGATTACGGATTCCGATGGATACCAGATTTGGCCGGAACAAATCGGAATCAATGGTCGGTTTGGGTCTGGATATGAATTTTTTCGCATAAGGGAAATTTTTTGACACTTTATTGTGGACACGCGAAAAAATACAGATGTAAAATCACGCCTATCAGTGACAGTGACAGTGACAGTGACAGTGACAGTGACAGTGACAGTGACAGTGACAGTGAC
>NZ_DAMBWA010000012.1:131097-131225 GCF_032052675.1 Pseudescherichia sp.
AGTGATAGTGATAGGAAATGGTCGTGAATCGCCACGGATAATCTAGACACTTCCGAGCCGTTGATAATACTGGTTTTCATATTCTGTCGGTGACATCTGTTCGCTAGAACCATGCCGACGCTTACTGT
>NZ_DAMBWA010000013.1:0-86158 GCF_032052675.1 Pseudescherichia sp.
ACGACCTTCGGGTTATGAGCCCGACGAGCTACCAGGCTGCTCCACCCCGCGTCCGTGGATGCGCACTATACTCCGCTCGCTCTTTGGCGCAACCCTTTTTCGAGAAAATTGTTAAATAATGAAAGTATCTGCATAAAAATGGCACAATCTGCATGTTTTTTGAGCGGAGTTGGACTTAAGTCTTCCGATCGCATTTCATTAGCGAAACTGGTTTGTTATCTTCATCACGCCCCCTGGTTAACCAAAAAGATGAGAGACAATGAAAGGACGTTGGTCGAAATACCTCCTTACAGGCGCAGCGCTGGCCTTGCTTGCCGCCTGCTCCTCGAAACCGACCGATCGCGGTCAGCAGTATGATGACGGAAAATTAACCCAGCCTTTCACCCTGGTAAACCAGCCTGATGCGGTGGGTGCCCCTATTAATGGCGGTGACTTTGCCCTGCAGGTTAGCGAGATCCGCAGCGCCTCGCCGCGCCTCTATGGCAATCAGAGCGGCATCTACAGTGCGGTTCAGGAGTGGTTGCGTGCCGGGGGTGACACCCGCACTCTGCGCCAGTACGGTATTGATGCCTGGCAGATGAACGGCACCGATAACTATGGCAACGTTCAGTTTACCGGCTACTACACGCCGGTCGTGCAGGCCCGCCATACCCGGCAGGGCGAGTTCCAGTATCCTATCTACCGCATGCCGCCCAAGCGCGGTCGCCTGCCGTCCCGGGCAGAGATCTACGCCGGCGCACTCAGCGACAGCTATGTCCTGGCCTACAGCAACTCGCTGATGGACAACTTTATTATGGACGTGCAGGGCAGCGGCTATATCGATTTTGGCGACGGCAGCCCGCTTAACTTCTTCAGCTACGGCGGTAAAAACGGCCACGCCTACCGCAGCATCGGTAAAGTGCTGATCGATCGTGGTGAAGTGAAGCGCGAGGATATGTCGATGCAGGCGATCCGCCACTGGGGCGAAACCCACAGTCCGGCGGAGGTGCAGGAGCTGCTGGAGCAGAATCCTTCATTTGTCTTCTTCAAACCGCAGTCCTATGCGCCAGTGAAAGGCGCGAGCGCCGTGCCGCTGATTGGCCGCGCCTCGGTAGCTTCCGATCGCAGCATTATCCCGGCAGGTACCACGCTGCTGGCAGAGGTCCCGCTGCTGGATAACAACGGCAAGTTTAACGGTCAATATGAGCTGCGCCTGATGGTCGCCCTCGACGTGGGTGGCGCAATTAAGGGCCAGCACTTTGATATCTATCAGGGGATTGGTCCTGACGCCGGACACCGTGCAGGCTGGTATAACCACTACGGCCGCGTATGGGTACTGAAAAACGCGCCGGGGGCAGGAACCGGTAACGTCTTTAGCGGCTGAGTGTGCTAATCTGCGCGCCCAATTTTACTCTTTGAGGTCTTATGTCTGTGGTAATCAGCGATGCCTGGCGTCAGCGTTTTGGCGGCACGGCGCGGTTATATGGTGAAGAGGCGCTGGCGCTGTTTGCCCGCGCGCATATCTGCGTAGTCGGCATTGGCGGCGTCGGCTCCTGGGCGGCGGAGGCGTTGGCCCGCACCGGCATTGGCGCCATCACGCTGATCGACATGGATGACGTCTGCGTGACCAATACTAACCGGCAGATCCACGCCCTGCGCGACAGCGTTGGGCTGGCCAAGGCTGAGGTGATGGCGGATCGTATTCGCCAGATCAACCCCGAGTGTCTGGTGACGGTGGTGGACGACTTTGTGACCGCCGACAACGTGGCGACGCTGCTGAACAAAGACTTCACCTACGTCATCGACGCGATCGACAGCGTGCGTCCCAAGGCGGCGCTGATCGCCTACTGCCGCCGGTATAAAATTCCGCTGGTGACCACCGGCGGCGCGGGTGGGCAGATCGATCCGACGCAGATTCAGGTCAGCGATCTGGCGAAGACGATTCAGGATCCGCTGGCGGCCAAGCTGCGCGAGCGGTTGAAAAGCGACTTTGGCGTAGTGAAAAACAGCAAGGGCAAGCTGGGCGTGGACTGCGTCTTCTCTACCGAGGCGCTGGTCTACCCGCAGGCAGACGGCTCGGTCTGTGCCATGAAGAGCACGGCAGAAGGGCCGAAGCGGATGGACTGCGCCTCCGGCTTCGGCGCGGCTACGATGGTTACCGCCACCTTTGGCTTCGTGGCGGTCTCCCATGCGCTGAAGAAGATGATGGCAAAAGCAGCCCGGGTTTCGTAGGCCGGGTAAGGCGAAGCCGCCACCCGGCGTTGTCACACTTGACGTGCCGCCTCAACCACCGCCTCGCTCAGCGCCGCCAGGCCCTGTGTCCGCGAGGCGCTGAGCTGGGCACGCAGCCCCAGCTCATCAAACAGCGCCAGCGGATCGCTCCCCAGCAACGACTCGGCGCTTTTCCCCTCGACGGCGGTCAACAGCACCGCCAGCAGGCCGCGCACGATGCGCCCCTCGCTGTCGCCAAAGAAGTGCATTTTTCCCGTCGCCGATCGGGTATGGCCGAGCCAGACGCGGTTTTCACAGCCGGGGATCTCTCGAGCCTGCGCTTTCAGCTCCTCCGACAGGGGCGGCAGCTGTTTGCCGAGCATAATCAGCTGGCGATACTTGTCCTCCCACTGGGTCAGCGGGCCAAAGGTCTTTTTTAGCGTCTCTTCGGTGACGGCGGTGCCAAACGGGTGTCCGGCAAAAGCAGGGCTAGTCATTAATCCACCAGTATCTCAAGGGCGCGATCGACGGCGTTAACCAGCGCGTCGACGTCGGCTTTTGTGTTGTAAGGCGCAAACGAGGCGCGCAGCGTCCCGCTCACGCCAAGGGCTGCCAGCAGCGGCTGGGCGCAGTGCTGTCCGGCGCGCAGGGCGATGCCGTACTCCGCCAGCAGGGTGACCATATCGCTGTGATGGACCCCGGCAAAATCAAACGCCAGCAGGCTGGAGTCCTGGCAGCGGAACGAGCGGAAACCCGGACGCTGGGCCAGCGCCTCTTCGGCCAGCGTCGCCAGGCCGCGGCTGTAGCTCTCGGCCTGCACGATATCGACTCCCTCCAGCCACTCCAGCGCGGCGCAGAGGCCAATCACCCCGGCAACGTTTGGCGTACCTGCTTCCAGACGATAGGGCACCGGCTGGGTCGTAAAGCCGTTGAAGGTCACCTCGGCAATCATCTTGCCGCCGCCCAGCCAGGGCGACATCTCATCCAGCAGGCTGGCTTTGCCGTAGAGCACGCCGATACCGGTCGGGCCATATAGCTTATGGCCGGAGAAGGCGTAGAAGTCGATCCCCAGTTTCTGCACGTCGGCGGGGAAGTGCACCGCCCCCTGGGCGCCGTCGACCACAACCACCATGCCTGCGCTATGGGCGTAAGCAATGGCGCGAGCCAGATCCGGACAGCCGCCGGTCACGTTAGACATCTGACCGAGGGCGAGAATGCGGCTGCGCGGGGTGATCAGCTCATCAAGCTGCTCAACGTCCGGCACGCCGTTGGCCGCCAGCGGCAGCTGAACGATGCGCGCCCCGGTCTGCTCCGCCACCATCAGCCACGGCACCAGGTTGGCGTGATGTTCGGCTACGCTGACGATGATCTCATCTCCCGCCTTCAGACGCGGACGGGCGTAACACTGGGCGACCATATTAATGGCTTCGGTGGTGCCCCGGGCCCAGACGATATTCTTGCCGGAGGGGGCGTTAAGCAGGGCGGCAACGCGATCCCGCGCCGCTTCGTAGCGTGCCGTTAGCCGCTGGGCTTCGGCAAACTGGCTGCGGTGGACGTTGCCCGCGCTCAGGCTGTAGAACTGCTGCGTGGCGTCGATAACCGCCTGGGGCTTCAGCGCCGTGGCGGCAGAGTCCAGGTAGATACCGGCATCGGCAAGCGCCGGGAACTGGGCACGAAACTGCGCAGGGTTAAAAGCGTTCATAGAATTCCTCATATCAATATAAGGATCGTCGCGCAATTTTCACCAATGTACAAGCAAAGTACTAACCATCGGAATTATCTGTTTATCCTGGCGAATTTATGTAAGCCGATTATGCTGATAAGTGTTAGGTGTCGATTGAAGCCTGTTAAGAATAACGGTTTAAATAGCATTTATTGCTAAAAGGAGAAGAAGATGAAAAAGACTGCCGCAATTATCTCTGCTTGTACCCTGGCTTTTGCCCTGAGCGCCTGTTCCGGTCCGAACTATGTCATGCACACTAACGACGGTCGTACTATCGTCTCCGACGGTAAGCCGAAGACTGACGATCAGACCGGGATGATTTCATATAAAGATGCGAACGGTAACAAACAGCAGATTAACCGCAGCGACGTGAAAGAGATGGTCGCGCTGGAGAAATAATCGCTGCTTAAGCTACTGAAAATAGCCTAAAAAAAAGCACCGCAATTCGCGGTGCTACATTAATCACTATGGACAGACAGGGTAAATGTACAGGAAGTGAAATAGGGTAGCGTTGCTACCGTGGTCTGAAGCGCAGACCAAATGCAAACACAACAACACAACATCACAACCGTAAGCCAAAAGCCCATCAGAACACGCATTCCAAAAAAAGCTTTTCGTTCCGGCTCAGGAAGTGCCGCCACTATAGGTATTTGCTGGTAGTTCCTCAACGGACAATTTATAATGGCTCAGATAAAAAAAACTAATAGGTAACCTATTGTTTCCTGTTTGTTAAAATGATTTAACACCTAAGCCAAATAACCCATGTCTAAGCGATTACCGCCCTTAAATGCATTACGTGTTTTTGATGCTGCCGCCCGCCATTTAAGTTTTACTCGCGCCGCCGATGAGCTTTTTGTGACGCAGGCCGCAGTAAGCCACCAGATCAAGTCTCTTGAGGATTTTCTTGGACTCAAGCTGTTCCGCCGCCGCAACCGTTCCCTGCTGTTAACGGAGGAGGGGCAGAGCTATTTTCAGGATATCAAAGAGATTTTTTCTCAGCTCACCGAAGCCACGCGCAAGCTTCAGTCGCGCAGTGCAAAAGGGGCGTTAACCGTCAGTTTATTGCCCAGCTTTGCCATTCAGTGGCTGGTGCCGCGACTCTCTAGCTTTAACTCAGCTTATCCGGGAATCGACGTTCGTATCCAGGCCGTGGACCGTGAGGTCGACAAGTTGGCGGACGATGTCGACGTAGCCATTTTTTATGGCCGGGGCAACTGGCCGGGCTTGCGTGTAGAAAAATTATACGCAGAATATCTGCTGCCGGTCTGCTCGCCGCTGCTGCTGACCGGCGACAAGCCGCTAAAAACTCCTGAGGATCTGGCTAAGCATACGCTGCTGCATGATGCGTCCCGTCGCGACTGGCAGACCTATACCCGTCAGCTGGGCCTGAATCTTAACGTGCAGCAGGGGCCTATCTTCAGCCACAGCGCGATGGTGCTGCAGGCGGCGATCCACGGCCAGGGCGTGGCGCTGGCCAATAACGTGATGGCCCAGTCGGAGATCGAAGCGGGCCGACTGGCCTGTCCGTTTAACGACGTGCTGGTCAGTAAAAACGCCTTTTATCTGGTTTGTCATGACAGTCAGGCAGAACTGGGTAAAATAGCCGCCTTCCGCCAATGGATCCTGGCCAAAGCGGCAGCCGAGCAAGAGAAGTTTCGCTTTCGCTATGAGCAATAACGTATATAGACGCGCGGTTAGCGCATGACTTTAGGGTAAGACTATGACCAGCCGATTTATGCTGATTTTTGCCGCTGTCAGCGGTTTTATTTTTGTAGCCCTGGGCGCGTTTGGCGCACACGTATTAAGCAAATCGTTAGGTGCTGCCGAGATGGGCTGGATCCAGACCGGTCTTGAGTACCAGGCGTTTCATACCCTGGCAGTGTTCGGCCTGGCGGTGGCAATGCAGCGTCGGATCAGCATCTGGTTCTACTGGAGCAGCGTCTTTCTGGCGCTGGGTACGGTACTGTTCAGCGGGAGCCTCTATTGCCTCGCGCTGTCGCATCTGCGCCTGTGGGCGTTTGTCACCCCAGTCGGCGGCGTCAGCTTCCTTACCGGCTGGGTATTAATGTTAATTGGCGCAATTCGTCTGAAACGTAAAGGCCCTGGTCATGAATAAGCTTGTACTGCTGTGTCGCCCCGGATTTGAAAAAGAGTGCGCCGCAGAGATTACCGATAAGGCCGGGCGGCTGAACGTGTTTGGTTTTGCCCGCGTTAAAGATAACGCCGGCTATGTGATTTTTGAGTGCTATCAGGCTGAAGAGGCCGACAAGCTGGCGCGTGAGCTGCCGTTTAGCTCGCTGATTTTTGTCCGCCAGATGTTCGTGGTCGGTGAACTGCTGCAGGATCTGCCGCCGGAGGATCGCATCACGCCGATCGTTGGCATGCTGCAGGGCGTGGTCGAGAAGGGCGGCGAGCTGCGCGTTGAGGTGGCGGACACCAACGAAAGCAAAGAGCTGATGAAGTTCTGCCGCAAGTTCACCGTGCCGCTGCGCGCCGCGCTGCGCGAGGCGAAGATCCTCACCAGCTACGAAACCGCTAAGCGTCCAGTGGTGCACGTCTTCTTTATCGCCCCTGGCTGCTGCTACACCGGCTACTCCTACTCCGATAACAACTCGCCGTTCTACATGGGCATTCCGCGCCTGAAGTTCCCGGCCGACGCGCCGAGCCGCTCCACGCTGAAGCTGGAAGAGGCGTTCCATGTCTTTATCCCGGCGGACGAGTGGGATGAGCGTCTGGCGAACGGCATGCACGCCGTCGATCTCGGGGCCTGCCCCGGCGGCTGGACCTATCAGCTGGTGAAGCGCAACATGTGGGTCGCGTCGGTGGATAACGGCCCGATGGCCCAAAGCCTGATGGATACCGGGCAGGTGACCTGGCTGCGGGAAGATGGCTTTAAGTATCGCCCGACGCGCAGCAACATTACCTGGATGGTGTGCGATATGGTGGAGAAGCCTGCGAAAGTCGCAGCCCTGATGGCGCAGTGGCTGGTCAACGGCTGGTGCCGGGAAACCATCTTTAACCTCAAGCTGCCGATGAAGAAGCGGTATGAAGAGGTCTCGAACAACCTCGCGTACATTCAGCAGCAGCTGGAAGAGAACGGCATTAACGCCCAGATCCAGGCTCGCCAGCTCTACCATGACCGCGAAGAGGTGACGGTGCATGTCCGTCGCTGGTGGGCGGCCGTCGGCGGCCGTCGCGACGAGCGCTAAGTTATTGTTTTGTAGGCCCGGTAAGCGCAGCGCCACCGGGCGGTTACACCGCTATGTCGGGTGGCGGCTTCGCCTTACCCGACCTACGTTATTACGCGCTCAATCTTAACTGTTGTAGATTGCCATCGAGCTGCAGATCCGTCTGCAGCTTTGCCACCTCGCGGCAGATAAACGCCATCTCCCGGTGCGCCTCTAGCTTGCTGCGCCACTTCTCCGGCACCTCGTTCAGGTGGGCATAGATCCCCTCCAGCGTTGCAAACTGCGCCAGCAGCTGGGCGGCGCTCTTCTGGCCAATCCCCGCCACGCCAGGTATTTTCGAGCTGCTGATGCCCGCCAGTCCCCAGAAATCCGTAAGCTGCTCCGGCAGGACGCCAAACTCGCTCTCAATAAAGGGCGCATCCAACCAGCGTTTCTGGAAGTAGTCACGAATGCGCAGGGTGGGAGAGAGAAGCTGGCAGTAGCCTTTGTCAGTTGATACGATGGTCGCCTGATGTCCCGCCTGGGCCACCTTTACCGCCAGCGTGGCGGCGAGATCGTCCGCCTCGTTGCCCTCGGAGATCCAGCAGCGCACGCCGCGCTGTTCAAACGCGGCGCGGAGGGCAGGCATCTCATCGTGCAGGGTATCTGGCATCGGCGGGCGACCCGCCTTATAGTCCGGCAGCTTTTGGTGCCGCCAGCCGCTGCTGCGGGCCTCGTCGTCAAACACCGCCACTGCGTGGGTCGGCTGGCTGTGGACAATCAGCTGCCCCAGCGCGTGCGAACAGGCATCCACGCAGGGTGAGCCCTGCACGGCATGAATACGGCGAATAAGGTTAAGCGCATCAACGATAAGCAGATGAACGGCCACGCGATCCTCCCGGCAATGACAGACCGGCTAAGGGTATCATTGACGGGAGGCGGAGACCATTCATCGCTCGGGGGGATCAATCGCAGGCGACGATTTTCATGGCCAGGCCGCCGCGGGAGGTCTCGCGGTATTTGGCGTTCATGTCTTTGCCGGTTTCATACATGGTTTCGATCACCTTATCGAGGCAGACGCGCGGCTCGCTGGTGCGACGCAGCGCCATCCGTGCGGCATTGACCGCTTTGACAGAGGCGATGGCGTTACGCTCGATGCAGGGTACCTGTACCTGACCGGCAACCGGATCGCAGGTGAGGCCCAGATTATGTTCCATGCCGATTTCCGCTGCGATGCAGACCTGTGCCGGGCTGCCGCCCAGCAGCTCTGTCAGTCCGGCTGCCGCCATTGAGCAGGCCACGCCCACTTCGCCCTGACAGCCCACCTCCGCCCCGGAGATCGACGCGTTCATCTTATAGAGCGAGCCGATGGCGCTGCACACCAGCAGGTAGCGCGCCAGCGAGTTCGCATTCACTTCGCGGATAAACTTGTCATAGTAGGCCAGCACGGCGGGCACGATACCGCATGCGCCGTTAGTGGGTGCCGTAACCACGCGCCCTCCGGCGGCGTTCTCTTCGTTTACCGCCAGCGCAAACATGTTGATCCAGTCGACCACCGCCATCGGATCGGTAGTGGTTTTATCGCTGCTCACCAGCATCCGGCGCAGCGCAGCCGCCCGACGCGGAACGCGCAGCTTGCCCGGCAGCGCGCCTTCCGTGGTAATGCCACGCTCGATGCCGCCGCGCATCACCGCCCAGACGCTGGCGAAGTGCTGCTCCAGCGCCGCTTTGCTGTGCAGGGCCAGCTCGTTCTCCATCATCAGCCCGGAGAGCGACAGGCCGGTCTGCTGGCAGTGACGCTGCAGATCGGCAGCGTTTTTATAGGGGTAAGGCACAGCAACCGGCGAGTCGCTGGTCTGGCCGAAGTGCGCCTCATCGACGATAAACCCACCGCCGATCGAGTAGTAGGTCTGGCTGTAGAGCAGCCTGTCGCCTGCCAGCGCGCTGATACGCATCCCGTTTTCATGCAGGGAGAGGTTGTCAGCATGGAAGTTCATGCTCTGTTCGAGGGGAAACGCCACCTCATGCTGGCCGTTCGCCAGCAGCAGGCGGCCTCGGGCGCTAACGTCCGCAATAAATGTCGGAATAGCATCGATATCGACACTGTCCGGCAGGTTGCCTGCGAGGCCCATAATAATAGCAATATCGGTATGGTGGCCTTTGCCGGTCAGCGACAGCGAGCCATAGACGTCGACCACGACGCGGGTGGTATCGACAAGGATCCCACGCGTAATGAGGTCATCGGTGAACTGCTTTCCGGCTTTCATTGGCCCGACGGTGTGCGAGCTGGAGGGGCCAATACCAATTTTAAAGATATCGAATACGCTGATCATAATGCATTGTCCGTGGCGTTGGTCTGGGTTCGCCGCCCGGGTGGGCGGCGAGGGGGGAACTCATTAAGCGGCAACGAGGTGATACAGGGAGTAGAAGATAGCGGAGATCGCGATCAGGCCCATCACCACCACAAACGCGTTGCTGATATGACCGCTGTATTTACGCATCGCCGGTACTTTTTGAATGGCGTACATCGGCATCAGGAACAGGATCATCGCGATGACCGGGCCGCCCAGGGTCTCGATCAGGCCGAGGATGCTCGGGTTCAGCGTAGCGACCAGCCAGGTGGTCAGCAGCATGAAGATCGCCGTAATGCGGTTCAGCTTGCCGATCTCAATGGTTTTGCCTTTGCCGCGCAGGGACTTAATGACCATGCCGTTAAAGCCTTCGCGTGCGCCCAGGTAGTGGCCAAGGAAGGATTTGGTGATCGCGACCATAGCGATAATCGGCGCCATCCACTCAATGACCGGGGCATGGAAGTGGTTAGCCAGGTAGGAGAGGATGGAGATGTTCTGCTCTTTCGCCGCAACCAGATCGGCCGGGGCCAGGCTCAGCACGCAGCTGAAGACAAAGAACATCACCGTCAGCACCATCATGATGTGAGCATAGGAGAGGATGCGGGAGCATTTTTTCTCTGCGCCATCGCCATACTCTTCGCGTTTGGCAACGGCAAAGGAGGAGATGATCGGTGAGTGGTTGAAGGAGAAGACCATCACCGGGATCGCCAGCCACAGGGTCATCCACAGGCCCTGTCCAGTGTTAGCGGCAGAACTAAAGGAGAGAGTCTCCAGCGCCGCGCCGTTCCACTGCGGGATGAGGTAGAGCGCCAGCAGCATCAGGGCAATCACAAACGGGAAAACCAGAATACTCATCGCCTTGACGATCATCTTCTCGCCGAAGCGCACGATGGTCATCATGCCGACGATCAGGATCAGTGACAGCACGACGCGCGGCGGTGAAACCATGCCCAGCTGGTGAGTCAGGAAGCTGTCGACGGTGTTGGTGATCGCCACGCTGTAGACCAGCAGGATCGGGTAGATAGCAAAGAAGTAGAGCAGGGTGATGACCTTACCGGCCCCCACGCCAAAGTGCTCTTCCACCACTTCGGTAATGTCTTCGCCGGGGTTTTTCCCTGACAGCACGAAACGTGTCAGGCCGCGGTGGGCAAAAAAGGTCATCGGGAAGGCGATAATCGCCATGATAATCAGGGGGATCATACCGCCGACGCCGGCGTTAATTGGCAGGAACAGAACGCCTGCGCCAATCGCCGTGCCGTACAGGCCCAGCATCCACATGGTATCGCTCTTACGCCATGTGCTTCGCGTGTCCTGCGAAACAATGGTGCTGGTTTGCGTGGTTTCCATCTCTATCTCCATTTACTTTAAAAGCTAAATATCAGGCGCTTAGTCAAATCTGATGAAAAAGGGCCCGATGGTAATATGAAATTGGGTTAAGTAACGTGTTGGTATTATTTTTCTCCGTTACATTTTGCGGCGGAACGATACATTTTAGTTATGACCCTGACAGTGATCGCGATCTCAATTGCAATAATCCACTTTCTATGTGGATATGTTTAGACCAACACGCTGCTAAAAAAGCGCATAGTGAGATTTATGGTGGCGAAGGCTACCATCGCCAGGATTTGCGATCAAAGCGGCGAGCATGAAATACGATAATCACCCGGTAAAAGGCGTAGATGGCAGCGTTTTATCAGATTTAAGCAAAACTTTTCTGAATAAATAACGGGGTATACTTTCTAAGCAATCGATTGCTTTTGAAGGGGAGCGTTAAAGCATAAGTGTGGTGTATATATTAAGTAGGCCGGGTAAGCAGAGCGCCACCCGGCATGGGAGAGAAAATCAGGCAGAAATTTCGTAGCAGGGGATATAGGCCGAACCTGGCAGCTTCATACGGTGCTGGGCCACAAAGCCCTGAAGCAGATCGTCCATCCGGCGCATCATTGCCCGGTCGCCGTGGATCTTGTACGGCCCGGCGGCCTCAATGGCGCGAATACCCACCTCTTTGACGTTGCCCGCCACGATCCCCGAGAAGGCGCGACGCAGATCCGCCGCCAGCACCTCGACCGGCCGATCCGGATAGAGCTGAAGGTTAGCCATATTCTCGTGAGTCGGCTCGAAGGGCATCTGCAGATCCGGCGCGATGCGGATAGACCAGTTGAAGCTGTAAGCATCCCCGGTATTGCGTCGGTGCTCTTTCACCAGCGGCATCGCTTTTTTCATCTGGCGGGCCACTTCCGGCGCATCGTCAATGATAATGCGGTAGTAGCGGCGGGCCGATTCGCCAAGCGTATGGGTGATAAACTCGTCCAGTACGCGGAAGTAGTCGGCGCTCTGTTTAGGCCCGGTAAGGATCAGCGGCAGCACCTGATGCTGGTTGGCCGGATTCATCAGAATGCCGAGCAGGTAGAGCAGCTCCTCTGCCGTCCCTACGCCGCCGGGGAAGATGATGATCCCGTGCGCAATGCGTACGAAAGCCTCCAGACGCTTTTCGATATCCGGCATGATCACCAGCTCGTTGACCAGCGGGTTGGGCGGCTCGGCGGCAATAATCGAGGGTTCGGTCATGCCGATAAAGCGTCCCTCTTTATAGCGCTGCTGGGCATGCCCCACCGCTGCCCCTTTCATCGGCGCTTCCATCGCGCCTGGGCCACAGCCGGTGCAGATATTCAGCTCGCGCAGACCCAGCTGGGTCCCGACGCGGCGGGCATAGAGGTACTCGGTTTCGTTGATCGAGTGGCCGCCCCAGCACACTACCATATTGGGTGCTTCACCCACGTGCAGCGCCCGGGCGTTGCGCAGGATCGAGAAGACCAGGTTAGTAATATGGGTGGAGCTCTCCAGGTTAAGATGCTGGAAGCGTCCGGCGTTGTGGATCTGGCCGTTGACGAAGAGGATATCGCGCAGTACGGCAAAGAGGTTAGCCTGGAGCGCACGGATAATACGCCCGTCAACGAACGCCTCTTCCGGCGGATTGATCAGCTCCAGCTTTACGCCGCGTTCACGACGTAACACGTTGATATCAAAATTCTCGAAGCGGGACAGGAGCTCTTTACTGCTGTCGGTCTGGCTTCCTGAGTTTAGAACGGCAAGTGAACAGTTACGAAACAGTTGATAAAGGTCGCTGCTGGCCGAGCTTTTAAGCATATCGACTTCCAGCTGCGACAACAGATCCATTGAGCCTAGCGGGCTAATATGTGTAATCAAGTGAACTCCTTATGGGGCGAAGATCGCCGCTCCCTGTGATTACAATAGCCCTGGCATATGACGTTTAACAACCTCAGGCGCGGAATCCACCGCGCAAATCAGTAAAAAATCGTACTTTTTGCCGCCGTTACTGACGTACCAGACGGCCCGTAGCAGGCTGGAAGTCAGTGTTGCTCCGCCACGGATTGATATCCAGGCCGCCGCGACGGGTGTAGCGGGCATAGACGCTCAGCGTTTCCGGCTGGCAGAAGCGCAGCAGATCGTTAAAGATGCGCTCCACGCACTGCTCGTGAAATTCGTTATGGTGACGGAAGGAGACCAGATAGCGCAGAAGCTTCTCGCGATCGATCTGCGGCCCGCGGTACTGGATCTGAACGGAGCCCCAGTCCGGCTGATGGGTGATCAGGCAGTTAGACTTCAGCAGGTGGCTGACCAGCGTCTCTTCCACCACGCTGCCGCCAGCGGCATGTTGCAGGTAGTCAGCGTTGAACTGGTAGTCATCGATCACGATATCCTGATTATCGATGCACTTGCCGCTGAAGTGAGCAATCGGCTGGCCTTCGATCTCATCCAGCGCATAGAGCATCACGCTCACCTCACCCTGGGCGCAGGCGCTGAGATCCCGCTCCAGCGTGGCGCGAACCTCCTCCCAGCTGCTAAAACGCGTCTGGTTAAAGCTGTTCAGATAGAGCTTAAAGCTTTTTGACTCCACCAGGTTGACGCTGGCGTAGTCCAGCTCGACGTGGCCTACCGCCACCTGCGGCAGGCCGTTGGCGTTGAGCCATGACAGCTCATACAGCGTCCAGATGTCGCCGCCGTGGAAAGGCAGGCTGTCGGCATGCAGGCCGAGGGGATCGCGATTCAGGCTACGGGGAACGCCCTGCAGCAGAGTCGCATCATAAATATCCTGGTAACGGGTAGTTTTACCCAGGGTCAGGCCAGCCAGCGCCTGGTGGTTATCATAAGAAGAAGACATGTTTCATCGCCGTTTTGCAGGTAAACTCTCTGCCTTAAGTTTATCCTGGCTGAGTGAAGAGAGGAACCGGTGGACCAAGAGACATCCCTTGCCCTGAAGGATTTTACCGCGCGCTACTGCGACGCCTGGCATGAGATCCATAATAGCTGGCCGCAGAGCGAGGCGCTGTATGGCGTGCCATCCCCCTGCGTGATCTCCTCGCTTGAGGAGCGGGTGATCTGGCAGCCCCAGCCTTTTGATACAGAGCAGAATGTAAACGCTGTTGAACGTGCATTAGAAATTGTGATACAACCTGCAGTTCACAGCTTCTACTCCACACAGTTTGCCGGTGATATGCTGGCACGATTCGAGAATGAGACGCTGACGCTCCTGCAAACCTGGAGTGCGGACGATTTCCTGCGTGTACAGGAGAATCTCATCGGACATCTGGTGACGCAAAAGCGATTAAAGCTGCCACCTACGCTATTTATTGCCACGCTTGAGAGCGAACTTGATGTCATCTCGATCTGTAACTTAAGCGGCGAGGTGGTGAAAGAGACGCTCGGTACGCGTCATCGCTCCGTGCTTGCCCCTTCGGTAGCGCATTTCCTTCAGCGGCTTCAGCCCGTCGTGTAATCCAATCCTCTATTACGCTTGTGAGAGATCTCTTACAAGCTTGTAAGATATTGCCATTTTGTTAAATAATATTTTTAATATGTAAAATCGATAAAGCAGCTCTAAATCAGGCATTTACTAAAAATTGCGCAACATTTAACGCAAATTAATCCCTACTAAAGTCTTATGGCATGCTTGCAAGACGAAGCGGAAAGGTCGATTCTATTTGTGTCGACAGGATGTTGCGCACGAAGTGAATATCAGGATGATGTCGCTTCCGACTCAGGACATACCGGGATGGTATTCAGGGAAAGGCTTCAGGACGAAGCAGAGAGGATAACGCAGGAGCGCGTTAAGGGACACCTCCAGGAAGGAGAATGTGAGCCGGGCAGGATATCCGGTGGATCAGGATGATTAGGACGGCGCTTTACGGATTAAGCGTGTCGTATCGGGCGATGCGAGCAGGCAGCACGGTTTAGGGATGAACAGGTCAGGAGACCGCAGGAAAAGTTTTCATGGATGAGCAGGGAGCACCAAGGTAGCCGGACTGCTGCTAAACGAACCGGGAGCACTGTGTATACAGTGCTCCCTTTTTTATTTCTCCCTCCGCAATGCTATTCTGCGCGCCAGTTCGATCGTCATTCGAGGTTTCTATGTCCCTTCATATCAGCGTACGCGAGCAGCTGCACGCCATTGAGGCGCTGCTGCGTGAGAAAAATGCCTGGCAGGGCGTTGCCCCAGAGAGCAGCGCGTTTGCCAGTACCCAGCCCTTCTGCCTGGATACGCTGGCGCCGCTGGAGTGGCTGCAGTGGGTGCTGATCCCGCGTATGCACGCCCTGCTGGACAGCGGTCAGCCGCTGCCGCAGGCGTTTGCCGTTACCCCCTACTATGAGATGGCGCTCGACGCCAGCGATCCGCTGCGTGATCTCATCCTTGTGCATCTGCAGCGTCTCGACGCGCTCTTTGCCGGTAGCGACGCCTGATGCTGGAGATTATCTATCAGGATGAGTGGCTGGTGGCGGTGAACAAACCCTCCGGCTGGCTGGTGCACCGGAGCTGGCTCGATCGCGATGAAAAAGTGGTGGTGATGCAGACCGTGCGGGATCAGATTGGTCAGCATGTCTTTACTGCGCATCGCCTTGACCGACCCACCTCCGGCGTACTGCTGATGGGGCTATCCAGCGAGGCGGGGCGGCTGCTCTCCCAGCAGTTTGAGCAACACCGGATCAAGAAACGCTACCATGCGATTGTCCGCGGCTGGCTGATGGATGCCGCAACGCTGGACTACCCGCTGGTGGAGGAGCTGGATAAGATTGCTGATAAGTTCGCCCGGGCTGACAAAGAGCCGCAGCCGGCAGTTACGCGCTATCGCGGCCTGGCCACCGTTGAGCTGCCGGTGGCCATCAGCAAGTTTCCCACAACCCGCTACGGGCTGGTGGAGCTGGATCCGCAAACCGGGCGCAAGCACCAGCTGCGTCGCCATCTTGCCCACCTGCGCCACCCGATTATCGGCGACAGCAAGCATGGCGATTTGCGCCAGAACCGCAGCGCGGCCACGCACTTTGGCCTGAACCGGCTGATGCTGCACGCCAGTGAGCTGTCGCTAACCCATCCCTTTACCGGTGAGCCGTTAACCCTGCGCGCCGGGCTGGACGACGTCTGGATGCAGGCGCTAACCCAGTTTGGCTGGCGCGGCCTTCTCCCGATGAATGAAAGGGTTGAGTTTGTGCCGCACAGCGACCAGGATGAAACGTATCAGGTAGCAACCAGGGAGTGAAAAATGGCAGAAATTGGTATTTTTGTTGGCACCATGTATGGCAACTCATTGCTGGTGGCCGAAGAGGCGGAGACGCTGCTGACCGGACAGGGGCATCAGGTTAAGGTCTTTGAGGATGGGACGCTGGCGGACTGGGCCTATTACCAGGACAAAATCGTGCTGGTGGTCACCTCTACGACGGGGCAGGGCGATTTGCCGGATAACATCGCGCCGCTTTACCAGGGGATCCGCGACTCGCTCGGCTTTCAACCCAACCTGCGCTACGGCGTGATTGCGCTGGGGGACAGCACCTACTCCCACTTCTGCGGCGGCGGGAAGCGGTTTGCCGAGCTGCTTGCAGAGCAGCAGGCGCAGCGCGTTGGTGAGGTGCTGCTGATTGATGCCAGCGAGCATCCCGAGCCGGAGACGGAGTCGAACCCGTGGGTTGAGCAGTGGGGAACCCTGCTAAAATAAACGCCTTTCCGCCCTCCCGCCTGTGGAGGGCCATCGTCCTTTTTACTCTCATTTATCGCCACCGTTTTTCATTTCCGTGAAGTACCCCCCATCGATTTGTGCCTATGCCCCAAAGCAGAACTATAAGTATCCTGAATGTTGTGTGCTTGCACGGTGAGCAGATTCTGGCCGCTTCATATACTTTTCTCGCCAGTTATTAAAACGCAGTCCGCAGGGTGATAACGAGACGCTGCACAGAGACTGCAATAAACACCAGTACGTCATTCTGATATCCCTACAGGTTGTGCTTTTCAGAATGAATGTAGCTCAACGCTATAATTCAGGAGTGCAATAATGAGTTCATTAAGCCACGCAGCGAGCAGCGCCGAAAAGCGCACTAACGCCCGCTACTGGATAGTGGTGATGCTGTTTATCGTCACATCCTTCAACTACGGTGACCGCGCGACGCTGTCCATTGCCGGCTCTGAAATGGCAAAAGATATCGGTCTTGATGCTGTCGGCATGGGGTATGTTTTCTCTGCATTTTCATGGGCCTATGTTATCGGCCAAATCCCGGGCGGCTGGCTGCTTGACCGCTTTGGTTCAAAACGCGTTTACTTCTGGTCAATCTTCATCTGGTCACTCTTTACCCTGCTGCAGGGCTTCGTGGATATCTTCAGCGGCTTCGGCATCATCGTTGCGCTCTTTACCCTGCGTTTCCTGGTGGGCTTAGCGGAAGCGCCATCCTTCCCCGGCAACAGTCGTATCGTGGCGGCCTGGTTCCCGGCGCAGGAGAGGGGCACGGCGGTGGCGATCTTTAACTCTGCCCAGTACTTTGCCACCGTTATCTTCGCCCCGATCATGGGCTGGCTGACCCACGAGGTGGGCTGGTCACACGTCTTCTTCTTCATGGGCGGTCTGGGGATTGTCATCAGCTTTGTCTGGCTGAAGGTGATCCACGAGCCAAACCAGCACCCTGGCGTGAATAAGAAAGAGCTGGAGTACATTGCCGAAGGCGGAGCACTGATCAATATGGATCAGCAGGGTGCTAAGGTAAAAGTGCCGTTCAGCGTCAAATGGGGCCAGATCAAACAGCTGCTCGGCTCGCGCATGATGATCGGCGTCTACATCGGCCAGTACTGCATTAACGCCCTGACCTACTTCTTTATCACCTGGTTCCCGGTCTACCTGGTACAGGCGCGCGGCATGTCGATCCTGAAGGCAGGCTTTGTCGCCTCTATTCCGGCTATCTGTGGCTTTGCTGGCGGCGTGCTGGGCGGCATCATCTCCGACTGGCTGATGCGTCGTACCGGCTCGCTGAACATCGCCCGTAAAACGCCAATCGTATTAGGTATGCTGCTGTCGATGGTGATGGTGTTCTGTAACTACGTCGACGCAGAGTGGATGATCATCGGCTTTATGGCGATGGCCTTCTTCGGCAAAGGCATCGGCGCGCTGGGCTGGGCCGTGATGGCCGACACCGCACCGAAAGAGATCAGCGGCCTCTCCGGCGGTCTGTTCAACATGTTCGGTAACATCTCCGGGATCGTCACCCCAATCGCCATCGGCTACATCGTGGGCACCACCGGCTCCTTTAACGGTGCCCTGATCTACGTCGGTGTCCATGCCCTGGTCGCGGTGCTGAGCTATCTGGTGCTGGTGGGTGATATCAAACGTGTCGAACTGAAACCTGTGACAGGACGCTAATGATGAATACGCAATCCAGCCCCGTTATTACCGATATGAAAGTGATCCCCGTCGCTGGCTACGACAGCATGCTGATGAATATCGGCGGGGCACATAACGCTTACTTTACCCGCAATATTGTGGTGCTGACCGACAACGCCGGGAATACCGGCGTTGGGGAGGCCCCCGGCGGGGAGGTGATCCTCAAGACGCTGACCGATGCGATCCCGATGGTTATCGGCCAGCAGGTTGCCCGCTTAAACCAGGTGGTACAGCGGGTGCACAAAGGCAACCAGGCGGCTGACTTTGATACCTTCGGCAAAGGCGCCTGGACCTTTGAGCTGCGGGTGAATGCGGTCGCGGCGCTGGAGGCCGCGCTGCTCGACCTGCTGGGTAAAACCCTTGGCGTGCCGGTCTGTGAGCTGCTGGGGCCAGGCAAACAGCGCGACGCCGTGACGGTGCTCGGCTACCTGTTCTACGTTGGTGACCGGCAGAAGACCGATTTGCCGTATCGCGTCAAAACAGAGGGCAACCACGACTGGTATCATCTGCGGCATCAGGAGGCGATGAACAGCGAGGCAGTGGTACGCCTGGCCGAAGCGTCGCAGGATCGCTACGGCTTTAAAGATTTCAAGCTGAAAGGCGGCGTGCTGCCCGGCGAGCAGGAGATCGACACCGCCCGTGCGCTGAAAAAACGCTTCCCTGACGCTCGCATTACCGTCGATCCCAACGGCGCGTGGCTGCTGGATGAGGCCATTGAGCTCTGCAAAGGGCTGAACGATGTGCTGACCTACGCGGAGGATCCGTGCGGCGCAGAGCAGGGCTTCTCCGGCCGGGAAGTGATGGCGGAATTCCGTCGGGCAACCGGCTTGCCGGTCGCGACTAACATGATCGCCACCAACTGGCGTGAGATGGGCCATGCGGTGATGCTCAACGCGGTGGATATCCCGCTGGCGGATCCGCACTTCTGGACGCTCTCCGGCGCGGTACGTGTGGCGCAGCTGTGCGACGACTGGGGCCTGACCTGGGGCTGCCACTCCAATAACCACTTTGATATCTCACTGGCGATGTTTACCCACGTTGGTGCCGCCGCGCCGGGTAATCCGACCGCCATCGACACCCACTGGATTTGGCAGGAGGGCGACGCGCGCCTGACCAAACAGCCGCTGGAGATTAAGCACGGCCAGATTGCCGTGCCGGACGCGCCAGGCCTTGGCGTGGAGCTGGACTGGGACCAGGTACAGAAAGCCCACGAGCTGTATAAAACGCTCCCGGGTGGGGCGCGGAATGACGCAGGCCCGATGCAGTACCTGATCCCCGGCTGGACGTTCGATCGCAAACGTCCCGTCTTTGGTCGACACTAAATTTGTCAGAAAAAGGATTAAACGATGAGTAACTCATTTTCTACCCCGGTTGTCACGTCCATGCAGGTAATCCCGGTTGCGGGCCACGACAGCATGCTAATGAACCTGAGCGGGGCGCACGCGCCGTTCTTCACCCGTAACATCGTTATCATTAAAGACAACTCGGGTCACACCGGCGTGGGCGAGATCCCAGGCGGCGAGAAGATCCGCCAGACGCTGGAAGATGCTGCCGCGTTGGTGGTGGGCAAAACCGTTGGTGAATACAAAAACATCCTGACCGCCGTACGCAACCAGTTTGCGGATCGTGACTCAGCGGGCCGTGGCCTGCAAACCTTTGACCTGCGCACCACCATCCACGTGGTGACCGGGATCGAAGCCGCGATGCTGGACCTGCTGGGTCAGCACCTGGGCGTTAACGTGGCGACCCTGCTTGGCGACGGCCAGCAGCGCAGCGAAGTGGAGATGCTCGGCTACCTGTTCTACGTTGGCAACGCCAAAGCGACGCCGCTGCCGTACCAGAGCCAGCCGGATGACAAGTGCGACTGGTACCGCGTGCGCCATGAAGAGGCGATGACCCCGGATCGCGTGGTGCGCCTGGCTGAAGCCGCCTATGAAAAGTATGGCTTTAACGATTTCAAACTCAAAGGCGGCGTGCTGGCGGGCGAGGAGGAGGCCGAGTCTATCGTTGCGCTGGCAAAACGCTTCCCGCAGGCGCGCGTGACCCTCGACCCGAACGGCGCATGGTCGCTGAATGAAGCCATTAACATCGGTAAGTACCTGAAGGGCGTGCTGGCCTATGCGGAAGATCCGTGCGGCGCTGAGCAGGGTTTCTCCGGCCGCGAGGTGATGGCCGAGTTCCGTCGCGCCACCGGTCTGCCGACCGCCACCAACATGATCGCCACCGACTGGCGGCAGATGGGCCATACGCTCTCTCTGCAGTCTGTCGATATCCCGCTGGCGGATCCGCACTTCTGGACCATGCAAGGCTCCGTGCGCGTGGCGCAGATGTGCCACGAGTTCGGCCTGACCTGGGGCTCACACTCCAACAACCACTTCGATATTTCGCTGGCGATGTTTACCCACGTGGCCGCCGCCGCGCCGGGCAGAATCACCGCTATCGATACCCACTGGATCTGGCAGGAGGGCAACCAGCACCTGACCAAAGCGCCGTTTGAGATCAAAGGCGGGATGGTGCAGGTACCGAGCACGCCGGGCCTTGGCGTTGAGCTGGACATGGACCAGGT
The DNA here is from genome assembly GCF_032052675.1 of Pseudescherichia sp. Taxonomy (NCBI): domain Bacteria; kingdom Pseudomonadati; phylum Pseudomonadota; class Gammaproteobacteria; order Enterobacterales; family Enterobacteriaceae; genus Pseudescherichia; species Pseudescherichia sp. The sequence goes on from NZ_DAMBWA010000013.1 coordinate 20,712, forward strand.
AATGAAGGCGCACGAGCTGTACCAGAAGCACGGTCTCGGCGCACGCGACGATGCTATGGGTATGCAGTACCTGATCCCTGGCTGGACGTTTGATAACAAACGCCCATGCATGGTGCGTTAATGCAGAGGCCGGTCCCGGTGGGATCGGCCTGTTCCCTGTTTTTCCGGCTGTAGGGTTTAGGCAATCACACTCTGCGTAAGGACGGCTTATGAAAATTGTTATCGCACCGGACTCCTACAAGGAGAGTTTGAGCGCCCTTGATGTCGCGACCGCTATAGAAGCGGGTTTTCGCGAGATCTTTCCGGCAGCGGAGTATATCAAACTGCCGGTGGCGGATGGCGGTGAAGGTACGGTTGAAGCGATGGTCGCCGCCACCCAGGGGCGGATCGTAGAGGTTGCCGTGACCGGCCCGCTTGGTACTCAGGTTGAGGGCTTCTATGGCCTCTCCGGCGACGAGCAGAGCGCCTTTATTGAGATGGCAGCGGCCAGCGGCCTTGAGCTGGTTTTACCCGAGCAGCGTAATCCCCTGATCACCACCTCGTGGGGAACGGGAGAGCTGATCCGCCATGCGCTGGACGTGGGCGTTAAGCATATCATTATTGGCATTGGTGGCAGCGCCACTAACGACGGTGGCGCGGGCATGGTGCAGGCGCTGGGCGCAAAGCTGCTGGATAGCGAAGGCCACGCCATCGGACAGGGCGGCGGCGCGCTGGAGACGCTGGCGCGAATCGACGTCAGTGAACTCGACAGACGGCTTCAGGATTGCCGCATCGAGGTTGCCTGCGACGTGACCAATCCCCTGACCGGCAAAGAGGGCGCATCGGCGATCTTCGGGCCGCAGAAAGGGGCGACGCCGGAGATGATCTCAAGGCTCGATAAGGCGCTTGGGCACTATGCCCAGCTGATCAAGCGCGATCTGGATCTCGACGTGCTGGATCTGGCCGGGGGCGGGGCAGCTGGCGGCATGGGCGCGGCGCTGTACGCATTCTGCGGAGCCGAGCTGCGCCAGGGCATTGAGATTGTCACCGACGCGCTGCATCTCGATCGCTATGTGGCAGAAGCGGATCTGGTGATCACCGGCGAGGGGCGGATCGACAGCCAGACGGTACACGGTAAAGTTCCGGTGGGCGTAGCGAAGGTGGCGAAGCGCTACAGCAAGCCGGTGATCGGCATTGCCGGTAGCCTGACGGCGGACGTTGGCGTGGTGCACGAGCACGGCATCGACGCGGTATTCAGCGTGATCTACGGCATCTGTACCCTCGACGACGCCCTGAAAAACGCGGCGGAAAACGTACGGATGACGGCGCGCAACGTGGCAGCGGTGTTGAAAGCGGGCCAGGGCTTGCGTTAACCGAAAGCACAGTAATGCCCGGTGGCGCTACGCTTACCGGGCCTACACATGACACCGCGGCCGCCGTAGGCCGGGCAAACGGAGTGCCGCCCGGCGACAACGATGCCTCACCCAATCCACCTGCGCGCTTCCCGCGCCACGTTATCCATCTCATCCAGCAGCTCCAGAAACTCCGGCTCCAGATCCTCTGCGGGCATGCCGCTGCGCAGATGGTGCTCGATCAGATGACATAGCCGCTTGAGGCGCGGCACGCCGCTGTAGCCGCAGCTGCCGTGCAGCTTGTGAATGGCCTCGACTAAATCTTCAGGCGCTTCCCCTACCAGCTGCTCCTCAACCTTATTGCGGATCTCCGGCAGGAAGGCGATCAGCATCTGTAACATCTCCCGCGCCAGATCGGGTTTATTTGCTGCCTGGCGCAGCGCCAGCTGCCAGTCCAGGGAAACCTCAGGCTTTTCCGGCGCTTCTACCGGCTCTGGCTCCGGTGGGGTCAGCCACTGGCTGACTCCTGGGCCGGGGAGGTAGCGCAGCAGCAGGCTATGGAGCTTATCCTCTTCAATGGGCTTCGCCAGATAGCCGCTCATGCCTGCCCGCAGCAGCTTCTCTTTTTGTCCGGCCATCGCATGGGCTGTTACCGCGATCACCGGCGTCTGCTGCTGGTGCGGCAGCTGACGAATGGTTTCGCAGGCGCGAATGCCGTCGATATCGGGCATTTGAATATCCATCAGGATCAGATCGAACTGCATCTGCTTCGCACAGTCGATTGCGTTATGTCCGCTGTCGCACAGCTGGACGTACTGGACCTGATCCTCAAGCAGTGCGCCAATAAGCTTCAGGTTGGCCGGGTTGTCATCCACCGCCATTACGCTCATCGGCAGCTTGCGGTCATCGTTAAGCGCCTGCTCGCGAGGGCGATTCAGGCGGCAGTACTCGGTCAGCGCGGGCAGCAGGCGCGTGGCGGTAAGCGGTTTTAACAGGCACGCGGCGGCGCCCTCCTGCTTGAGCTGCTCGGCGTTGATCTGCACGTGACACGGCAGCGCCAGCAGCAGGAAATCGGTCATGGAGGCGGCCTTTGCCAGCCGCTCGTGCTGCATGGAGAGCGGCTCGCGCAGGGTCACCGGTACGGCCAGCAGCAGGATATCGTAACGATCCTCCGGCAGGGCAGAGAAGGTCGGGCTGTAGATGATCTCCAGCGGCGTTCCCTGGAGCAGATCCAGCGTGCTCTGCGCGGCGGCGGCGTTCGGCTCAACGTAGGCCAGTCGCTTGCCGGCGAGGCAGTCGGTGGGCAGCCCCTCGCTGCTGACGTTAGGGTTAAGATCGAGATTGATATGGAACCAAAAGGTCGAGCCGCGGCCGGGCTGGCTGTGGAAGGAGATATCGCCCCCCATCTCATTCACCAGCTTCTGGGTGATCACCAGCCCCAGCCCGGTACCGCCGTGCCGCCGGGAGATGCTGGCATCCGCCTGGCGAAACGCCTGGAAGAGCCGGGACTGGTCGCGTTCGGGAATGCCGATCCCGGTATCGCGGATCTGCATCTCAATCTGCACCTTGTTGTTGCTCAGGGCGCGCTTCTCCACCAGCACATCGATATTGCCGTTTTCGGTAAACTTGATGGCATTGCCCACCAGGTTAGTTATTACCTGCTGCAGGCGCAGCGGATCGCCAATCACATTATCCGGCACGTCATTTTTAACGTTGAGCGTCAGCTCCAGCCCCTTGTCATGAGCCGAGTGGGCCAGCAGGGTGACCACCTCGTCGAGGGCGTTACGCAGCGGGAAGGGGATGCTCTCAAGGATCAGCTTGCCAGCCTCCAGCTTGGAGAAGTCCAGTACGTCATTGATGATGGTCAGCAGGTTATCGGCCGAGCGCTCAATGGTGTGCAGATGATCGCGCTGGGTAGGCGTTAGCTCGGATTTCAGCGTCAGCCGGGTAAAGCCAATCACGCCGTTCAGCGGGGTACGCAGCTCGTGGGACATATTGGCCAAAAACTCCGATTTGATGCGTGCCGCCTCCTGGGCGCGCTTCTTCGCCAGATCCAGCTCAACGTTCTGGATCTCCATCTGCTCAAGGGTTTCGCGTAGGTCCGACGTCGACTGGTCGATATTGTGCTGCATCTCCTCGTGGTAGGCCGCCAGCGACATCGCCATTGAGTTGATGCCGTTTTTTAGCATATCCAGCTCGCCCAGCATGAAACCCTCGACGCGGCTATCCAGCTGGCCTCGCCGGATGCGATCGACCGTATTGACCATGTTGCGAATAGGCCCGGTGACGTCGCGCATCAGCCGCCAGCCAAAGATCAGCGCGATCCCGGTGCAGAAGAACATCATCAGCGTGGCGATAAAGATCTCTTTATACTGCTGTAAGCGCACCGAGCGGAGGTCTAACTCCAGGGCGACATAGCCCAGCATGTTATTGGCCGCTTTGACATCCGGCATGGCGGGCTCGTCAGGGGAGTAGCCCTCAGAGACAATGGGCGTACGCAGGATCATCAGATCGCCCCGGCGCGTGACGCTTAGCAGGCGGGGGAAGGCGGCACCATCCGGCAGCCTTAACTCTTTGGGATCGAGATGAAAGTTAGAGGTCACAAACAGTCGGTTGTTGTCATCGTAGACGGAGATGGCACGTACGATGTCAGAGTGGCGGCGGTGCAGAACGCTGATCAGCTGCCCGATAGAGTCCCGGTTTTGCAGATTCATACCGTATTCGCTCGCCACCGCCAGCGGCTCGATAATGCTCGCGCCTGCATCCTCAAGCTGCTGCTGTAAGTCATTGTAGCGATGGACAACAAAGAAAATGCTGAGCAATAAACCGATCAGGACGGTTGGCGCTAAGATCAAAATCATCATGCGCGCCCGCAGGCTGTAGTTGGTCATGGAGTTCCGTTATGGGACAATTAGAGTCATTATGTTTGATTGAGAAAAATCCCGGCAATGGCGCAATTCTACTCTGCAAAACGGCGCGTGACGACGCGTGAAATCATAACCGTAACAGTAAACGACCTGGATCCCTTTGGCCAGGGCGTTGCACGCCACAACGGCAAAGCGCTGTTCGTGACAGGACTGCTGCCCGACGAACGTGGCGAAGTGACGCTAACCGAAGATAAACGCCAGTTCGCTCGTGGTGCGGTGAAGCGTCGGCTGAACGACAGCCCGGAACGCGAAACGCCGCCGTGCCCGCATTTTGGCGTCTGCGGCGGCTGCCAGCAGCAGCATGCCAGCGTGGCGCTGCAGCAGCGCAGCAAAAGCAGTGCGCTGGCTCGCCTGATGAAGCGCGAAGTAGACGACATCATTGCCGCCGAGCCGTGGGGCTACCGGCGGCGGGCGCGGCTGAGCCTGAACTACCAGCCGAAGACGCAAAAGCTGGAGATGGGCTTTCGTAAAGCCAGCGCCAACGACATTGTGAACGTGGTGCGTTGCCCGGTGCTGACGCCCCGTCTTGAGGCATTAATCCCTTCACTGCGTGAATGCTTACAGAGCCTGGCGACGGTACGCCACCTTGGCCACGTTGAGCTGGTGCTGGCGGATAACGGCCCGCTGATGGTGCTGCGCCATACGGCGCCTCTGTCCGCTGCCGATCGCGAAAAACTGGAACGCTTTTCGCATTCTCAGGGCGTTGCGCTGTTTCTTGCCCCAGAAAGCGCCATACTGGAGCAGGTATCCGGCGCGTTGCCCTGGTATACCTCTGACGGGCTACGCCTGACCTTTAGCCCGCGTGATTTCATTCAGGTTAATGATAAAGTGAACCAGCAGATGGTAGAGCGGGCGCTGGCATGGCTGGACGTTCAGCCGGATGACCGGGTGCTGGATCTCTTCTGCGGCATGGGCAATTTTACCCTGCCGCTGGCAAAACGCGCCGCCAGCGTGGTCGGCGTGGAGGGGGTTGCCGCGCTTGTCGAGAAGGCGCAGGAGAACGCACGGCAGAACGGCTTGCAGAATGTGACATTCTTTCATGAAAACCTGGAAGAGGATGTCACTAAACAGCCCTGGGCACAGCACGGTTTTAACAAGGTACTGCTCGATCCGGCCCGCGCCGGTGCGGCAGGCGTCATGCAGCATGTGCTAAAACTATCCCCAAAAAAGGTGGTCTACGTGTCATGCAACCCTGCGACGCTTGCCCGTGACAGCGAAGCATTATTAAATGCGGGCTACACTATGTCGCACCTTGCGATGCTGGATATGTTCCCACACACCGGGCATCTGGAATCGATGGTGCTGTTTGAGCACGAGTGATTAATTCTGGCTTGCCGAATTCGGCAGGCTTCGTCCCTGAAAGGAGAGGACAATGGTTGCGGTAAGAAGTGCACATCTTAATCGAGCGGGTGAATTCGATTCGAAAAAATGGATCGCAAGTCTGGGCATCTCCAGTCAGCCCTCGTGTGAGCGCTTAGCCGAAACCTGGGCATACTGCCTGCAACATACTCAGGGCCACCCTGACGCCGAGCTGCTGCTGTGGCGCGGCGTCGAGATGGTGGAAATCCTCTCCATGCTCAGTATGGACATCGATACGCTGCAGGCCGCGCTGCTCTTCCCGCTGGCGGATGCCGAAGTGGTGAGCGAGGCGGTGCTGCGCGAAAGCGTGAGTAAGTCCGTTGTTGCGCTGATCTATGGCGTGCGCGATATGGCCGCTATCCGCCAGCTCAAGGCCACGCATACCGACGCCGTCTCCTCTGAACAGGTTGATAACGTCCGCCGCATGCTGCTGGCGATGGTGGATGATTTCCGCTGCGTGGTCATCAAGCTCGCCGAGCGCGTTGCTCACCTGCGTGAGGTGAAAGACGCCCCGGAAGACGAACGCGTACTGGCGGCCAAAGAGTGCACCAATATCTACGCTCCGCTGGCGAACCGGCTGGGTATCGGTCAGCTGAAGTGGGAGCTGGAAGACTACTGCTTCCGCTATCTGCATCCGGCAGAGTACAAGCGCATCGCCAAGCTGCTGCACGAGCGGCGGATCGATCGTGAACGTTACATTGATGAATTTGTCGGCCACCTGCGTGCTGAAATGAAGCGCGAGGGGGTGAAGGCCGAAGTCTATGGCCGACCAAAGCACATCTACAGCATCTGGCGCAAAATGCAGAAAAAGCATCTCGCCTTTGACGAGCTGTTTGACGTGCGGGCGGTGCGTATCGTCGCCGAGCGCCTGCAAGACTGCTACGCCGCGCTGGGGATTGTCCATACCCACCATCGTCATCTGCCGGATGAGTTCGACGACTACGTGGCCAACCCGAAGCCGAACGGCTACCAGTCGATCCACACCGTCGTGCTGGGACCGGGGGGCAAAACCGTTGAGATCCAGATCCGTACCAAACAGATGCATGAGGATGCCGAGCTGGGCGTGGCCGCGCACTGGAAATATAAAGAGGGGACGACGTCGGCGAGCGCGCACCACAGCCACGAGGACCGCATCGCCTGGCTGCGGAAGCTGATTGCCTGGCAGGAGGAGATGGCGGACTCCGGGGAGATGCTCGACGAGGTGCGCAGCCAGGTCTTCGACGATCGTGTCTACGTCTTTACCCCGAAAGGCGACGTTGTGGATCTGCCCGCTGGCTCCACGCCGCTCGATTTTGCCTACCATATCCACAGCGACGTCGGTCACCGCTGCATCGGAGCCAAGATTAGCGGGCGTATCGTGCCCTTTACCTATCAGTTGCAGATGGGCGATCAGATTGAGATCATCACTCAGAAGCAGCCGAACCCAAGCCGTGACTGGCTGAACCCGAACCTTGGCTATGTGACCACCAGCCGCGGACGCTCAAAGATCCACGCCTGGTTCCGCAAGCAGGATCGCGACAAGAACATTCTTGCTGGCCGCCAGATCCTTGACGACGAGCTGGCGCATTTAGGCATCAGCCTGAAAGAGGCGGAGAAGCATCTGCTGCCGCGCTACAACTTCAATGAAATGGAGGAGCTGCTGGCGGCCATCGGCGGAGGCGACATTCGCCTTAACCAGATGGTGAATTTCCTGCAGTCGCACTTTAACAAGCCCAGCGCCGAGGAGCAGGATGCCGCCGCGCTGAAGCAGCTGCAGCAGAAGACCTACGCGCCACAGGGGCGCAACAGCAAAGACGATGGCCGGGTAGTGGTCGAGGGCGTCGGCAACCTGATGCACCACATTGCCCGCTGCTGCCAGCCGATCCCAGGAGATGAGATCGTTGGCTTTATTACCCAGGGGCGCGGGATCTCCATTCATCGCGCCGACTGTGACCAGCTGACGGAGCTGCAATCCCACGCGCCGGAGCGCATCGTCGATGCGGTGTGGGGCGAGAGCTACTCGGCGGGTTATGCGCTGGTGGTGCGCGTTACCGCCAACGATCGCAGCGGCCTGCTGCGCGATATCACCACTATTCTCGCTAACGAGAAGGTTAACGTCCTCGGCGTGGCCAGCCGGAGCGATACCCGCCAGCAGCTGGCCACTATCGATATGAATATCGAGATCTATAACCTGCAGGTGCTGGGACGCGTGCTGGGCAAGCTCAACCAGGTTCCGGACGTGATTGACGCCCGTCGTCTGCACGGCGGTTAACCCATACTCTGCTATTTTCCCCGGCGGCGCGTTGCCTGCCGGGGCTACGCTCTCATGTAGGTCGGGTAAGCGCTAGCGCCACCCGACGTTTTTTCAGGAAATCATTATGACCCAAATCACCCGCCTGCTGGGCATCATGCAGCGCCTGCGCGACCCGGAAACCGGCTGCCCGTGGGATAAAGAGCAGACCTTCGCGACCATCGCCCCCTATACGCTGGAAGAGACCTACGAGGTGCTCGACGCCATCGCCCGCAACGATCTGGACGATCTGCGCGGTGAGCTGGGGGATCTGCTGTTCCAGGTGGTGTTCTACGCCCAGATGGCGCAGGAGCAGGGGCGTTTTGACTTTAACGACATCTGCGCGGCCATCAGCGACAAGCTTGAACGCCGCCATCCGCACATTTTTGCCGATGCTACCGCCAGCAACAGCAGCGAGGTGTTGGCGCGCTGGGAGGAGATCAAAACCAGCGAGCGGGCGGAAAAAGCGCAGCACTCGGCGCTGGACGATATCCCTCACGCTTTTCCCGCGCTGATGCGTGCCCATAAGATCCAGAAACGCTGCTCGGCGGTGGGTTTTGACTGGGACTCTCTCGGCCCGGTGCTCGATAAGGTGCATGAAGAGATCGACGAGGTGATGCATGAGGCGCAGCAGGCCGTTGTGGATCAGGCCAAACTGGAGGAGGAAATGGGCGATCTGCTGTTCGCTACCGTCAATCTGTCCCGTCATTTAGGAGTAAAAGCCGAAACCGCGCTGCAAAAAGCAAACCTGAAGTTTGAACGCCGCTTCCGTGAAGTTGAGCGAATTGTCGCCTCTCGCGGCCTGACGATGACCGGTGTCGATCTCGAAACAATGGAAGAGGTCTGGCAGGAGGTAAAGCGCCAGGAATCTGATCTCTAACGAATTTTGTGAATCAAGCGCGGTTTGGGTGATTTTTTAAATAACAAGCGCTTGATTTATGTCAAAAACATTTGCTGTAAACGAGCTATTTTCTCACTCCCCGTGGTTAGCTGAAGATGAGAAGAGGAGGGATAATGAAAGTTTGTGGCGACTGCGTAGTTCCGGTATACTACTTTCCCGTCCTGGTTATTCCATCGTCTTTTAAACCTAACTTCTCAGGTTCAGCATGACAACGAACTATATTTTTGTGACCGGCGGGGTTGTATCCTCTCTGGGTAAAGGCATTGCAGCCGCCTCCCTCGCAGCCATTCTTGAAGCCCGTGGCCTTAACGTGACCATGATGAAACTGGATCCGTATATCAACGTCGATCCGGGTACCATGAGTCCTATTCAACACGGGGAAGTGTTCGTTACGGAAGACGGCGCCGAAACCGACCTGGATCTGGGCCACTACGAGCGTTTCATTCGCACTAAGATGACGCGCCGCAACAACTTCACCACGGGCCGTATCTACTCTGACGTACTGCGCAAAGAGCGCCGTGGCGACTACCTGGGCGCAACCGTTCAGGTTATTCCGCACATTACCAACGCCATTAAAGAGCGCATCATTGCCGGTGGCGAGGGCCACGACGTGGTGCTGGTTGAGATCGGCGGTACCGTGGGTGATATCGAATCCCTGCCGTTCCTCGAAGCGATCCGCCAGCTGGCGGTAGATATCGGCCGTGAACACGCGCTGTTTATGCACCTCACCCTGGTGCCGTACATGGCTGCTGCGGGTGAAGTGAAAACCAAACCTACCCAGCACTCTGTAAAAGAGCTGCTCTCTATCGGTATTCAGCCAGATATCCTGGTTTGCCGTTCCGATCGTGCCGTACCGGCCAACGAACGTGCGAAAATTGCTTTGTTCTGTAACGTGCCGGAAAAGGCCGTTATTTCAATGAAAGACGTCGATTCGATTTATAAAATTCCGGGCCTGTTGAAATCACAGGGGCTGGACGATTATATTTGTAAACGATTCAGCTTGAACTGTCCGGAAGCTAACCTGAGCGAATGGGAACAGGTTATCTACGAAGAGGCGAATCCGTCAGGTGAAGTCACCATCGGTATGGTCGGCAAGTACATTGAGCTGCCGGATGCCTACAAGTCGGTGATTGAAGCGCTGAAGCATGGCGGGCTGAAAAACCGTGTTACCGTCAACATCAAATTGATCGATTCGCAAGATGTTGAAACACGCGGTGTAGAAATTCTGAAAGATCTGGATGCTATCCTGATCCCTGGTGGCTTCGGCTACCGTGGCGTAGAAGGCAAAATCGCCACCGCGCGCTATGCGCGTGAACACAATATTCCTTATCTGGGTATCTGCCTGGGTATGCAGGTTGCGCTGATCGAGTTTGCGCGCAACGTGGCGGGGATGGACAACGCTAACTCAACGGAATTTGTGCCAGACTGTAAGTTCCCGGTTGTGGCTCTCATTACCGAATGGCGTGACGAAGAGGGCAACGTCGAAGTACGCTCTGAGAAGAGCGACCTGGGCGGCACGATGCGCCTTGGTGCACAGCAGTGCCAGCTTGATGACGATAGCCTGGTGCGTCAGATGTACGGTTCGTCGACTATCGTTGAACGTCATCGTCACCGCTATGAAGTTAACAACATGCTGTTGAAACAAATTGAAGCTGCGGGTCTGCGTGTTGCAGGCCGTTCCGGCGATGATCAGTTGGTCGAGATCATCGAGGTGCCAAACCATCCGTGGTTTGTTGCCTGTCAGTTCCACCCGGAATTTACTTCAACGCCGCGCGATGGGCATCCGCTGTTCTCAGGCTTTGTGAAAGCTGCCAGCGACTACCAGAAACGTCAGGCGAAGTAAGAGTTAGAGCGACAGTGCATCCTTAGGGATGCACTGTTTGTCTGGAGTTTTAATTAACTTGTACTGAGGAAATCCTAATGTCCAAAATCGTTAAAGTCATCGGTCGTGAAATCATCGACTCCCGTGGTAACCCGACTGTTGAAGCCGAAGTACACCTGGAAGGTGGTTTCGTCGGTATGGCTGCTGCCCCGTCAGGTGCTTCTACTGGTTCCCGCGAAGCGCTGGAACTGCGCGATGGCGACAAATCCCGTTTCCTGGGTAAAGGCGTGACCAAAGCCGTTGGCGCAGTTAACGGCCCGATCGCTCAGGCTATCCTTGGCAAAGACGCCAAAGATCAGGCTAACATCGACCAGATCATGATCGACCTGGACGGTACTGAGAACAAATCTAACTTCGGTGCGAACGCAATCCTGGCCGTTTCCCTGGCGAACGCTAAAGCTGCCGCTGCTTCTAAAGGTCAGCCGCTGTACGAACACATCGCTGAACTGAACGGCACCCCGGGCAAATACTCTATGCCGGTTCCGATGATGAACATCATCAACGGCGGTGAGCACGCGGATAACAACGTTGATATCCAGGAATTCATGATCCAGCCGGTTGGCGCGAAAACTGTTAAAGAAGCCATCCGCATGGGTTCTGAAGTTTTCCATCACCTGGCAAAAGTACTGAAAGGCAAAGGCCTGAACACCGCTGTCGGTGACGAAGGCGGCTACGCGCCGAACCTGGGCTCTAACGCCGAAGCACTGGCCGTTATCGCTGAAGCAGTAAAAGCAGCGGGTTACGAGCTGGGCACCGACATCACTCTGGCGATGGACTGTGCAGCCTCTGAGTTCTACAAAGATGGCAAATACGTTCTGGCTGGCGAAGGCAACAAAGCATTCACTTCTGAAGAGTTCACCCACTTCCTGGAAGATCTGACCAAACAGTATCCGATCGTCTCCATCGAAGATGGCCTGGACGAATCTGACTGGACCGGCTTCGCTTACCAGACCAAAGTGCTGGGCGACAAAATCCAGCTGGTAGGTGACGACCTGTTCGTAACCAACACCAAGATCCTGAAAGAAGGTATCGAGAAAGGCATCGCTAACTCCATCCTGATCAAATTCAACCAGATCGGTTCCCTGACCGAAACCCTGGCTGCGATCAAAATGGCGAAAGACGCTGGCTACACTGCGGTTATCTCTCACCGCTCTGGCGAAACTGAAGATGCTACCATTGCCGATCTGGCTGTGGGTACCGCTGCTGGCCAGATCAAAACCGGTTCTATGAGCCGTTCTGACCGTGTTGCTAAGTACAACCAGCTGATCCGTATCGAAGAAGCGCTGGGTGAACGTGCACCGTTCAACGGCCGTAAAGAGATTAAAGGCCAGGCATAATCCCCTGACTTTTCACTCTTAATAGAAAACCCGCTGCGGCGGGTTTTTTTATTTTTATTATGCCTTATCGTCACAATCCGTCGTAAAAGTGCGCTTCCGCAATAATCCTTTCATAGCAAATCGCTAAAGTTTTTGACTAACCTGGCATATCTTTGAAATATTAGGTTACAACCCTCTATTTTCTCCAAGGAAGTGATAATGATACGCACGTTACTCTGTTCGATCGGCTCAGTTTTTTTTCTGATCGCATCTTCTATGGTCCATGCGGAGATGATCCCGAGCAGTGAGATAGGTAATGATCCTGCTCTCGTGAAGTTATGCAAATCCAGGCTAACGACTATTAGCGGAAAATCTGTTCCTTTCGAAATCGAAGCGGATTATGTAAAAAGCGCACGTTCCTATAATCCTGAAGCTACGTTTATAGCCATTAAGGGGTCAGCGCCGACGCTGGTAGTATGTCAACAGAATAGTGGGACTGGAAAATTTGGTCCTTTCTCATATGAGCCGGAAAATAAGCTCTGGCAGTTTGCAAATAAACCACAGAAATTCAGTCCAAGTATTGGTTCAGCACAGGGTAGGACATTAGCCGGCAAAGCCTGTCTTGATGCTGCAATGACGAAGATAGATTCGCAAGGTTTCAAAAATGCAGTAACTTCCCGCGTTGTTGAAATAGTGAGTGGTTCACCGCTCTATCATCCAGGGAAAGTCATCGCAGGCCAGAAAAGTCAGGAATACGACATCGCTACTGAAGGAAGTGCATTTTTCCAGAGCAATGGGCCCGATCTAAAAGAGACAAAATACAGCTGCCTCCTCAGCCCAATGCTTGACGTCAAAGCTGTTAAGGTAAACTAAGTGCAGGTCAATTTTAACTGTTTGATTTTTATGTAGTAGTAAAAACCCGCTGCGGCGGGTTTTTTTATTGCGGCAATAGCGCAGCTGCTGCACATGACCTGAGAGCAGGGATCTGCGATACTTACCTTTTATAGCCAAACAGAGATGAGTATGCAGTACCCGATTAATGAGATGTTCCAGACCCTGCAAGGCGAGGGTTACTTTACCGGCGTTCCCGCTATTTTTATTCGTCTGCAGGGATGCCCGGTAGGCTGTGCCTGGTGTGATACCAAGCACACCTGGGATAAGCTCGCCGATCGAGAAGTGTCCCTCTACAGCGTGCTGGCGAAAACCAAAGAGAGCGACAAGTGGGGCCCGGCAAGCAGCGAGGATCTGCTGGCTATTATTGAGCGCCAGGGTTATACCGCTCGTCATGTGGTGATCACCGGTGGCGAACCCTGCATTCACGATCTTATCCCGCTGACGATGCTGCTGGAGAAAAACGGCTTTAGCTGCCAGATCGAAACCAGCGGCACCCACGAAGTGCGCACCTCGACCAATACTTGGGTGACGGTTTCACCGAAGGTGAATATGCGCGGCGGGTATGACATTCTTCAGCAGGCGCTGGATCGCGCGGATGAGATCAAACACCCGGTTGGCCGGATGCGTGACGTTGAGGCGCTGGATGAACTGCTGGCGACGCTGCATGACGATAAGCCGCGGGTGATTGCCCTTCAGCCGATCAGCCAGAAAGAGGATGCGACGCGTCTGTGCATTGAGACCTGCATCGCTCGCAACTGGCGTCTGTCGATGCAGACGCATAAGTACCTGAATATTGCCTGATATAAACCGATACGCCCGGTGGCGCTAACGCTTACCGGGCCTACATACCGTGCAGCCTCGTAGGTCGGGTAAGCGAAGCGCCACCCGACAATATACTTACTCCCCGCGATACACACAGCCCGCCGTGCAGGTCTCTTTGATTGTCACCGCACTCAGCAGTGGCACAAGCGGCTTCATCTCATCCCAGATCCACTTCGCCAGCACTTCGCTGGTCGGGTTCTCCAGGCCGGGAATATCGTTCAGATAGTAGTGATCCAGCCGGTCATAGGTCGGCTTAAACGCGGCCTTCAGCTCGGAGAAGTCCATGATCCAACCCGTATGGGGATCGACCTCACCGGTAATTTCCAGGCGCACCATAAACGAGTGTCCATGCAGGCGACCGCATTTATGGCCTTCAGGCACGTGCGGCAGACGGTGAGCGGCTTCGAAGATGAAATCTTTAAATAACGTGGTAGACATGATGAATTCTCAGACAGGCAAAAACCGCCGCATACTACCGGAATTGACCTTTTTTGGCATTAACTAAAACAGGCAAAAGCGGTAAAGCATGAAATGGTGTAAGGAATTTTAAATCTTATTCTTTTAAATCAACAAATTAATCAACCTGTTTTACTGTTAATAACTATGACTAAAAGCGGTTAGCGTTTTTAGTTATTTGTTATTTCCAACCCTTCTTTAATTGTTATTATTCACGCCGTTAACCTTACACTCTGTTCTGTTTTTACGCTTTTTTAATAGCTTTGCTTACTGGAACATAACGACGCATGACGACACAGGCCCCACCTTCCGCTTTGCTTCCGCTGAACCCGGAGCAGCTGGCGCGCCTTCAGGCAGCCACCACCGATTTAACACCCACCCAGCTTGCCTGGGTTTCCGGCTACTTTTGGGGCGTGCTTAACCAGCAGCCTGGCGCCGCAGCACTGGCCGCAGCACCAGCTCCGGCGGTAGAGACGCCGACGATCACGCTGCTTAGCGCGTCGCAGACCGGTAACGCCCGTCGCGTGGCGGAAGCGCTGCGTGACGACCTGCTGGCGGCGAAGCTTAACGTCAACCTGGTCAACGCTGGCGACTATAAATTCAAACAAATTGCCAACGAAAAGCTGCTGGTTGTGGTTGCTTCGACCCAGGGTGAAGGAGAGCCACCGGAAGAGGCGGTCGCCCTGCATAAGTTCCTGTTCTCGAAAAAAGCGCCGAAGCTTAATGGTACAGCCTTTGCCGTGTTCGGCCTGGGCGATACTTCCTACGAATTCTTCTGCCAGTGCGGTAAAGACTTTGACAGCAAGCTGGCGGAGCTGGGTGCAGAGCGCCTGCTGGATCGCGTGGATGCCGACGTTGAGTACCAGGCGGCGGCCAGCGAATGGCGGGCCCGCATCGTTGATATTCTGAAGACCCGCGTGCCGACCGAAAGCCCGGCTCAGGCGGCCGTGACCGCTACCGGTGCGGTCAATGAGGTCTTCTCCAGCCCCTATACTAAAGAGGAGCCGCTGGTAGCGACGCTCGCCGTGAACCAGAAGATCACTGGCCGCGATTCCGAGAAAGACGTGCGCCATATCGAGATCGATCTGGGTGACTCTGGCCTGCGCTATCAGCCGGGTGACGCCTTGGGTGTCTGGTACCAGAACGATCCGGCGCTGGTGCGCGAGCTGGTTGAGCTGCTGTGGCTGAAAGGCGACGAGCCGGTCACCGTGGATGGCAAAACGCTTCCGCTCTCCGAGGCGCTGGAGTGGCACTTTGAGCTGACGGTCAACACTGCCAGCATCGTTGAGAACTACGCCAGGCTGAGCCGCAGTGAAACCCTGCTGCCGATGGTGGGCGATAAGGCCCGACTCCAGCACTACGCTGCGACGACGCCGATCGTTGACATGGTGCGCTTCTCTGCCGCCCAGCTGGATGCTGAGGCGCTGATTGGCCTGCTGCGTCCGCTGACGCCGCGCCTCTACTCCATTGCCTCATCCCAGGCGGAAGTGGAGAGCGAAGTGCACGTCACCGTCGGTGTGGTGCGCTATGACGTTGAAGGTCGCGCCCGTACTGGCGGCGCATCTGGCTTCCTCGCCGATCGCGTGGAAGAGGACGGTGAGATCCGCGTGTTTATTGAGCACAACGATAACTTCCGTCTGCCTGCTAACCCGGAGACGCCGGTGATCATGATCGGCCCAGGCACCGGCATCGCACCGTTCCGCGCCTTTATGCAGCAGCGTGCGGCGGACGACGCGCCGGGTAAAAACTGGCTGTTCTTTGGTAACCCGCACTTTACCGACGATTTCCTGTACCAGGTGGAGTGGCAGCGCTACGTCAAAGAGGGCGTGCTGAACCGCATCGATCTGGCCTGGTCCCGTGACCAGAAAGAGAAAGTATACGTACAAGATAAACTGCGCGAACAGGGCGCAGAGCTGTGGCGCTGGATCAACGAAGGCGCGCACATTTATGTCTGCGGCGACGCGACGCGTATGGCGCGCGACGTTGAGCAGGCGTTACTGGAAGTGATTGCCGAGTTCGGTGGCATGGATACCGAAACGGCTGACGAATATTTAAGTGAGCTGCGCGTAGAGCGCCGTTATCAGCGAGATGTCTACTAATGAGCGATAAACACCCAGGTCCGCTGGTGGTCGAAGGTAAACTGACCGACGCCGAGCGTATGAAACGTGAGAGCAACTACCTGCGCGGTACCATTGCTGAAGATCTGAATGACGGGCTTACCGGCGGTTTTAAAGGTGACAACTTTCTGCTGATCCGCTTCCACGGTATGTATCAGCAGGATGACCGTGATATTCGTGCCGAACGTGCCGAGCAGAAGCTGGAGCCGCGTCATGCCATGATGCTGCGCTGCCGTCTGCCGGGTGGGATCATCACCCCGACGCAGTGGCAGGCCATCGACAAGTTCGCCGAAGAGAAGACTATTTACGGCAGCATTCGTCTGACCAACCGTCAGACCTTCCAGTATCACGGTATTCTGAAGAAGAACGTCAAGCCCGCTCACCAGATGCTGCATGAAGTGGGTCTGGACGCGCTGGCGACCGCCAACGACATGAACCGTAACGTGCTCTGTACCTCTAACCCGATTGAGTCGGAGCTGCACGCGGAGGCCTACGAGTGGGCGAAGAAGCTCTCCGAGCACCTGCTGCCGCGTACCCGCGCCTATGCTGAGATTTGGCATGACGCCGAGAAGGTGGCAACTACCGATGAAGAGCCGATCCTCGGGCAGACCTATCTGCCGCGTAAGTTCAAAACCACGGTAGTGATCCCGCCGCAGAACGACGTCGATCTGCACGCCAACGACATGAACTTTATCGCCATCGCCGAGAACGGCAAGCTGATCGGCTTTAACCTGCTGGTGGGCGGTGGTCTCTCTATCGAGCACGGTAACAAGAAAACCTACGCCCGCACCGCGAGCGAGTTTGGCTTCCTGCCGCTGGAGCACACCCTTGCGGTAGCAGAAGCGGTAGTGACGACCCAGCGCGACTGGGGCAACCGTACCGATCGTAAAAACGCCAAGACCAAATACACCCTGGAGCGCGTAGGCGTTGAGACCTTTAAAGCGGAAGTTGAACGCCGGGCAGGCATGAAGTTCGAGCCGGTTCGTCCGTACGAGTTCACTGGCCGTGGAGATCGCATCGGCTGGGTGAAAGGCATTGATAACAAGTGGCATCTGACGCTGTTTATCGAAAACGGTCGGATCCTTGATTATCCGGATCGTCCGCTGAAGACCGGCCTGCTGGAGATCGCAAAGATCCACAAGGGTGATTTCCGCCTGACCGCTAACCAGAACCTGATCGTTGCGGGCGTGCCGGAGAGCCAGAAGGCGAAGATTGAGAAGCTGGCTCGTTCCCACGGCCTGATGGATGCGGTGAAACCGCAGCGTGAGAACTCTATGGCCTGCGTTGCCTTCCCGACCTGTCCGCTGGCGATGGCGGAAGCGGAGCGTTTCCTGCCGAGCTTTGTTGATAAAGTTGAAGCGATCATGGAGAAACACGGCGTCGGCGACGATCATATTGTGATGCGCGTGACCGGCTGTCCGAACGGCTGTGGCCGTGCGCTGCTGGCGGAGCTAGGCCTCGTAGGTAAAGCGCCGGGGCGTTACAACCTGCACCTTGGCGGCAACCGTATGGGCACACGCATTCCGCGCATGTACCGTGAGAACATCACCGAGTCAGAGATCCTCGACTCTATCGACGTTCTGGTAGGCCGCTGGTCGAAAGAGCGCGAAGCGGGCGAAGGCTTCGGCGACTTCACCATTCGTACGGGGATCATCCGTCCGGTGCTGGATCCGGCGCGGGATTTCTGGGAGTAACGTCGTCATGCCCGGTGGCGCTTTGCTTACCGGGCCTACAAAACCGTAGGCCGGGCAAACGCAGTGCCGCCCGGCATAAGCGAGGGGTATATGTCCAGACTCGATCTTAATGTTTTAAACGAACTGCCAAAAGTCGAACGCATACTGGCGCTAGCGGAGACCAACGGTCAGCTGGAAAAACTGAGCGCGGAAGAGCGCGTCGTCTGGGCGTTAGAAAACCTGCCCGGTGAGTATGTGCTCTCCTCAAGCTTTGGCATCCAGGCGGCGGTGAGTCTGCATCTGGTGAACCAGATCAGCCCGGATATCCCGGTGATCCTAACCGATACTGGCTACCTGTTCCCGGAGACCTACCAGTTCATTGATGAGCTGGCAGATAAGCTCAAGCTGAACCTGAAGATCTACCGTGCGGAGCAGAGCCCGGCGTGGCAGGAAGCGCGCTACGGCAAGCTGTGGGAGCAGGGCGTGGAAGGCATTGAGAAGTACAATGAGATCAATAAGGTTGAGCCGATGAACCGCGCCCTGAAAGAGCTGAAGGCGCAGACCTGGTTTGCTGGCCTGCGTCGTGAGCAGTCAGGCAGCCGCGCTACGCTGCCGGTGCTGGCGGTTCAGCGCGGCGTGTTTAAGGTGCTGCCGATCATCGACTGGGACAACCGTACCGTTTACCAGTATCTGCAGAAGCACGGTCTGAAGTACCATCCGCTGTGGGATCAGGGCTACCTCTCGGTGGGCGATACGCACACTACCCGCAAATGGGAGCCGGGCATGGCGGAAGAAGAGACCCGTTTCTTCGGTCTCAAGCGTGAATGCGGACTGCACGAGGGGTGATATAACGCTCCGGACGAAAAATGCTGACTTTTGAGTCGGCATTTTTTTGGTTTATTTCTGTTAGTTTTACCCGAGAATCGGCACGCTTCATTACTTGCGATCGGGCCTTAAGCGGCTGTCGAATTGAAACGGAATGGCTTCTGAATTTCGAGTGATTTCGAAGAAACCGGGGTGCTCAGGGTTCAGCAGATAGTTATACTCCACCGGTGATAAAGCGCTGGGCACGCGCAGGGCGATTGATGCCTTAGAAAAGCACCAGGCGTCACCATACTCGGCCAGTTCCGGTGGGGCCTCTTCATCAGCCCAGTTACCTGGTATTTCTTGTATATTGGCCTTTTGAATCTGGTCATCAGGCACATCAATACTCAACAGCGTGAAATAATCCATAATCTGTGCCGCTCGCAGATGCACCAGCGTTTCAAGCATGGTTAACGATGCAGTTTCCGAGACATAGACCATCGACGTGCCGACGCTATTCCAGCGGCCCCCGGCCTCTTTTGCTCCATATCCCGTCCAGGCTGTAGAAAGATACTTTGTCTTTGTCAGCCTGTAGAGGATCAAGAGTAAACCCCATGCTCCAGGCGAGTGATTAGCTTCATCACTTCATAAGCGCCGGTTTCGGATGCCATCAGGTCTGCTGGCACTTTCCAGCCCAGAGCCCGGTTAGGCTCATTTAACCATTTTTGCGCCTCATCCTTATCACCTTCGAACAGCTCTACTGCACGATCAAGGACACGAATGATGCGCACCAGCCGCTCACTTTGGTCGGCACTGAAGCGCGCTTTCAGACTGCGGCTGAATGTGGTTGATGGGATACCTGACATTTTGCGCAGGTCGTTTTGCGTTATCTTTGCCCAGTCAACGATCAGGCTAGCAACTTTGCCATCAAGGCCTTCGTTAATCTGCCCCAGCAACGCTACCCCATCAGCATTGTTTAACCCGGCCACCTGCCATAAACGGGGTGGCTTGGTCTGAGTCGTGGATACGCTAAACGTTTTCATGATTAACCTCCATTTGGTAATTTAATTATATCCAAATGGTATCTTTTGGGCAAATATTAACCGTTGGAATGATAAAAAGCGTTTTTGATGATGACGCTGGCGAAACGTATATGGCGGCAATCGGCACTTTTAATCGCGAGACTCGATAAGCACCCCGAAATTTTTGAAGAGCTAAAGCAAGCTTAATCTACTCCGACTAACTACAGCACTCATCGCCGGGCGGCGCTGCGCTTGCCCGGCCTACTAAACTCAACCTATGCGCTATGTACTCTTCTCCGCCTTCGCCAGCTCCTTAAGCAGCGGCAGCATTATACGCATCACGTCGCGGCTACGGCGCTCGATGCGGCCGGGCAGGGCGCTGTCGATGAACTGCTGGTTATCCAGGCGCACGTTATGCCAGCTTGTGCCGTCGGGAAACGCTTTGGTTTTTGCCCGCTGCTGGTAGCCATCTTTCTTCCCCAGTGACCAGTTAGTGGCCTCGACGGAGAGTACCGGGATACCCGCGCGATCGAACACTTCGCTGTCGTGGCAGCAGTCGGTGCCTTTCGGATAATCCGGATTCAGGCCCGGATTGGTGGTGGCGGTAATGCCGTGCTGGCGGGCGATAGCTAAGGCCCGATCCCGGGTTAGCTTGCGCACCGCGGCAGGCGTGCTCTTGCCGCTGTTGAAGTAGAGCTTATCGCCGACGATCAGGTTATCGAGGTTGATCACCAGCAGAGTATTTTTCTTCTCGGCGTCGCTCATGCGCTGCAGCAGATTTTCCGCGCCCAGCCGCCCCTCTTCCTCGCCGCTGGTGGCGATAAAGCGAATGCCGTACTGGGTCTGGGTATGCTTCATCTGGTCCGCCAGCTCCAGCATCACCCCCAGTCCGGCGGCGTTATCGTCGAGCCCCTGTAATGTCAGGCCGCCAAGGTTGTTATCACTATCGGCGTCGCTGCGCGGCGCGTAGGTATCAAGGTGCGCCATCACGATGATCTGCTGGGCCAGTTTGCCTTCATGGGCGGCGATAACCGTACTGCCGGTCACGTTGTGCCAGTTCTGGTTCTTATTGCGTGAGGTATAGATGTAGCGGCTGTTGAACTTGCGGATGTCGCTCTGGTAGCCCATCTGTTCAAATTGCTGGCGCAGATAGTCGGCTGAGAGCATCTCCGCAGGCGTGCCGGTCATGCGGCCCGGAAAATAGGTAGCAATATGGCGGGCCTGCTCGCTGGCCATCTCGCCGGGCTGGCTGGCTTTTGCCTGCGCCGGCACGGTAAAGCACACACCGAGCGCCAGAGCGATAGCGAGGTGGCGCAATGCGGAAAACATAGTGAGTCCTTAAAAATGAAGCAAAATTTTTGACGTCCTTAGTATGAAACTGTGATCGCAGTTACACAATTTCAATTACGCTTAAACGCCCGTATTTTCTCGCGTTAAGCACTTTTTGATATTTGCTTTTGCTCAACGTTATTCCATTGAGTAACTACTCATTCCAATTCGTAATTTCATTCGTTCTTAGACGCCCCCTATAGTCCCTCTATCCCTTGTTTTAAGCGACACATGCGACAGATAACAGACGCACAGGACAGATCGTCTTGTGCGGTCAATTTCCCCTTAAGGAACGGTTATGGATCAAAAACGACTCACCCACCTGCGACAACTGGAGGCGGAAAGCATCCATATTATTCGCGAGGTGGCGGCTGAATTCTCCAATCCGGTGATGATGTACTCCATCGGTAAAGACTCCAGCGTTATGCTGCACCTGGCACGCAAGGCCTTCTATCCAGGTACGCTGCCTTTTCCACTGCTGCATGTCGACACTGGCTGGAAATTCCGTGAGATGTATGAGTTCCGTGACCGTACCGCCAAAGCCTACGGCTGCGAACTGCTGGTGCATAAAAACCCGGAAGGGGTGGCGATGGGGATCAACCCGTTCGTGCACGGCAGCGCCAAGCATACCGATATCATGAAGACAGAAGGGCTGAAGCAGGCGCTGAATAAGTACGGTTTTGACGCGGCCTTCGGCGGTGCGCGCCGCGACGAGGAGAAATCCCGCGCGAAAGAGCGTATCTACTCCTTCCGCGACCGCTTCCACCGCTGGGATCCGAAAAACCAGCGCCCGGAGCTGTGGCACAACTACAACGGCCAGATCAACAAAGGCGAGAGCATCCGTGTCTTCCCGCTGTCCAACTGGACCGAACTGGATATCTGGCAGTACATCTATCTGGAAAATATCGAAATCGTTCCGCTCTACCTGGCGGCTGAACGTCCGGTGCTTGAACGTGACGGCATGCTGATGATGATCGATGACGATCGCATCGACCTGCAGCCGGGCGAAGAGATCAAACAGCGCATGGTGCGCTTCCGTACCCTCGGCTGCTGGCCGCTGACTGGCGCGGTAGAGTCTGATGCCCAGACGCTGCCGGAGATCATCGAAGAGATGCTGGTCTCCACCACCAGTGAACGCCAGGGGCGCGTCATCGACCGGGACCAGGCCGGCTCGATGGAGCTGAAAAAACGCCAGGGATACTTCTAAGGAGCCGCCATGAATACCACTATTGCCCAACAAATTGCTAATGAAGGCGGCGTCGAAGCGTACCTGCACGCCCAGCAGCACAAGAGTCTGCTGCGCTTTCTGACCTGCGGCAGCGTCGATGACGGTAAAAGTACCCTGATTGGCCGTCTGCTGCACGACACACGCCAGATTTATGAAGATCAGCTCTCCACGCTGCACAACGACAGCAAGCGCCACGGTACCCAGGGCGAAAAGCTCGACCTCGCACTGCTGGTGGATGGTCTGCAGGCCGAGCGTGAGCAGGGCATCACTATTGACGTGGCCTACCGCTACTTCTCTACCGAAAAGCGTAAGTTCATTATCGCCGATACCCCCGGGCATGAGCAGTACACCCGTAACATGGCCACCGGCGCCTCGACCTGCGATCTGGCAATCCTGCTGATCGACGCGCGTAAAGGCGTGCTGGATCAGACCCGTCGCCACAGCTTTATCTCCACCCTGCTGGGCATTAAGCACCTGGTGGTGGCGGTGAACAAAATGGACCTGGTGGAGTTCAGCGAAGAGACCTTTGAAACGATCCGCCAGCAATACCTGACCTTTGCCGAGCAGTTGCCGGGCAACCTCGATATCCGCTTTGTGCCGCTGTCGGCGCTGGAGGGCGATAACGTTGCCAGCCAGAGCGCAAGCATGCCGTGGTACAGCGGCCCGACGCTGCTGGAAGTGCTGGAGAGCGTGGAGATCCACCGCGTAGTGGATACCCAGCCGATGCGCTTCCCGGTGCAGTATGTTAACCGTCCGAACCTCGATTTCCGCGGCTTCTCCGGTACCGTTGCTTCTGGCAGCGTCAAGGTAGGCCAGCGCGTTAAAGTACTGCCGTCGGGCGTAGAGTCTACGGTGGCACGCATTGTGACGTTCGATGGCGATCTGCCGGAAGCGGGCGCGGGCGAAGCGGTGACCCTGGTGCTGAAGGATGAGATCGATATCAGCCGGGGCGATCTGCTGCTGGATGCGCAGGAGAGCCTGCCAGCCGTACAGAGCGCGGCGGTAGATGTGGTATGGATGGCCGAGCAGCCGCTGACCCCAGGCCAGAGCTACGACATCAAAATCGCGGGCAAGAAGACCCGGGCGCGCGTGGACGGCATTCAGTACCAGGTGGATATCAACAACCTGACCCAGCGCAGCGTCGATGCGCTGCCGCTTAACGGTATCGGCCTGGTTGACCTGACCTTTGACGAGCCGCTGGTGCTGGATAAGTACCAGGATAACCCGGTTACCGGGGGGATGATCTTTATCGACCGCCTGAGCAACGTCACCGTTGGTGCAGGCATGGTCAATCAGCCGAACACTGACGCGGTGGCCGCGCCGTCTGAGTTCAGCGCTTTCGAGCTGGAGCTGAACGCGCTGGTGCGTAAGCACTTCCCACACTGGGGCGCACGCGATCTGCTGGGAGGCAAATAATGGCGGATCATGACGAGAACGTCGTCTGGCACGCCCATCCCGTTACCGCGCAGCAGCGGGAGCAACTCCACGGTCACCGTGGGGTTGTGCTGTGGTTTACCGGGCTATCCGGCTCGGGTAAATCCACGGTGGCCGGGGCGCTGGAGGAGGCGCTGCACCGCCTGGGCGTCAGCACCTATCTACTCGACGGTGACAACGTACGCCACGGCCTGTGCAGCGATCTGGGCTTCAGCGACGACGATCGCAAGGAGAACATTCGCCGCGTGGGTGAAGTATCCCGGCTAATGGTGGATGCAGGACTGGTTGTGCTGACAGCTTTCATCTCTCCGCACCGGGCCGAACGGCAGATGGTGCGCGAGCGCGTAGGCGAGGGGCGTTTTTACGAGGTCTTTGTCGATACCTCCCTGGCTACCTGCGAAGCGCGAGATCCGAAAGGGCTCTATAAAAAGGCGCGCGCCGGTGAGCTGCGTCATTTTACCGGGATCGATTCCGTTTATGAGGCGCCTGAGTTACCCGAGGTACGTCTGGACGGCGAACAATTAGTAACAAATTTAGTGGCTCAATTATTAGATCTACTGAAACGGGACGATATTATCAGATCCTGAGACAACGCCGGGTTTTGCACCCGGCAAGTCAGGTCACAGGATCCACTATGCGCAATAGCCAGAATATTACTATCACCCCATCTGAAACCGGCGTTGCCAACGAAGAGACGACCTGGTCACTGCCAGGCGCCGTCGTTGGCTTTGCCTCATGGCTGCTGGCGCTAAGCCTACCGTTCCTGCTGTACGGCTCTAACACCCTCTTTTTCTTTCTCTATACATGGCCGTTTTTTCTGGCACTGATGCCCGTTGCGGTTGTGGTCGGTGTGGCCATCCACTCCTTGCTCAACGGCAGGCTAGTCTATAGCAGCCTGGTAACGGCGCTGGCCAGCGTCGCTATGTTCAGCATGCTATTTATGTGGCTGATGGGTTAAAGCACGCCATAATTCAAACCGTAACGCTTTTTAAGACGATGTTTCCAGGCTGGACAGTGCCTGGAGCGGATGAGGTATGGTACATTTGGCAGCGTCGTTACGGTATCGGCTTAGAGTGGAGTCCTGACGTAAGTTATGGGATGATGATGCCGTTTTACAGGGGGCAGGATGGGTAAATTAACGCTGCTGTTGCTGGCTTTGCTGGTCTGGCTACAGTATTCATTGTGGTTTGGCAAGAATGGCCTCCACGACTTCAGCCGCGTCAGCGATGATGTCACAGTACAGCAGGCAACAAACGCTAAGCTAAAAGCGCGCAACGATCAGCTTTTTGCCGAGATTGACGATCTTAATGGCGGTCAGGAAGCGATTGAAGAGCGTGCACGTAACGAACTCAGTATGACCAAGCCGGGCGAAACCTTTTATCGTCTGGTTCCGGATGCGTCCAAGCGCAGCCCAGGGTCACCACAAAACAGTCGATAACAGGCCCAGGTTTTCTTACATGGCAGCAATAGTTCCGGCCATCTGCGCCGTCGTACCGGCCGCCGGATTTGGCCGCCGTATGCAAACGGAATGCCCTAAACAGTATCTTTCGATTGGCAATAAAACCATCCTTGAACATGCGGTTGCGGCGCTGCTGGCAAATCCGCGTGTTGAGCGGGTGATTATTGCCGTTAGCCCAGGCGATGAGCGCTTCGCCGGACTGCCGCTGGCGTATCACCCCCAGATTACCGTGGTTGACGGCGGCGCAGAGCGCGCCGATTCGGTGCTGGCCGGCCTGCACGCTGCCGGGGATGCCGAGTGGGTGCTGGTGCACGATGCGGCTCGTCCCTGCCTGCATCAGGACGATCTCTCCCGTCTGCTCTCTCTTTGTGAAACCAGCCGTACGGGTGGCATTCTGGCCGCCCCGGTGCGCGATACGATGAAGCGCGCCGAGCCAGGCAAGGGCGCCATTGCCCATACCGTGGATCGTAACGATCTCTGGCACGCGCTGACCCCCCAGTTTTTCCCACTGCCGCTGCTTAAGATGTGCCTGACGCGGGCGCTTAACGACGGGGCGACTATCACCGACGAAGCCTCGGCGCTGGAGCACTGCGGCTACCATCCCGAGCTGGTTGCCGGCCGCGCTGATAATATTAAAGTGACGCGGCCTGAAGACCTGGCGCTGGCAGAGTTTTATCTTACCCGTAACGCCTCTATGGAGAACAAATAATGCGTATTGGACACGGCTTTGACGTACACGCTTTTGGCGGCGAAGGCCCGATTATCATCGGCGGCGTACGTATTCCCTATGAGAAGGGCCTGCTGGCGCACTCCGATGGCGACGTAGCCCTGCATGCCTTAACCGACGCGCTGTTGGGCGCGGCGGCGCTGGGTGATATCGGCAAGCTCTTTCCGGATACCGATCCGGCGTTTAAAGGCGCTGACAGCCGCGAGCTGCTGCGCGAGGCCTGGCGTCGTATTCAGGCGAAAGGCTACACCCTTGGCAACGTGGACGTGACCATTATCGCCCAGGCACCGAAAATGCTGCCGCATATCCCGCAGATGCGTATCTTCATTGCAGAGGATCTCGGCTGCCACATGGACGACGTTAACGTTAAGGCCACCACGACCGAGAAGCTGGGCTTTACCGGGCGCGGGGAAGGTATCGCCTGCGAAGCCGTGGCGCTGTTAGTCAAGGCGGCTAAATGACCGAGTTTGACGCACTGACGTACCTGCACGGCAAACCGCTGGGCAGCGGCCTGCTGAAGGCCAACCCGGAAGATTTCGTCGTGGTAGAAGATTTAGGCTTCGCCCCTGACGGCGAGGGCGAGCATATTCTGGTGCGGGTGCTGAAGACCAACTGCAATACCCGCTTTGTCGCCGACGCGCTGGCAAAATTCCTCAAGATCTCTGCCCGGGAGGTCAGCTTCGCCGGGCAGAAAGACAGGCATGCAGTGACCGAGCAGTGGCTCTGCGCCCGCGTGCCGGGCAAAGAGATGCCGGATCTCAGCGCGTTTCAGCTGGAAGGCTGCAAGGTGCTGGAGTACGCGCGGCACAAACGCAAGCTACGGCTGGGGGCGCTGAAGGGCAACCAGTTTACGCTGGTGCTGCGCGAGGTGAGCGACCGTGCCGACGTCGACGCGCGTCTTACGGCAATCGCAGAGCAGGGCGTACCGAACTACTTCGGCGCGCAGCGCTTTGGTATCGGCGGCAGCAACCTGCACGGCGCGCTGCGCTGGGCGCAGAGCGATGCGCCGGTGCGCGATCGCAATAAACGCAGTTTTTGGTTGTCGGCAGCCCGCAGCGCGTTGTTTAATCAGATCGTCAGCGAGCGCCTGAAAAAAGCGGACTTTAATCAAGTTGTTGACGGCGATGCGCTACAATTAGCGGGGCGCGGAAGCTGGTTCGTGGCTACGCCGGAAGAGCTGGCGGCGCTGCAGGCACGCGTCGATGACAAAGCGCTGCTGATTACCGCTGCGCTGCCGGGTACCGGCGAGTGGGGAACCCAGCGCGAGGCGCTGGCGCGTGAAGAAGCGGCTATTAGCGATTCACCGCTGTTGCAGTCTCTGCTGGTGCGTGAAAAGGTTGAGGCCTCGCGCCGGGCCGCGCTGCTCTATCCGCAGCAGCTGAGCTGGAACTGGTGGGATGATGTCACTGTCGAACTGCGCTTCTGGCTACCGGCCGGAAGCTTTGCCACCAGCGTTGTAAGGGAACTTATCAATACATCGGGTGATTATGCGAATATTGCTGAGTAACGATGACGGGATCCATGCGCCGGGTATTCAGACTCTGGCCCATGCTTTACGGGAATTTGCCTATGTGCAGGTTGTCGCGCCCGATCGTAACCGCAGCGGAGCCTCTAACTCCCTGACGCTGGAATCGTCACTTCGTACCTTTACCTTCGAGAACGGCGATATCGCCGTGCAGATGGGGACGCCTACCGACTGCGTCTTTCTGGGCGTTAATGCGCTGATGCGCCCGCGTCCGGACGTCGTGGTGGCCGGGATCAACGCCGGGCCGAACCTTGGCGACGATGTGATCTACTCCGGGACGGTAGCCGCGGCAATGGAAGGGCGTCACCTTGGTTTTCCGGCGCTGGCGGTCTCGCTTAACGGCTACACGCACTACGACACCGCCGCCGCCGTGACCTGTGCGATTCTCCGCGCCCTGAGCCGGGAGCCGCTGCGCACCGGCCGCATTCTGAATATTAACGTGCCCGATCTGCCCCTTGATGAGATCAAAGGCATCCGCGTGACCCGCTGCGGCAGCCGCCATCCGGCGGATAAGGTGATCCCGCAGGAGGATCCGCGCGGCAATACGCTCTACTGGATTGGTCCGCCGGGTGAAAAGCACGATGCCGGACCGGATACCGATTTTGCCGCCGTGGATGAAGGCTACGTCTCGGTGACACCGCTGCATGTGGATCTCACCGCACACAGTGCGCACGATGTTGTTTCGGACTGGTTAAGCCGTGCCGGAGTGAACACGCAATGGTAAGCAGACGCGTACAAGCCCTTCTCGATCAGTTACGCAGCCAGGGCATTAAAGATGAACATGTCCTGGAGGCCATCGCACGGGTTCCCCGTGAGAAATTTATTGATGAAGCGTTTGAACACAAAGCGTGGGAGAACGTGGCGCTGCCTATCGGCCAGGGGCAGACCATTTCGCAGCCCTATATGGTGGCGCGGATGACCGAACTGCTGGCGCTGACACCGGACTCCAGAGTGCTGGAGATCGGCACCGGTTCCGGCTACCAGACCGCGATTCTGGCGCATCTGGTGCGCCATGTCTGCTCCGTTGAGCGGATCAAGAGTCTGCAGTGGCAGGCGCGTCGCCGCCTGAAGCAGCTCGACCTGCATAATGTTTCAACGCGTCATGGCGATGGCTGGCAGGGGTGGCAGGCACGCGCCCCGTTTGATGCCATCATCGTGACCGCCGCGCCGCCGGAGATCCCCGCCGCGCTTTTGGCGCAGCTGGATAACGGCGGCATTCTCGTTTTACCCGTGGGCGATGAGCACCAGCAGTTGAAGTGCATCCATCGACGGGGAAGCGAATTTATCATCGAAACCGTAGAAGACGTACGTTTTGTCCCGCTAGTGAAAGGGGAGCTGGCCTGAGACCCGGATTTTTCCTAAAGTTTTCAGCGAGTTTAAGCGTAAGGTGGGCGGCGTTATATATGACGCCACGGTTTTCAACACGCACAAGTAAATACATTTTTGGGGGATAAATGAGCACGGGAAGCCCAACATTCACCTTAAGCCGGATTGCGGCATTGTCACTGGTTTCGCTCTGGCTGGCAGGATGCTCAAGTTCTGGTAATCCGCCCGCACCGGTAAGCTCCGTCGACGGTGGTAGCGCCTCCGGCAGCAGCACCGACTCTGGGATGTTAATTACCCCTCCACCGAAGATGGGCAGCACACCACAGCAGGCGCCGCAGATTCAGCCGGTTCAGCCTGTTATCACCCCGCCAACATCCGTTCAGCCAGCAACGAGCCAACCGGTGGCTTCGCAGCCCGTTCAGACGCAAAATGGCCGAATTGTTTACAATCGCCAGTATGGGAACATTCCGAAAGGTAGCTATACTGGGGGCAGCACTTACACCGTGAAACGCGGTGATACACTGTTTTACATTGCCTGGGTAACTGGTAACGATTTTCGCGATTTGGCCCAGCGAAATGGCGTTGCCGCCCCGTATAGCCTGAATGTCGGGCAAGTTCTGCAGGTTGGAAATTCATCCGGTACGCCAATTACTGGCGGTAACGCAATCACTCAGGCCGATGCTTCCGCGCAAGGAATCGTGACTCCGCCTGCACAAAAATCAACCGTAGTAGTTGCGCCGCAACCGACAATTACGTATTCTGAAGACTCAGGTGAACAGAGTGCTAACAAAATGTTGCCGAACAACAAGCCTGCGACGGTAGTCACAGCGCCTGTTACAGCACCACCGGTTAGCACAACTGATGTAAGTACCACCGAACCGACGGCCAGCAGTACGTCTACCAGCGCGCCGATTTCATCCTGGCGCTGGCCTACTGATGGCAACGTTATCGATAACTTCTCTGCTACCGAAGGTGGCAATAAAGGGATCGATATCGCAGGGACGAAAGGCCAGCCTATCGTCGCGACCGCAGATGGACGCGTGGTATATGCCGGTAACGCTCTGCGCGGTTACGGTAATCTTATTATCATCAAACACAATGATGATTACCTGAGTGCCTACGCCCATAACGACACAATGCTGGTCCGGGAACAACAAGACATCAAGGCGGGGCAGAAGATAGCTACTATGGGTAGCACCGGAACCAGTTCTACACGTTTGCATTTTGAAATTCGTTACAAGGGGAAATCCGTCAACCCGCTGCGTTATTTACCGCAGCGATAATTTGGCAAAGTCGTTATACTCACCTTTGCTTTGACGTGGCAGCGTACGTAGCTGCCGCGAATAAGAAAAGGGGTATGGAGATTTTGTTCAGGGATCACGGGTAGGAGCCACCTTATGAGTCAGAATACGCTGAAAGTTCATGATCTAAATGAAGACGCGGAATTTGATGAGAACGGAGTTGAGGCTTTCGATGAGAAAGTCCTGAATGAAGAGGAACCCAGTGATAACGAGTTAGCTGAAGAGGAGCTGTTATCTCAGGGAGCAACACAGCGTGTGCTTGACGCTACTCAGCTGTACTTAGGTGAGATCGGTTATTCTCCCCTGTTAACAGCTGAAGAAGAAGTTTACTTCGCGCGTCGCGCACTGCGTGGGGACGTTGCATCACGCCGTCGCATGATTGAAAGTAACCTGCGTCTGGTTGTGAAGATTGCCCGTCGTTACAGCAATCGTGGTCTGGCTCTGCTGGATCTGATTGAAGAAGGTAACCTGGGGCTGATCCGCGCCGTTGAGAAATTTGACCCAGAACGTGGGTTCCGTTTCTCGACTTACGCAACCTGGTGGATTCGTCAGACCATCGAACGGGCAATCATGAACCAGACCCGGACGATCCGTCTGCCAATTCACATTGTTAAAGAGCTGAACGTCTATCTGCGTACCGCACGTGAACTGTCCCATAAGCTGGACCACGAGCCAAGTGCAGAAGAGATTGCTGAGCAGCTCGATAAACCGGTTGATGACGTAAGCCGTATGCTGCGTCTCAACGAGCGCATCACCTCGGTAGACACCCCGCTGGGTGGCGACTCCGAAAAAGCGCTGCTGGACATCCTGGCCGATGAGAAAGATAACGGTCCGGAAGACACCACGCAGGACGATGACATGAAGCAGAGCATCGTCAAATGGCTGTTCGAACTGAACGCCAAACAGCGTGAGGTGCTGGCACGTCGTTTCGGTCTGCTGGGCTATGAAGCTGCAACGCTTGAGGATGTAGGCCGTGAAATTGGCCTGACCCGTGAACGCGTTCGTCAGATTCAGGTTGAAGGTCTGCGTCGTCTGCGCGAAATTCTGCAGACGCAGGGGCTGAATATCGAAGCGCTGTTCCGCGAATAAGCGACACCATTCCAAAAAAGGCCAGTCAACTGACTGGCCTTTTTCTTTTGCAGCATTTGAAACAGCTATTAACGCCCGGTGGCGCTTCGCTTACACGGGCCTACAACTTATCAGGCCTGCGGCTCATAGTCGGTGTAGGCCGGGCAAGGCAGAGCCGCCGCCCGGCGTGTCCCTATTAATTCAGGGTATAGTCCAGGGTGATCTCAGCCTTAAGCAGCTGAGAAACCGGGCAGCCCGCTTTGGCTTTGTTAATGATCTTATCGAAAGCCTCTTTTTCGATATTCGGCACTTTCACCGTGCTGGTCAGCGCGACTTTAGTGATCGCGAAGCCGCCATCAACCTTATCCAACGACACATCTGCCGTGGTGTCGATGCTTTCCGGCGTATAGCCCTCTTCACCCAGCATCAATGACAGCGCCATAGAGAAGCAGCCCGCGTGCGCAGCGCCGATCAGCTCTTCCGGGTTAGTCCCGGCTGCGCCTTCGAAGCGGGTATTAAAACCGTAAGGCTGCTGCTTTAACGCGCCGCTCTCGGTAGAGATGGTGCCTTTACCGCCTTTGATGTCGCCTTCCCAGTGTGCCTGACCTTTCTTATGGATCGTCATGTATTCGCTCCTTTTTTGGATGAAAACATAAGTATAGAAGCTCAGGCCAGGCCCGCAGAAAACTACACCATATTCTTAAGGCGATAGATCCACTCCAGCGCCTGGCGCGGAGTCAGCGTATCCGGATCGAGATTCTCCAGCGCCTCAACCGCCGGGCTGGTCTCCTCGGGCGCGGCAAGCAGCGACATCTGGGTGCCATCCACCTGGGTTGCCGCCGCGTTGGGCGTAATGCTCTCCAGCTCGCGCAGCTTCTGCCGTGCCCGCTTGATCACCTCTTTCGGCACGCCTGCCAGCGCCGCTACTGCCAGACCGTAGCTTTTACTTGCTGCGCCATCCTGCACGCTGTGCATAAAGGCGATGGTATCCCCGTGCTCCAGCGCATCGAGATGTACATTAGCCACGCCCTCCATCTTCTCCGGCAGCTGCGTCAGCTCGAAGTAGTGGGTCGCAAACAGGGTCAGCGCCTTAATGCGGTTCGCCAGGTTCTCCGCGCAGGCCCACGCCAGCGACAGGCCGTCATAGGTGGACGTGCCGCGCCCAATCTCATCCATCAGCACCAGGCTGTTTTCCGTGGCGTTGTGCAGAATGTTAGCGGTTTCGGTCATCTCTACCATAAAGGTTGAACGACCGCTGGCCAGGTCGTCCGCCGCGCCAACGCGGGTGAAGATGCGGTCGATAGGGCCGATATCTACTTTTTGCGCCGGGACGTAGCTGCCAATATAGGCCAGCAGGGCAATCAGCGCGGTCTGGCGCATATAGGTACTCTTACCGCCCATGTTTGGCCCGGTGATGATCAGCATCCGCCGCTGCGGGGAGAGATTCAGCGGGTTGGCGATAAACGGCTCGTTCAGCACCTGCTCAACCACCGGATGACGCCCTTCGCTGATGCGGATGCCCGGCTTATCGCTAAAGGTTGGGCAGCAGTAGTTGAGGGTATAGGCGCGTTCGGCCAGGTTAACCAGCACGTCAAGCTCTGCCAGGGCGCTGGCGCTCTGCTGGAGATCGGCCAGGTGCGGCATCAGCAGGTCAAAGAGTTCGTCATAGAGCTGCTTCTCCAGCGCCAGCGCCTTGCCCTTCGAGGTCAGTACCTTGTCCTCATACTCTTTCAGTTCCGGAATAATGTAGCGCTCGGCATTCTTCAGCGTCTGGCGGCGTACGTAGTGAATAGGCGCGTGGTGGCTCTGACCGCGGCTGATTTGAATAAAGTAGCCGTGCACCGCGTTATAGCCGACCTTCAGCGTGTCCAGGCCCAGCTTCTCGCGCTCGCGGATCTCCAGTTTATCGAGATAGTCCGTTGCGCCATCCGCCAGGGCGCGCCACTCGTCCAGCTCGGCGTTATAGCCGGGGGCAATCACGCCGCCATCGCGCACCAGCACCGGCGGGGCGTCGATGATCGCCCGCTCCAGCAGCTCGCGCAGTTCGCTAAACTCGCCCATCGTCTCCCGCAGCCGCTGTACCGGCGCGCTGTCGACCTCGGCCAGCATCTCCCGCAGCGCTGGCAGCTGCTGGAAGGTGTGGCGCATGCGGGCCAGATCGCGCGGGCGCGCGGTGCGCAGGGCCAGCCGCGCCAGAATACGCTCCAGATCGCCCACCTGACGCAGCACCGGCTGTAGCTCGGTCGTGGCGTCCTGGAGCGCGGCGATGGTCTGCTGGCGTTCGGTCAGGGTTTTGGTGTCGCGCACCGGCATATGCAGCCAGCGTTTGAGCATCCGGCTGCCCATCGGCGTGACCGTGCAGTCGAGCACCGAGGCCAACGTATTCTCAATGCCGCCGGCCAGGTTCTGGGTGATCTCCAGGTTGCGGCGGGTGGCGGCATCCATAATGATGCTGTCCTGCTGGCGCTCCATAGTGATCGCCCGGATGTGGGGCAGGGAGGTGCGCTGGGTATCTTTTACGTACTGTAGCAGGCAGCCTGCGGCGCAGAGGCCGCGCGTGGCGTTTTCCACGCCAAAGCCCACCAGATCGCGGGTGCCAAACTGCAGGTTCAGCTGTTGGCGGGCGGTGTCGATCTCAAACTCCCACAGCGGACGACGACGCAGCCCGCGACGCCCCTCAATGAGCGCGGTCTCGGCAAAGTCTTCGGCATAAAGCAGCTCTGCCGGGTTGGTACGCTGTAGCTCGGCGGCCATCGTCTCGCGATCAGCAGGTTCGCTCAGGCGAAAGCGCCCGGAGCTGATGTCCAGCGTGGCGTAGCCAAAGCCTTTGCCGTCCTGCCAGATGGCCGCCAGCAGGTTGTCCTGACGCTCGTGCAGCAGCGCTTCGTCGCTAATGGTCCCGGGGGTTACGATGCGCACCACCTTGCGCTCAACCGGCCCCTTGCTGGTGGCCGGATCGCCAATCTGCTCGCAGATTGCCACCGACTCGCCGAGGCTGACCAGCTTCGCCAGATAGTTCTCTACCGCGTGGTGCGGCACGCCCGCCATCGGGATCGGCTCGCCTGCCGAGGCACCGCGTTTGGTCAGGGAGATATCCATCAGCTGTGAAGCGCGTTTCGCATCGTCATAAAACAGCTCATAAAAATCGCCCATCCGGTAGAAGAGCAGAATGTCCGGATGCTGGGCTTTCAGCTTCAGGTACTGCTGCATCATGGGCGTGTGGGCGTCAAAGTTCTCTTGTGTACTCATGAAGTTATGTCCAGTTCCCTGATTTTAAATGAGGCGAGGGTCGGTTTGTTGTCTTAGATATCTGATAGGGAGATATGATAACGGAGATGAGCATTCACTGGAAAGCAACGATAAAGAACTTCACGAGGCCCCTTCCAGTTCTGAAAAAGGGGAGGCGCATTATACGCGCTGGGAATTTAGCCGGAGTAAGAGAAAATCAGGAGTTGTGTGTGAAGACGTTTTTTTCATTCAGCCTGGCGCTGTTGTTTACGCTTATAATTCAGGGATGTAAGCAAAGTACGGATTTGGATCCGCAAGATTACTTCAGCGGCCAGCAGCTTGTTATGGCAAAGGCAATCGAGCGCGGCGAAGTTGACCAGGTAAAAAAACTCGCGCCAGAAACCGATCTTAACAAACCCGGACAGCAGGATATGACGCTGCTGTTCTGGGCGCTTAGCCATGCGATAAACGATAAAAAAACAGCACCCCAGTTAGACATCATTACCGACCTGGTGAAGGCGGGGGCGGATCCGCTCCAGCCTCGCCCGGCCGGCGGAAGCAGCCCGGCTGAATTTGTTCTGCAGGGTGACAGTGGAGAGTGGATCAGCGCGCTGCTTGACGGAGGCTTATCGCCTGATGCGAGAGATAAAGTGCATCACGATCCCATCATACTGGAAACGCTCAAGGCTAAAAATACCGAGACGCTGAAAGTGATGCTAGATCGCGGAGCCAATATTAACGTTACCGATTCGCTAGGAAATACGCTGCTCATCTATGCCTTGGATTACGGCAAGCATGACCATGTCCTGCTCCTGCTGGATCGGGGAGCCAATCCTGAGATCCGTAGCGACGTCGGCTGGACGATGGGTAATCAACTCCAGCGCCTTTTAAATGGCGCGAAAGAGGGTGATGAACACTATCAAAATTTGATCAACATAAAAGAGAAGCTGATCCAGCAGGGTGGAAAGTGGCCACCTTCGCCTCCTGTTCGACCAACCGAGTAACTCTCTTTGCCTCATACAAAAATGTGAACTAGATCTTAAAACTCACTTCTTTTCACCGTAGCGAGGGTTTGATGTTGAAAGCACCGATGGCGTTAATCATGGCAATGGCTGCATCTGTCTACGCTGGCAGCGTAAACGCAGAGCAGTCCGTTCACGCTTTACAGGTAGGAAAATTGACTATTGGAGAGGGACAGCCAGCGATTATCGTCTCGACATCGGGTGAGGACGAAGCAAAAGTGTTGCAGGAGGCGGAGCAGGTTGCGCAGACGCCTGAGGCTGACATTCTTGAGCTGCGCGTGGATAAACTGGCGTTCGCTACTGATGCAGCGAAAGTCACCGCCCTGGGTCAGGCCGTGCGTAAGGTGCTTAACGGCAAACCGCTGCTGCTGACGTTCCGCACGAAGCCCGAAGGGGGCGAGAAAACACCGGGTGATGCGCGCTATAGCGAACTTTATCAGCAGTGGCTGGCGGCCGGATTTGCCGATCTGATTGATATCGAGATGCGCATTGGTGAAACGGCAGTACGCGAATTGATTGCCAAAGCGCATCAGCATCACGTAGCCACTATTGTGTCCTACCACGACTTCAACAGTACGCCGACCAATGAAGCGATGCTGCAACGTCTGGCGCAGCAGGCATACTACGGCGCGGACGTGCTCAAGCTGGCGGTGATGCCAACATCCCCAGAGGATGTCAATCGGCTGACCAGCATCACCTGGCAGATGCGCCAGCGCAGCGATAAACCGCTGTTGACGATGGCGATGGGCGGACAGGGAACGGTAACCCGTCTGTCCGGTGAAATTTATGGCAGCAACCTGACCTTTGGCAGCATGGGCAACGCCTCCGCGCCGGGGCAGATTGACGTCAAGGTGCTGCAACAGACGATAGCGGCGCTGCATAAGGCAAATAAGGGCAGCTAAATCAGTGGGCTGGGTTACCTTTTTTCTCAGGTAGCCCAGCTGGTAATGTTAAATAAAAATATGAAATGTTACTTTAATGAAAAATATAGCTATAAGACTCGCTTATCTGCCAGCGTGAATGGCTAAATTAAGTTCAGTTTTTAGCTTTTGATGCTTATTTTTCAAAAAATTTTATATCATTGGGCCAGGATTATCGATTGCCTGAAAAAACGGTTTTTATAACCTATTGAAATTTATTGGGTTATTTTTTAAGGTGGGTAATGAAAGCGTTAATTACTCTGTTTGACTGTCAGTACAATAAGGCATAATTTTGTCACGCCAGCGGACGCTGGTGAATTACATTATTTGTGGGTTAATTTGATGGAATAGATACCTATGATATGTGATATAACGGACTCTATTGGCAATACGCCGCTTATTGAAATCCTCAAAGAAAAATACGCTGGCACGCATCTCTATATTAAACTGGAATCCTTTAATCCCGGCGGTTCAATAAAAGATCGCGTTGCGCTACGCATGATTAATCAGTGTGAGTTACATAATAAAATTAAACCCGGAATGGAGCTGGTGGAGGCCACGTCAGGAAATACCGGCGTAGGCGTTGCCTGGATTGGCAAGCATAAAGGCTATAAAGTCACCATCGTGACGCACGATAAAATCAGTAAAGAAAAATTAGCCCTACTCAAGCATCTGGATGCAAATGTCATTGTCACTACCTCCTCTGCACCTGCAGGCTCCTGCACTCACTATATTGAAATGGCAAAAGCGTACGCTGCAGTGGAAGGCCGCTACTATCTGAACCAATTCACGTCCCCCTACAATAGCGAGGCGCACTACTTCTCGACCGCGCCTGAAATTTACCAGCAGATGCAGGGAAATCTCGATGCCATCATTTGTGGGATAGGCTCTGGCGGCACCGCAATGGGGCTGGCTCGCTATTTTCGTGAACATGCTCCCGGCGTCAAAATTATTGCTATCGATCCCGCAGGTTCTCTTTATCATCCGCATAAATACTCTGAAACGCATCAGCGGACGCCGTGGCGAATAGAGGGGGTTGGATCGGACTTTATTCCGGATATTTATAATAAAGATTATATCGATGAGATCTATCAGGTCACCGATAGTGAAGCGATAGAAGCCTGCCATCAGCTCTACGTTAGCGACGGCGTTGATATTGGCCTTTCCAGCGGCGCAATCATGGCGGTCGCAGAGAAAGTCGCACGGATGGGGTATTACAAAAATATCGTCTGTATCTCTCCTGACTCCGGAGAGCGCTATATATCCAAGCTCTCCGCCATGTAATCAACGCCGCCGTCTATTTACGAGATTCTATATTATGACCGTTGCTATCTATAAGGCAGACAGCGAGCTGTACGCTAACGTTGCTGCTGAAAAACAGGTGCTTGCCAAAGTAAAAGATAAACTCGCTACTCAATTTATTGTTTTAATTGAAGGCGATCACTCGGAAGAGAACCGTATTTATACCCATAACGCCGCCGACGAAATAAGAGGCATTCTGGCCATTGACCGGGCGCTGAACGCGCTGAACTTTAACTATAAGCGCGTCGCCAGCACGGATGCAAAAATCAAAGACTATCTGGCGGTAGCCGATTACGTTTTTATCTATGCCCAGGGCGAGTATGGCGAAGATGGACGCATTCAGGGGTGGCTGGATTATCTAAGCGTTGACTATCCGGGACCCGGCGTTGCTGCCAGCGCAATCTGCTGCGACAAACTCTACTTTAAACACGTAATGAAAAGCGCTGGCGTAAGCACCGCAGCCTACTACGAGATGAGTGAAGACGAAACGCTGGATAGTCTCCTTACCAAAGCCAGTCTGCTGGAATATCCGGTAATGATGAAGGAGCGCCAGGGGGGAAGCAGCCTTGGCATTACCTTAATCAAAAACGACAGTGAATTAACCCGCTGGCTGACAGAGGGGTGTCCAAAAGGAGCCTCCTCTTATTTTATGGAGAAGTATATCGCGGGCACCTTTGCCACCGTGGGCATTATCCAACTATCAACCGGCTACTATGTCCTGCCCGTATTAACTGCCAGGACGGAGGCGCCGTTTTATGACGCCGAGCTTAAGCTCGGAAAAAGCAAAAACGCGATCCACTATTCCCTCGGCGGTAATTTTTCTCCGCAGCAGCAGCAGCGACTGAAAGAGGCAGCATAGCAGGCTTTTGCCCATACCGGGTGCCAAGGCATTTCCCGGGTCGATATGATGATTCAGGGAGAGGATATTTTTGTGCTGGAGATCAATACCGTGCCGGGTATTTCACACGGCGGCAATTTTACACAGATGTTTACCTCGTTTGGTTTCAGCTATGACGAAATGATCCTGGCCATCATGAATACGGCTTTTCTTAAACATACCTCACAGGCGGATAAAACAGCGTGAAAAGACCTCCCTACGTCTGCCAGTACTGGATGGCGGACCTGCCTGAGAATACCGCGCTGCCTGAACACCTTGCAGAGATCGTGCGTTTTTGGTCGGTGCGCTCCTGTGGCCTGGCCTGCGCCAGTTCGGCGCTCATGCTGTTGGCAGGTCAGTTGGTCTCTGTCCAGAGCCTGTTTAATCGCTGCGTCAGCATAGGCGGTTACGCGGAAAAGGGCTGGCGACATCAACAGCTCGCCCAAACCCTTTCAGCTTATGGCGTAGACGCCAGCGCCAGGGCATTAACCGTTGAGGAGGTTATCAAAACACTTGATGCCGGACAGCTGGTTATCGCCTCGGTAACCCATCAGTTCCCCTGTGACGGACGCCGCGGCGGCCATCTGGTTCTGCTGTACAGGATCAGAAACCTGTGCGGGACACATTTCATCTGCTTTATGGATCCTACCCGCTGGGGCGAAAAGCATCATGCCGTGCCCATTGCGCGCTTCTCCAGCAGTTTTTCCATGAAAGGCATCGTTATATCTGACAAGGTAAATTAGTATGGCCCACTTCCTGTTTATTAACGCCAACCTCACCGGGTTAAAAGCAATCAAAGAGATCCTCGCCTTAGGGCACGACATCTCCTATATCGAGTCCTCTTCATTTATCTGCTATGCCGATACGTCGGAAAACAAATTTATTAAGAATTCACTCACCGATATCTACTACTTTGAAGATACCGATAACGCTGAAAAACTGCTGGCGCTGGCGACAGAGATTAATGCCAGGAAAACCATTGATGGCATAATCTGCATTGCTGAAAACTCGATGGAGTCTGCCGCCGCCGTTGCAGAAGCGCTGGCTCTGCCTTTTCCCTCCTGGCTGTCGGTATTAAAAAGCAGAAATAAAGATGACACGCGGGAGTGTCTCAATCAGCACGGTATGAAAAATGCAAAATTTCGCTATGTAAAATCCCACAACGATCTGCTCTGGGCAGCAAAAGAGATCGGTTATCCGCTGGTCATCAAACCAAAAACCTCGCTTAACAGTTTCGGCACGGCCATTGTTCGTGATGCCGATGGGTTGAATAACGCCTGGGAAAAAATTATAGCAGCGGTTGCCAGAGAGCCGCTAAAAATGCAGCAGCAGTTTCTGCGCGGTTTTATGGTGGAGGAGTACCTGGTCGGCACAATGGTTTCGGTGGAAGTTTTCCATGACGGTACCCAGGCCAACGTATTTATGATCTCCGGGCGGGGGCGCTCCAGCCAGAATGAGCTGGTGGAATACCGAATTGATATGCCTGCCCGGTTAACAGAGAGTGAGCAACGGCGCTGTAGCGAGTATACGCTTTCGGTGCTCTCCGCGCTGGGACTGAGCCACGGTATTTTTCATATTGAGGTCATGCTTACCGCATCCGGTCCGGTGCTGGTTGAGGTAAATCCGCGAATTATGGGCAGCTATATGCCCCTGCTGTTTAATAACGTCACGGGCAATAATATTTTTAGCTGGCTCGTAGATATTCACTCAGGCACGGCTCTGGACCAGAGCACGATATTAAAAACCGATAGGGTAGGGAGCGCGATCCGTTTCGACGTTGCAAAAGCCGGGGCATACGCTCCACCTGCATTCAGAAAGCTGGTTCACTCCTATTTCGCCCCTGTGTATGCCGAACTGCCAGGGGAGCAGGGGAGGGTTAATGTGAAGCCGGGAGAGACAATCGGCAGAATTCAGGTTATTTATCCCGATCACGCTGCGTTAGAGCACGATCTCGCCGCCTTTTTCTCAGGCGTTGAGCAGCAGCTGGGTTTGGAGTTACTGCATTGATTAACGAAAGCGCGCTACGTTCTCCGCACCTGGGCCGGGCAAATATCGTTATGCTGGTTGCGGGATCGTTTCTTGCTACCATCGGGAGAGGCGCCACTCTCCCCTTCTTGCCGCTGTTCTTACATAACCAGCTGGGTATGAGCATTATTGATACCGGGACAGTTCTAACGCTGTCGATGGTGGCCGGTATTCTATTGAGTATCCCGTCGGGTAAACTCGCAAACCATTTTAGCCACAAGAAGCTCCTGACCCTCTCGCTGCTGGTGTTCGCCCTGGCCTTTATTATTCTTGGCTCCGTCTATTCGGTGGTGGTGTTTGTCATCAGCTTTACGCTAATAAACTGCGCTTATGCTCTCTATTCAACCATTATCAAATGCTTTATTTCCGACAATTTTCATGAGGGAGAGAAGACAAAGCTATTTTCGCTGAACTATACCTTTATCAATATTGGCTGGATGGCGGGGCCAGCGATAGGCGCAGCCCTGTCCCGCAGCGGCACTTTTATCCCCTTTGCGCTATCCGCCCTGACGGGGCTGCTGGCTATGGCACTCACCGCACGGCTTAAGGTGAGGGCAACGGCGTCGGACCAGCATAGCAGAGCGGGTAACAGCCATCCCGGCGATAAAAAACGCTTTATGCTGCTGCTGGTTTTCACCGCCGCCATCTTTCTTGGATCCTTTGTATTCGATCGTTTCGCCAGCTGTATATCGCAGATTTTAATGGTGGATAGCGATGCCGGAATAATTAGCCGCATTATTTCGCTGCTTATTACCACCAATGCGTTAACGGTAGTGCTGTTTCAGTATGCAATCGGACGCTGGCTGGAGAGGGTTACCGACAGACAGGGTTTTTTACTGGGCACGCTGGGCCTCATCGTCGGGCTGTTTCTGTTTAGCCAGGCGGAGAGATCTCTCCCGCTCTGGATTGTGGGCATGTTTATCTTCTCGTTCGGGGAGATTATCTTTATGCCGTTACAGTACCGGGTTATTGACCGTATTGCGCCGGCTCAGGAGAGGGCTTTTTACTTCTCATTTCAGAATTTGGGCAGCCTTGGCGGAGCCATCAACCCGGTCATCACCGGCGTACTGCTTACGCTTCTTCCTCGTGGCGACGTTTTTGCCGTGCTTATCGCAGCCAGCCTCGTCTGCTGTGTCGTCTTTCAGCTTGGGCTGCTGCTGGTTCGCAGGCAAAGCGGCCCTGGTTAAAACCAGGGCCGGAGGGTGAGCGCTACAGGCCGCGCTGCGCCATCAGCTTAGCAAGGTCGACCAGACGGTTAGAGAAGCCCCACTCGTTGTCATACCAGGCGAGGATCTTGACCAGGTTCCCGCCAATAACCAGCGTAGAGAGGCCGTCGATAATCGAGGAGCGCGGATCGCCCTGATAGTCGCTGGAGACCAGCGGCTCATCGCTGTAGCCAAGAATGCCTTTCAGCGGCCCCTCGGCGGCGGCCTGACGGAAGGCGTTGTTGACCTCATCCACCGTCACGTCGCGCTTGAGGGTTACGGTCAGGTCGACAATCGACACCACCGGCACCGGCACACGCAGCGAGTAGCCGGTAAGACGGCCTTCCAGTTCAGGGATCACGCGCCCCAGCGCCTTCGCCGCGCCGCTGGAGTAGGGGACGATGGAGAGAGCCGCAGCACGCGCCCCGCGCAGATCTTTCTCCGGCTGATCGTGCAGCGCCTGGCTGTTGGTGTAGGCATGGGTGGTGTTCATCAGGCCATGCTCAATGCCGAAGCGCTGATGCAGTACCTGCGCGGCAGGGGCCAGGCCGTTAGTGGTACAGCTACCGTTGCTCACCACAAAATGCGTCTGCGGATCGTAGCTGTCGTGGTTGACCCCCAGCACGATGGTGAGATCGTCATTTTTGCCTGGCGCAGAGATGATCACCCGCTTCGCGCCGCCGCTGGTGATATGCACCGCGGCCTTTTCGCGATCGGTAAAGAAGCCGGTGGCCTCAATCACAATCTCAACGCCGACGCTGGCCCAGGGAATAGCCGCCGGGTCGCGCTCGGAAAAGACCCTCACGGATTTTCCATCAACCTTCAGTTCACCTTCTGCCGCCTCTACCGGCACAGAGAGGGTCCCCAGCAATGAGTCATGTTTTAACAGATGCGCCAGGGTTTTGCTGTCCGTCAGATCGTTAATTGCCACAATCTGAATATCTGCATTACCTAACGCGGCACGAAGCACGTTGCGACCGATCCTGCCGAAGCCATTAATACCGACCTTAACCATGATGTACTCCTGTTATGCTGTAACTGGGATCAGAAACTGGAATCAGAGTAGGCCGCACCCGTTATGGCGTAAATGACAAAAAAGGATCACTTTACGCCATCTTGCGGCTATGGAAGCGTTGACGATACTCACCGGGCGTGAGCTTGAGTTGCTTCTCGAAAATTCGGCGTAGATTGATGCTGCTACCAAACCCGGTGGCTACCGCTACGCGATCCAGCGTATCCATTGTCTGCTCAAGGCGGTTTCTGGCGGCGGCCAGACGCGCCTCTGCCACATAGCGTGCAGGCGTTGTTCCCGTTTCGCGGGTAAAGACGCGGGTAAAATTACGCGGGCTCATCGCTGCCCGATCCGCTAGCGCCTCGACTGACAGATCGGCGGTCAGGTTGGCCTGGATCCAGCGCTGCACGTCGCCAATCGGGCCCGGGCCATCGGCATCCAGCAGTTGAAAACGGCTGAACTGCATCTGCCCGCCGGGGCGGCGCAGGTACATCACCAGATCCTGGGCCACGTCGCGAGCAAGCGTAAAGCCATAGTCCTCTTCCACCAGCGCCAGGGTAAG
Source organism: Pseudescherichia sp. (assembly GCF_032052675.1). Taxonomy (NCBI): domain Bacteria; kingdom Pseudomonadati; phylum Pseudomonadota; class Gammaproteobacteria; order Enterobacterales; family Enterobacteriaceae; genus Pseudescherichia; species Pseudescherichia sp. Next base: position 64,035 of record NZ_DAMBWA010000013.1, read on the forward strand.
GTCAAAGCCGGAGCTGACCCCGGCAGAGGTCCAGATATGGCCATCCTGAATATAGAGCGGTCCGCCCTCTACCTTCACCAGTGGATAGCGGGACTGCATCTCCTCCAGCCGCCGCCAGTGGGTGGTTGCCCGACGACCATCAAGCAGGCCCGCCTGGGCCAGCAGGAGCGCGCCGCCGCAGATAGAGACGACCCGGCGTGTATGGGGAGCGGCGAGGCGTAGCCAGTCCACAACCGCGCTGTTCTCCTGTTCATTCATGCCCTTACCGGTGACCATAATGGTATCCCGCGGCTCGGTATAATCGAGATCCACTAGCCTAAAATCCGCCAGCAGATTTAATCCCGACTGACCATGAATGACATGGTGCGGCTGGGTCGTGGCGATGTCTATCCGATAGCGGACAGTGGAAAACTCTTCCAGATGCAGGCGGTTAGCGTGCATCAGAATATCGGCAATGCCAGCGGCCTCAAATAACATACCGCCATCAGGGACAATAATAAGAAACGATTTCATGTCCTGAAAAGTACCCTTTTTATAAAATAAGTCAACTTTTACCTGCACAGATAAAAGCGCCATTTCGCTGCTGTTTTTTCATGTAAAGCGATATTAAATGCCAAAAGTATTAGAAAAAGTGGTGTTAAAATTTTCTTTTTAACGTGACTTGTTTAACAGTGATGGCAAAAAAAATATTCCGCTGCTAACGTTTGCACACATCGAGATCTTATTATTAAAACGTGCCTTAATACACTCTGGAAACCGTTGAAATACGAAGAAAGTAGTAATTGAAATTAATTTTTCGTGAAAGCTAATAAATTACCGTGATGCGCGGGGATGCCCCTCGCATATTGCAGCAGCATATTAATGATAATGCTTATTTATTCCGGCATAAGGAAATAAGGACAGCACAGCTATGTTCAGCATTCACCGACGTAACAATTTAGTAAAACGCTTTCGTTCCGGCACGTGCTTATTTACTGCAAGCATTATGCTGCCAACGTTCGCGTACGGAGCCTCTCCTGAATACGATGCCCTGATCGTACAGGCGCGTGAAGGGGAGCGGGCGCCACTGCTGAATTACTTAAAGGCTCAAGAACAGCAGACGCCGCTCACCCCCGATCAGGTCGCTGACTGGCTGCAGGTCACCGCCTGGGCGGATGATAATGCCGAGACGGTCCGTATCTGGCAGCGCTATCAGGATCGCCTTCAGGTTCCACCGCGTGGGCGGATCGCTGTCGCCCGCGCGCTGCGTAACCAGAAAAACTGGAATGCCTCGCTGGCTGTCTGGGAGAACGTTCTTAAAGACGATCCAAAGAATGCTGATGCGCGCACCGGCTGGATCATGACTCTGGCCGACGCCCGGCGTAACGAGCAGGCGATCACCGAAGCCAACAAATGGGCAGCGGAAGAGCCGGGCGCCGAGCGTGATGCGCTGGTGGCCTACGTCTACCACTCGCAGGGTAAAAACTGGGATGCACTGCTGGCGACCAGCCGGGCCGAGGCGCTGGATCCGCAGAACAAAAGTGTCCAGTCCACCAAGCTGGCGGTGCTCTCTGCCAACCGTATCGCCGGTCCGGCGCTGGATCTCACTCCGCCCTCTGTTGCTTCAGGCCCCCTTGAGCGCCGGCTGGAGCTGGACGCGGTTGCCCAGACCGTGCGCTCGGCGTTTACCCCTACCCGTAACGAAGAGGAGCGTTTCCTCGTTGCAGATAAAGCCATCGCCCGCTACGACGCGCTGCTTACCGCCTGGAAGGACGATCCTTCGGCGCAGGCCGACGTGCGTCGCGCCCGTATTGACCGCCTGGGCGCGCTGGTGATCCGCAAGCGCACCAAAGAGACGGTGAAGGAGTATGAGTCGCTCTCTGCCGACGGCCAGCCGATCCCGGACTACGCCAAGCGCTGGGTGGCCTCTGCCTACCTGGCGGAGAAAGATCCGCAGACAGCCGAAAAGATGCTGATGGCGATCTACTATCCCAACGGTCCGATCCCGGCGACGCCGCTGACCGCAGACGACCACCAGGATCTCTTCTATGCCCATATCGATAGCGGCAACTACCCGGCGGCGAAGCGCCAGGTCGACGATCTGATTAAACAGAGCCCCTATCTGACCCGGGTTTTGGGTTCCCCCGTGCCGCAGCCTAACGACAACTGGCTGCTGGGGCAGAGCCTGCTTACCCAGTATGAGATTGAGACCAACGACCTGCCGGAGGCCCAGAAGCATGCGGAGTGGCTGGCGCGTACCGGCTCCGGTAACCAGGCGCTGCGCATCACCTACGCTTCGGTGCTGCTCGCCCGTGGCCTGCCGCGCCAGGCCGAACGCGAGCTGAAGCTGGCTGAGGTGATTGAACCCAGTAACCTTGAGCTAGAGAAGCAGCAGGCCTGGAACGCCCTTGAGCTTCAGGAATGGCGGCAGGCGGATGAGCTGACCGACGACGTGATAAAGCGCAGCCCGGATGACGAATCCTCCCTGCGCCTCGCCCGCGCCCGTGATGTGCACCATAAGACCGAGCTGCGGATCAACGGTTCGCAGGGGATCTCCTCTGATAGCCCGGTCAGCGGTCAGCACGACTTTACTTTCAACTCGGCGCTCTATAGCCCGCCGATCGGCGACAACTGGCGGCTCTTCACAGCCTACAACTTCGCCAGCGGCGAATTTGAAGAGGGCAAGGGGATCAACCGCGATCTCGGCGTCGGTACCGAATGGACGGCGCGGGACTACTGGGCCGAAATGGAAGTGTCAACGCGTAACTACGGTGACGGGCAGAAGACCGGCGGGCGCCTGTCGGCCTGGCATGACTTCAACGACAACTGGCGGCTGGGCGGCAATGTGGAGCGGCTGTCACGCAACACGCCGCTGCGCGCCCTGCGCAATAACGTCTATGCCAACAGCGGCGATCTCTTTCTGCGCTGGCACCAGACCGAGCGCCGGGAGTACCAGCTTACCTTCGCCGCCTCGCACTTCTCTGATGATAACGATCGCATCGAGTACGGCCTGAGCGGTAAAGAGCGGCTGTGGACAACCCCGCGCTTCACCCTCGACTTCACGCCGGGCATTAGCGGCAGTACCAACACCAAGGAGGACGTCTACTACTACAACCCGAAACGCGATCTCTCTGTCGTGCCGGCGCTGACCGCTGAGCATGTGATGTATCAGCACTACGACACGATATGGAAGCAGGAGATTGCCGCTGGGGCAGGGGCCTACTGGCAGAAAGGCCACAGCGTCGGGGCAATAAATCAGTTTGGGTATGGACAACGGGTTCAGTGGAACAACGTCGTGGACGGCGGATTGATGCTGACCTGGGATAAACGTCCCTACGACGGTAAGCGTGAGCGGAATATCTCCCTCGCATTTGATTTGAATGTCAGGTTCTGAGGACAGGTCATGTTTAAGAAATGGCTGCGAGCCGCAACACTCATCGCCGGATGGATGCTCATCACCGCCTGTAGCAGTGCGGAGAAGCCGGGCTATCTTCCACCTTCTGCCAGACCGCCGCTGAACGCAGACAGCGCCTGGCCAAAAAACAGTTTTCTGGTACTGGGGTACCACGACGTTGAGGATGGTGCTGCGGACCAGCGCTACCTCTCAGTGCGCACCAGCGCACTGAACGATCAGATCGCCTGGCTGCGTGACAACGGTTATCAACCGGTTTCCGTACAGCAGGTGCTGGATGCCCACGACGGTAAAATCACGCTGCCGGAAAAGGCGGTGATGCTGACCTTTGATGATGGCTACAGCAGCTTCTACACCCGCGTCTGGCCGATCCTCAAAGCCTATAACTGGCCTGCGGTATGGGCCCCGGTAGGCAGCTGGGTGGATACGCCGCCTAACCAACCGATCGACTTCGGCGGCTTAAAAACCGCGCGTGATAAGTTTGCGACCTGGCAGATGGTGAAGGAGATGGGCGAGTCGCCGCTGGTTGAGGTGGGGGCGCACACCTGGGCGTCTCACTACGGCATCCTGGCGAACCCGCAGGGCAGCAAGGAGCCCGCCATTGCCAACCGTGCCTATATCAAGGCCACCGGCAAGTATGAAACCGACGAGGAGTATGAGGCGCGCATCAACAAGGACCTGGATCTGGTGACCAATAAAATCGCCGAAGTCACCGGCAAAGCACCTCGCGCCTGGGTCTGGCCCTACGGGGCTGCCAACGGGACGTCGTTGAAGCTGATCCATCAGCATGGCTACCGGATGGCCTTTACCCTCAACCAGGGTCTGGCTAACGCGGCGAACCTGGAAGATATTCCGCGCATCCTGATCACCAACAACCCATCGCTGAAAACCTTTGCCAGCCAGGTTGCTCAGGTGCGTGAGAAGCAGAACATGCGCGTAATGCATATCGACCTCGACTACGTCTATGACAAGGATCCGGCGCAGCAGCGGCGCAACATCGATGCGCTGATCCAGCGCGTGTACGACATGAAGATCTCTCACGTCTTCCTGCAGGCGTACGCCGATCCCAAGGGCGATGGCAACATCCATGAGCTCTACTTCCCGAACCGCTGGCTGCCGATGCGCGCCGATCTGTTCAACTTTATCGCCTGGCAGTTACAGAGCCGCGGTGGGGTGAACGTCTATGCCTGGATGCCGGTACTGGCTTTCCAGATGGACGATCCGCTCCCGCGCGTCACGGCCTGGAACCCGGATACCAAGCGCAGCGCGGTAGAGCGCAAGCAGTATGTGCGTCTGTCACCGTGGAGCCCGGAAGCCCGCAGGCGTATCACTGAGATCTACGAAGATCTGGCCAAAGGGGCTGCCTTCAATGGCGTGCTGTTCCACGATGACGCCTTCCTGAGCGATTACGAGGACGCTTCGCCGGATGCGCTGCGCGCCTACAAGGCGGCGGGTTTCCCGGGCAGCATCGAGGAGATCCGTAGCAATCCAGAGACCTTTAAACGCTGGACGCGCTTCAAGAGCAAGACGCTGATCGACTTTACCCGCGATCTGGCCGAGTCGGTACGCGCCATTCGTGGGCCGCAGGTGCAAACCGCCCGCAACATCTACGCTCCGCCAATCATGGAGCCGGAGAGCGAAGCCTGGTTTGCGCAGAACCTTGATGACTTCCTGTCCACCTACGACTGGACCGCGCCGATGGCGATGCCGTGGATGGAGGGCGTACCGGCGGGCGAGGAGAATGCCTGGCTGGACAGGATGGTGAAAATCGTGGGTCAGCGCCCCGGCGCACTGGATAAAACCGTCTTTGAACTGCAGGCGCAGGACTGGCGTGCTGACGCGAAAGAGAAAGATATCAGCGGGAAACAGCTGACCGAGTGGATGCGCCAGCTCAAGCTGAGCGGTGCGGACAGCTACGGCTACTACCCTGACGATTTCCTTAACGATCAACCCGAGATGTCTGAGATCCGCTCTGCCTTCTCATCATACTGGTATCCGCAAAAATGACCGATCGCATTGTAGCGTTTCTCATACTGTGCCTGATGTTCAGCTTCCCGCTGGGGGTGGCAGCAATTTTCACCGGCGACATGATCCTGAACTTCGTCTTCTTCTGGCCGCTGTTTATGTCCGCGTTATGGATCAGCGGCGGGCTCTACTTCTGGTTCCATCGGGAGCGTCACTGGCCCTGGGGGCCAAACACGCCGCCGCCGCAGCTGGAGGGGAATCCGCTCATTTCCATCCTGATACCTTGCTATAACGAGGGGCTAAACGCACGGGAGACCATCGAGGCGGCGCTGGCCCAGCGTTATGAAAACATTGAAGTTATCGCCATCAACGACGGCTCAAAAGACAACACCGGCGAGGTGCTGGATCAGCTGGCCATTGAGTATCCGCGCCTGCGGGTGATCCATCTGGCGGAGAATCAGGGTAAAGCGGTGGCGTTGCAGACCGGTGCGGCCTCGGCGCGAAGCGATTTCCTGGTCTGTATCGATGGTGATGCGCTGCTGGATCGCGACGCGGCAGCCTACCTGGTGGCACCGCTGCTGCAGTATCCCCGCGTGGGAGCGGTAACCGGCAACCCGCGGATCCGCACCCGCTCTACGCTGGTGGGGCGCGTGCAGGTTGGCGAGTTCTCGTCAATCATCGGCCTGATCAAGCGTACCCAGCGCGTCTACGGCCAGGTGTTTACCGTCTCCGGCGTCATTGCCGCCTTCCGCCGCCGCGCGCTGTCGGAAGTGGGCTACTGGAGCCCGGATATGATCACGGAAGATATCGATATCAGCTGGAAGCTGCAGCTGCGCCACTGGACAGTGTTCTACGAGCCGCGTGCGCTCTGCTGGATCCTGATGCCAGAGACCATGAAAGGTCTATGGAAGCAGCGCCTGCGCTGGGCCCAGGGCGGGGCAGAAGTCTTTATTGTCAATATGCGCCGCCTCTGGGCCTGGGAGTATCGCCGCATGTGGCCGCTATTCCTCGAGTTTTGCCTGTCAACCGCCTGGGCCTTTGCCTATGCGGTAACGATCCTGCTGTTCCTCGTTGGGCTGGTTATCCCCATGCCCAGTTCTCTCCATGTACAACATCTGTTCCCACCGGCTTTTACCGGGCTCATGCTCGGCGTGGTTTGTTTGCTGCAATTTTTTGTCAGTCTTCTTATTGAACGGCGCTATGAAAAAGGTATCGGCGCGTCGCTCTTCTGGATCATCTGGTTCCCGGTGGTTTATTGGATGTTGAGTTTGTTCACAACGTTGGTCGCCTTCCCCAAAGTGATGCTGATGCGTAAACGCAGCAGAGCGCGCTGGGTAAGTCCTGACCGTGGTATAGGAAGAAATGACTCATGAAACAACCGCTGATTTTTACTGAACTGCGCATTATGCCGCGTATTTTTGACGTGGCCCTGACCCTGATAGCCTGGCTGGGGTTCTCCTACCTGGTCTATGCAGGACTGATGAACATGCTGGCCAACGCGCCATTTATCGGCTTCGGCCCGCTATTCTCCACCGTCAACACGGTGACGTTCTACCTGATGGTGGCGCTGATCAACGCTGCGGTGCTGATTGGCTGGGCTAAATACAACCAGATCCGCTTCCGCGTCGAGCGCCGCAAGCGCCGTCCGGGACTGGGTCGCGACGAGCTGGCAGCCAGCTTCCGCATCGCCCCGGCGCTGGTGCAGGATCTGAGCAACGGCCGAGTGCTGACCGTGTTTCATTACGATACCGGTGCCATCAGCCGCGCGGAAGTGGATAAAGGCCTTATCGCCAGCGTTGCCTAACGCCGTTTAGCGCCTTGCCCAGAACGCGGGAGAGCGACCTGGGCAAGGTACTTCTCTATAAGTTCGCAGACATCGTGGCGGTATTTGCTTATAATAGTATTTTATTGCGCTGCGCTGGAGATACCGTATGGATAGCGTTAAAAACGGGAATGTAATCTACAAGAAACCTTCGCGTGAACAGCTCACCCGAACCGTTGTGACCTCAACGGCCATCGAAACAGGGCAATCATCTCAGTCTGTTGAGGCTTCCTTAAAAATCCAGCGTAAGAAGTTTGCCCATCTACGTTTAGCCTTTTAATCCTCTAGCGCTTTCATAACCCATTGCATCATTGGGTTATAGTTCATTACCATACCAGCATGAATAGCGGCAGTATAGCGCGCTTTATTATGCTCCCAGCTTTGATAATTCAAAGGCCTACGCCCACCCTGAACGGCCATTACATCTGCAAGCAGTCGTGCCAGGCGGCCATTACCTTCATGAAATGGATGGATAAGTATTAACTCTACATGTACAACAGCGATGGCTTTTGCAAGATGATCGATATCCATTCCCTGACATGGTGTATATGTCGCGAGGTAATTTTTTTCGAAGCTGCTTATCAATTTTTGTAGCTGAGCTGCGGGGGCAAACATAAATCCTTGCTTGCTAATGTTTACCGTTCTTATCTGCCCAGCCCACTCATATATATTTCCTAACCAAATGCGATGCCAGTGCTTTATCCTGGAGAAAGATATTTTACCGGATGGAAATCTTTCTTCAAAAACAGTGTGATAGAGCTGTTCTAATAGCACTAACTCTGCGCCATCCATCTCTTCAGCACGAGTAATACCTAGCTTATTTTCCAATACCAGATCGTCGGACCCACTGGCATACTTTCCTTCACTATGTGAAACACTGTATCGGCTCATCGCAACCTCCATTTGTCACGCTTGCTGTGTGCCGTACATCATTTCATTCTCTACTGCCTGGCGGCATGATCGGCGTCAACCCTACCAAAACCACACTTCTCGGTTATATTGTTAATAAACCAGAGAGGGTGTCTATGAAATTTCCCGGTGTACCTGTTAATGAAAAAGAGCGCTTAAAATCGCTCTATATGATGGATCTGCTTGATAAAAAAGATGATGAGCGGCTGCTACGCCTGACCAGGCTGGCGAAAGCGACCTTCAATGTGCCTATCGCGCTCATTACGCTGCTGGACCGGGATCGGCAGTGGATGATCTCCTGTGATGGCTTGAATATGCGCCAATCCTCACGCAACGTCTCTTTTTGCGCCCACGCGATCCTGCTGCAGGGCATTATGATCGTCAAAGATACCCTGAAGGACGATCGCTTCGACAATAACCCGCTAGTACACGATGAACCCTTTGTGCGTTTTTACGCGGGCTGCCCGGTGCGTCTGCCGGATGGATCGATCGCAGGAACGATCTGCCTGATTGACAATAAGCCCCGAGACTTCTCCTCCGAGGAGATAAACCTGCTGCTTGATTTAGGTGCCATCGTTGAAGATGAGCTGGTGATTATTGGCATGGCGATGACCGATAAGCTCACCGAACTGCCCAACCGGCGTGGCTTTTTCCAGATCGGCGATAAACGTTTTGCCGAACTCACCCGGGACGCGACGCCGTTTACGCTGCTCTATTTCGTGGTCGAGGACCTGCAGTCTCTTAATGATATTTGGGGCCATGCCGAGGGGGATAACGCCCTGCGTGCTTTTGCCAAATGTCTTAATAGCTGCATGAAAAGTGGTGACGTCTGCGGGCGTGTAGACAGCAGCGCTTTTGCCGTGCTGCTAGCGCATAATGGCCAGAATGATGCCGACGCGTTTTTATTCAATCTGCAAACAAAAATAGATGACTGGTATAGTAATGTAGGTAAAAAATACCCGCTTAATTACTCATACGGGATGCTGGAAAATAGCACGGATAAATATGCCGATCTCGTGGATATGCTAAAAGATGGCGATACGGTAATGTATTCCGAGAAGCGCAAGGGGCGTTAATGGGGACGGGTTTAAGGGGGCAGTAAAAAAGCCCCCGCAGGGGCCATTTTATTAATGAGGTACTTCAGAGACCTTCTGAACTTCGGACTGGTTTATCTGCTGCTTAACGCCGTTGGCATCTTTGTAGCCTAACAGGCCTGCATCAGTCTGTTCAGGTTTGCCATCGGTGATAATAGTACGACCATCGGTAGTATGAATAGCATAGCTGGTACGCGTACAACCAGACAGGGCCGCTGCACCAAGTAAAATTGCAACAGGTAAAATAATCGCTTTTTTCATTAGACTCTCCTGATTGTCGGTTGAATATTAAAGACCTCATCAAAACGTGATTAAAATCGAAGCCTTGGAATAAGTGTAGAACATTTTTTTAACTCTACAACTTTCGAGTTACTTCAGGTGACCTGCCAATAAAGGGGGGTGCCGTAAACGTCGACAAAATAATCAATCACCGCACGAACGGTTAAAGGGGGATGACGCGTATTGGGATAAATCACCGCAATATGCTGCGGCCCGGCATTTATTGTTGGGTGATAGTCTGACAGGAGCTCAACTAATGTTCCCTGGCGCAGGCAGTTGCCTACCATCCAGTCTGGAAATAATACAATCCCCATACCGCCCAGCGCGGCGGTAAGCAATGTCTCGGCATTATTTGAGCTGAGGTGAGCCGCCACCGGGTAGTGCACCCACTCGCTGCCCTCGGCGTTAAATAGCCAGCGGTTAGGACCGGAGGAGCCGCTGTAAACCAGGCAGCGATGCTGATTCAGCGCCGCTGGTGTCTGTGGCACGCCGTGTTTTGCCACGTAATCCGGCGATGCGGCCAGGTAGTAGCGCTGGGTTCCTAAAATACGCGCGTGAAAAGAGGAGTCGGTTAGGGTGCCGATGCGAAAAATCAGATCGGCGGCGTCGCGATGAGGATCGATATAGTCGTCGGTCTGGTTCAGCTCAATCTGTAGCTGCGGGTAGCGTTCCACCAGGCCGCTCAGCCAGGGGGCGATATGGTGGTGACCAAAAAACACCGGGGCATTAATACGCACCAGTCCCGCGGGCACGGCGGCACGGCTCTGCAGCTCCGTTTGCGCACTGTGCATGTTTTCCAGCATGGCGCGAGCATGCACCATAAAGAGATGACCCGCCTCGGTGGGGATCACCGCCCGGGTATTGCGATAGAAGAGCTGCTGCCCAAGCGTATTCTCCAGCTGGATCACGGTGCGGGAGATCATCGAGGCGGAGACCCCCTCCCGGCGGGCCACCGCTGAAAAGCTCTGTTTATCATAGACGGCAATAAAAAAGCGCAGCGCGCGCAGGGTAATCGAGCCTGTGTCGTTCATTAATGCAAAACCTGCAAAGGTGTTTCCTGCATTATAGCGTTTTTTAATATTGCAGGTTGCTATACGCTGCTGCGCTTCTGTTCTTAAGGGATACGTAGTCATGCAATTCTTACTGATTTTACTGGTTATCATCGGCGGCATGGGGCTGTCGGTAGAGGCCGGCATTCTCGGCCCGCTGGGGGGCGAAGTAGGGCACCTGTGGGCCACCTTCAGCATCTTTGGCGTCGGGGCCGCGCTCACCTTTTTGCTCATGCTCTTCTTTAGCCCGCGCAACAGCCCGTCATTTTTCAGCCAGCCCGGCTGGCAGCTGCTCGGCGGCGTGCTTGGCCCTGCTTACGTGGTGATCCTGACTCTGGCCGCGCCAATCGTTGGGGTGGCGATGTGCATGATCGGCATTCTCGCCGGGCAGGTGTTTAAAAGTCTGGTGATCGATCACTTTGGACTCTTTGGGACCGGGCGCAGACAAATTGATGCAAAGCGCCTGTGGGCACTGGTTTTCATCATCGCCGCGCTGGCGCTGGTAGCAAAAGGATAACGAACCATGATTCTACTGATGATTATTCTCTCCGTGGTGGGCGGCGCGCTGTTAAGCGTGCAGGCCGCGATCAACGGCCAGCTGGGCAGCAAGGTAGGCGTGTTTCGCAGCGCGTTTCTCACCTTCTCAGTAGGGGCGCTGATTACCGCCCTGCTGATCTTCTTCTTCGAGACAAAGCATGCGGTCACCCTGCTGGAGGTGCCGAAGTGGCAGCTGCTGGGCGCGCTGCTGGGGGTGCCCTATATCGTGATTATGGTACTGGCGGTGCAGCGTATCGGCACGGCGGTGGCCACCGTTGCGGTGATCTTCGGTCAGCTGGCGATGAGCATGCTGATCGACAACTTTGGCTGGCTGCATAACGAGGCGATCCCCTTTTCCGCTACGCGGCTGGGCGCAGTGGTCTGCCTCGGCATTGCGCTCTGGTTTATCTACTCCGGCAGCAAAAGCCGCGCAGTAGAGTAAGACGTTGCACCATCACATCGCACTGCCCACTTTTGGGGCGCACTTTTCGCCTGCTGCGCTCGCAGCAGGCACCGTTTGCGGGCGTTAGCGCCTGGCATAGCTTTTGCACTGTTCTCTTCAGAAGGCAGCGCAACACAACTTATCTGTAAAAATAGCTGGCTAGGGTTCCGGTTCATCGCTGATGAATGCTGGTCCGAGAGCTGGCGACCTCTCTGAGGTTACACGGCGGGACAAAAGCCCGGGAGACAGCAGCACCAAAGGGTGTCGCGCTGCTCCCTGTTTTTGTGCCAACCCGAGGTCAGATAATGAAAAAACGTTCCTTTCTCCGCACGCTTGCTCTGTCGCTGGCCCTGCTTACCAGCGTTCCCGCATTCGCGGCGGCTAAAAAAGAGTTCAACGTCTGCTGGACCATCTACGCGGGCTGGATGCCGTGGGGCACCATCAGCAGCGAGAAGATCATCGACAAATGGGCGAGTAAGTACGGCATCAAAATCAACGTCGTCCAGCTCAATGACTATATCGAATCCATTAACCAGTACACCGCCGGCCAGTTTGATGGCTGCACCATGACCAACATGGATGCGCTGACCATTCCGGCGGCGGGCGGGGTCGATACCACGGCGCTGATCCTCGGCAGCTACTCCGAAGGCAACGACGGTGTGGTCCTGAAAGGCGAAGGCAAAAAGCTCGCTGACCTGAAAGGGATGAAAATCTACCTGCCGGAGCTCTCTGTCTCCCACTATCTGCTGGTGCGCGGCCTCGAAAAAGCGGGCTTGCAGGAGCGTGACGTGACGGTGGTGAACACCTCCGACGCCGATATCGTCTCTGCCTTTGCCACCGATGACGTCCAGGCGGCAGTGGCGTGGAACCCGCAGCTCTCCACTATCAAGGCGACGCCGAAAACTACCGAGGTCTTTAGCTCCACCGAAGTGCCGGGGGAGCTGATCGACATGATGGTAGTCAACACCGAGACGCTGAGGGATAACCCGGCGCTGGGCAAAGCGCTGACCGGGGCATGGTACGAGATGATGGGCCTGATGAAAGCCCAGGATGCGAAGGCGCTGAACGCAATGGCGGCAGCCTCCGGCACCGATCTGGCCGGTTACCAGGCGCAGCTGAAAACTACCCACCTCTTCTATACCCCGGCGGATAACCTCGCTTTCATCACCTCTGGCGATCTGGCAAAAACCATGCAGCGCGTGGCGCAGTTCTCCTTTGATAAGGGGTTGCTGGGTGATGGGGCGCAGAGCGCGGACTTTATCGGCATGGCCTTCCCGGGCAACGTGACCCAGGGCGATACGGGCAACGTCAAGCTGCGCTTTGATGACAGCTTCGTGAAGCTGGCCGCCGACGGCAAACTTTAAGACTAACGGAGCCTGTGCATGCGACAAATTAACCGCCACCCACAGCCTGGTATGCGCCTTATGCTGGTGCTGCTGCCGTTTGTCCTGCTGCTGGCGGCCTACTTTCTTGGCTCCGCGGTGCGCCTTGAGGCCAATCCGCATGACAAGCTGCTGCCGGGCCTCGACGGCATGCTGGCCGCCATCGACCGGATGGCCTTTACCCCGGACAGGCGCAGCGGCGACTACCTCTTCTGGCTGGATACCCTGGTGAGCCTGGCGCGCCTGCTCACCGGGCTGGTTATCGCCTCGCTGATTGGGCTGTGCATCGGCATCACCGCCGGGGTCTTCCCAATGTGGCGGGCGTCGCTGTCGCCGCTGATGACCGTGCTGTCGATGATCCCCCCTCTGGCGATCCTGCCGGTGCTGTTTATCGTCTTCGGCCTCGACGAGCTGTCAAAGATCGTGCTGATCATTATCGGCATCACGCCGATGCTGGCCCGCGATCTCGAGCACCGGGCGCGGGAGATCCCGCCGGAGATCCTGATCAAGGCCCAGACGCTGGGTGCCAGCAGCTGGACCCTGGTCCTGCGCGTCGTGCTGCCGCAGCTGCTCTCGCGGCTACTCACCTCCCTGCGGCTGCTGCTCGGATCCGCGTGGCTGTTCCTGATCTCCGCCGAGGCGATCTCCTCCACCGCCGGGCTGGGCTACCGCATCTTTCTGGTCCGCCGCTACATGGCGATGGACGTCATCATTCCGTACGTCGTCTGGATCACCCTGCTGGCCTGGCTGATGGATCTGGCGCTGCGGGCGCTGCATAGAACCTGTTTTCCCTGGGCGGAAGGAGGGAAGGCATGAGCTTTATCGATATCAACAACATCTGGCAAGAGTATGGCAACCACGTGGTGCTGGAGCGCGTTAACCTGCAAATCCAGCAGGGGGAGTTTTGCTCGATGGTCGGCGCGTCCGGCTGCGGCAAATCGACCTTCCTGCGTCTGCTGCTGGGCCAGGAGCGCCCCACGCGGGGCAGCATTACCCTCGACGGCCAGCCGCTGGCGGCCGAGCCGGATCGCAGCCGCGGCGTGGTATTTCAGCGCTACTCGGTCTTTCCACACCTTAACGTGCTGGATAATGTTGCCATCGGCCTCGAGCTCCCCACCAGTCCGCTGCTGGGGCGCCTGTTCGGCAGGCGTAAGAAAGCCGCCCGCGAGCAGGCGGCCCAGATGCTGGAGAAGGTGGGCCTTGGCCATGCCCTGACCAGGTATCCGGCCCAGCTCTCGGGCGGGATGCAGCAGCGGTTAGCCATCGCCCAGGCCTTCATTATGCAGCCGCGGGTGCTGCTGCTGGATGAGCCGTTCGGCGCGCTCGATCCGGGCATCCGCAAGGACATGCACGCCCTGCTGCTCCAGCTGTGGAGCGAAACCCGGATGACCGTCTTTATGGTCACCCACGATCTCTCCGAGGGGTTCAACCTCGGCACGCGCCTGCTGGTGTTTGACAAGGTGCGCATCGACCCCCATGAGCCGAACGCTTACGGAGCGCGCATTACCTACGACATCCCGCTAAACGAGGCGCGCATGGCGGAGGTGATGACCCCGCCGCCCGCCAACGTCATTTCTTTAAGGAGCTAATTCGATGACGCACTCTCTGCATAACTCCACCGCCATTCGCGAGGAGACCGTCCCCGGCGGCGGTCACGCCTCTTTTATTCTCAAGCGTGGGCAGATCCTGCGCCTCACCGACAGCGAGGGCGGGGCAAACGTCAGCATGATGATGCTCAACGCTCACGAAAAGAGCGAGCGCCTGAACCTGCCGGATACCCTCAAGGGCCAGCACACCGCCAGGCTCACCGCCGGGCACTGCTTCTACTCCGACATGGGCCGCGTGCTGGCGGGCATCGTGGCGGATACCTGCGGCTGGCACGATCCCTTTGGTGGGGTGCTGAACGCCGATGAGACCGCCGAGAAGTATGGTCAGGGTCGCTATCAGGAGCTGCGCAACGGCTTCTACCGCAACGGCATGGATAACCTGCTGGTAGAGATGGGCAAATGGGATCTCAATCTTGAGGATCTGCTGATGGTAGTGAACTTCTTCAGCAAGGTCAGCGTTGACGAGCAGGGGGCTTTTACCTTCCACAGCGGCTTCTCAACACCGGGCAGCTATGTCGAGCTGTATGCCCCGATGGACACCCTGATTGTACTGACCGCGCTGCCACACCCGATGGATCCGCAGCCCGAGTACGCCCCGCGTCCGGTGGCGCTGAGCTGGTTCGAGGCCACCGATAACGAGGCCGCCGTTAACGCGCTGCTGACCCGTCCTGAGAACGGTCGCGCTTTTACCAACACTCAGCTGTTTGCCCTGTAAGGAGCCGAAAAATGTCTCTTGTTGAAAGCCAAAAACATCCGGCAGAGGCGGTGTTCCGCCACACTATTCCAGCGGGTGAGCACTACCTGTTTGAAGTGAAAAAGGGGCAGACCCTGCGCCTGCACGATCTCGAAGGCAACCAGGCCATCGATACCCTGTTCTATAACGCCGATAACCCGCGCGAGCGCTACGATCCCCAGCGCACCCTGCGCCGCCAGAACAATGCCTACCTGACCACCGGCAGCGTGCTCTGGTCCGGGCTGGGCAATCCGCTGCTGACCATCGTGGCCGATACCTGCGGCCGCCATGACACCCTCGGCGGAGCCTGCGCCCAGGAGAGCAACACCGTGCGCTACGCCCTCGACAAGCGCTACATGCACAGCTGCCGGGATAACTTTCTCTGCGCCTGCCTGCACGATGGACGTCTGCACAAGCGCGACATTGGGGCCAACATCAACTTCTTTATGAACGTGCCGGTGACGCCAGAGGGTGGGCTGACCTTTGAAGATGGCATTTCCGCCGCGGGTAAGTACGTTGAGCTGCGGGCGGAGTGCAACGTCATCGTGCTGATCTCCAACTGCCCGCAGCTCAACAACCCGTGCAACGGCTGGAACCCGACCCCGGCGGAGGTGCTGGTATGGAACTGAGCCGCCTGCGCCTCGTCCTCTACCGCCTGTTTGCGGTACGGGCCGGACGCCTGACGCTGGACAATAAGCCACAGCAGTAACAGCCTTTTCCCCCTGGACGACCAGGCGGCGAGATTATTCCCGGCGGGACGACCCGCCACGGTTCGGGTCTGGATCATGTTTACAAAATTACTTATCGCTAACCGGGGTGCTATCGCCTGCCGTATTCTGCGCACCCTGCGGGAAATGAACGTGAAAGGGGTGGCGGTCTGGTCGGAGTCCGACGCCAGCAGCCTGCATATTCGCCAGGCCGACGAGGCGATTAGCCTGGGCGAAGGCCCGGCGGCGCAAACCTACCTGCAGGTGGATAAGATCCTCGCCGCCGCCCGGGAGAGCGGGGCGCAGGCCATCCACCCCGGCTACGGCTTCCTGTCGGAAAACGCCGCTTTCGCCGAGGCGTGCGAGGCCGCCGGGATCGCCTTCGTTGGCCCCACTGCTGAGCAGCTGCGCATTTTTGGTCTGAAGCATACCGCTCGCGCGCTGGCGAAAAGCCACGGCGTGCCGCTGCTGGAGGGCACCGAGCTGCTGGCCGACGTCGCGGAAGCGCTGGCTGCGGCAGAGAGCGTCGGCTATCCGGTGATGCTCAAGAGCACGGCGGGCGGCGGCGGCATCGGGATGCGCGTCTGCTATAGCCCGGCGGAGCTGGCGGAGGCTTTCGACGCGGTGCAGCGGCTGGGGAAAAACAACTTCAGCGACGCAGGCGTCTTTATCGAGAAATACATTGAGCGCGCCCGTCATCTCGAGGTGCAGATCTTTGGCGATGGCGCAGGGGAGGTGATTGCCCTCGGCGTGCGCGACTGTTCGGTGCAGCGGCGTAACCAGAAGGTGCTGGAGGAGACCCCTGCCACCGCGCTGCCTGCGGGAATGGCCGAGGCGCTCTGCCAGGCGGCCATCGAGCTGGGCAAGGCGGTGAGCTACCGCAGCGCCGGGACGGTGGAGTTTGTCTACGACAGCAGCGCGCAGCAGTTCTACTTCCTGGAGGTCAACACCCGGCTACAGGTGGAGCATGGCGTCACCGAGCAGGTGTGGGGCGTGGATCTGGTTCAGATGATGATCGCCCTGGCCGCTGGCGATCTGCCTCCGCTGGCAGAGATCGCTGCGGGGTTAAGCCCGCGCGGCCATGCGATTCAGGCTCGCGTTTATGCCGAGGATCCGGGCCGCCAGTTTCAGCCCTCGCCGGGCCTGCTGACTAACGTTAGCTTCCCGGAGCAGGATCGCATTACGCTGCGCATCGACAGCTGGGTAGAGTCCGGCTGTGAGGTGCCGCCGTTCTTCGATCCGCTGCTGGCTAAGATCATTACCTATGCCGATACCCGTGATGAGGCGATCGATCGGCTGGATCGCGCCCTGAATGAGACGCGCCTCTACGGCGTCGAAACCAACCGCCAGTACCTGCGGCAGATTTTGCGCGACGCGCCCTTTGCCAGCGGCCAGCCGTGGACCCGCTGCCTTGAGAGCCTGAGCTACCAGGCGGCAACGCTGGAGGTGTTAAGCGCCGGGACGCAAACTACGGTGCAGGACTATCCGGGACGGCAGGGCTACTGGGCGGTAGGCGTGCCGCCATCAGGGCCGATGGACGATCGCGCCCTGCGCCTTGGCAACCGCCTGCTGGGCAACGCCGACGACGCGGCGGGGCTGGAGATCACCATCAGCGGCCCGACCCTGAAGTTTAATACCGATGCGGTGGCGGTCGTCACCGGCGCAGCAATCCAGGTTGAGCTGGACGGCCAGCCGCAGGCAATGAACCGTACCTTCCTCATTCGCGCCGGTATGACGATGAAGCTGGGGGATATCCTGGAAGCAGGCGTGCGCAGCTACCTCTGCCTGCGCGGCGGCCTCGACGTGCCGGACTATCTTGGCAGCAAGAGCACCTTTACCCTCGGTCAGTTTGGCGGCCACGCCGGGCGCGCTCTGCGTACCGGGGACGTGCTGCACCTGACGCCGTTAACCGACGCCAGTTGTGGTGCGGCTCTGCCTGCGTCCCTGCACACGACCCTTGGGGCGGTGCGCGAGCTGCGGGTGATCTACGGCCCACACGGCGCGCCGGAGTACTTTACGCCCGAGTGGATCCCCACCTTTTTTGCTACCGAGTGGGAGGTGCACTTCAACTCCAGCCGCACCGGCGTACGCCTGATTGGCCCGAAACCGGAGTGGGCGCGCGACAGCGGTGGCGAGGCGGGTCTGCATCCTTCGAATATTCATGATAACCCCTACGCCATCGGCGCGGTGGACTTTACCGGCGACATGCCGGTGATCCTGGGCCCGGACGGTCCGAGCCTCGGCGGCTTCGTCTGCCCGGTGACGGTCATCGAGGCGGATCTCTGGCAGCTTGGCCAGCTTAACGCCGGGGATCGGGTGCGCTTCGTGCCGGTGGATATCGCCACCGCCCGCCTGCTGGCGCAGGGGCGCAGCCAGGAGCTGGCGAGCCTGCAGCCGGTGGCAATCAACTGGCAGATGCAGCCGCTCAGCTCTCCGGTAGTGATGGAGACCGGCGCGGCGGACAAGCGGCTGGTGGCGCGCCTCTCCGGCGATACCCATCTGCTGCTGGAGATTGGCGATGCCGAGCTGGATCTGGTTCTGCGCTTTCGCGGTCACGCTCTGATGCAGGCCCTGGAGGCGCTGGCGCTCGACGGAGTAATCGACCTGACGCCGGGCATCCGCTCGTTACAGGTGCACTATCAGCCAGAGGCGCTGACGCTGTCGCACCTGCTGGCAATCGTGCGTGAAGTGTGGCAGTCGGTATGCCAGCAGGAGGATCTGCAGGTGCCGTCGCGCGTCGTCTGGCTGCCGCTGTCGTGGGACGATCCGGCGTGCCAGAAAGCCATCGATAAGTACATGACCACCGTGCGCCGGGATGCCCCCTGGTGTCCGAGCAACCTCGAGTTTATTCGTCGCATTAACGATCTCGGTAATATCGACGAGGTCTACCGCACGGTATTTGACGCCAGCTATCTGGTCATGGGGCTGGGGGATGTCTATCTCGGCGCGCCGGTGGCAACACCGCTCGATCCGCGCCATCGGCTGGTGACCACCAAATATAATCCAGCGCGCACCTGGACGGCGGAGAACTCGGTGGGTATCGGCGGGGCGTACCTCTGCGTCTACGGCATGGAGGGGCCGGGAGGCTACCAGTTCGTCGGACGTACGCTGCAGATGTGGAATCGCTATCATGCGGTCAAGGATTTCGGCGGCAAGCCGTGGCTGCTGCGCTTCTTTGACCAGATCCGTTTCTACCCGGTCTCCGCCGAGGAGCTGTTGACCATTCGTCGCGACTTCCCGCTGGGGCGCTATCCGCTGCGCATTGAGCAGAGCACGCTGCGGCTGGCGGAGTACCAGCAGTTTCTGGCCGAGGAGGCGACCAGCATTGAGGCTTTCCGTACCCATCAGCAGGCGGCGTTTAATGCCGAAAGAGAGCGCTGGGTGGCCTCCGGTCAGGCGCACTTTGACAGTAACGACGCTATGCCGGACGTTGGCGACGATGCGCCGCTGCAGGCGGGTCAGCGTGGCATCGACAGCCCCATTGCCGGTAATCTCTGGCAGGTACTGGTCAAGCCGGGCGACAGGGTGAAAGAGGGGGACGTGATGGTGATCCTGGAGTCGATGAAGATGGAGATCCCGTTGCGGGCCACCTGCGATGGCATCGTAGACCAGGTCCGGGTACAGCCGGGATCGTCGGTGCGGGCCGGGCAGTGCGTGGCGGTGGTTAACGCCGAGCGCGCCGTGGCTTAGCGGACGCGGACGCGCTTTGGCGGGCTGGCCTTCAGCGGAGCGTTGACCGGCATCTCATCGGCCCACTGGGTGGCTGAGGACATCATCTCAGCCACCATCCCGCGGGTGAGCCCCAGCCGGTAAGCCTGCTGGCTGGCCTCTTCCCACTTCCGCTGTTCGTATAGCTGCGCCAGGCCAACAAACTGGTGCAGCAGGCCTCGGTGCTGCTGCAGGGCCATACGAACGTCCTGAGAGATCACTACCTGACCAATCAGCTCCTCCAGCGGGATCTCAAACACGGCATCCAGCAGCGAGAAGAGTCCTACCATGAAGGCATCGTTAGCCGAGACCCTGCCGCGCAGGCGAGCCGCCGCCAGCTCGCAAAACTTGGCGCGGATCAGGCTTTGATAGTAGGTTTCATTGGTTTTAACGTTTTTCATCGAGCTGAGGCAGGTCACCAGCACAAAGCGGCGTAGTTCTTTAGCACCCAGGTAAACCACAATATCCTTCAGCGAGTGGCTGCGCGTCCCCTTAATGCCGCGGGTGTTATAGAGAATATTCTGCGCATAGCGCATCACTTTATAGGAGAGGGCGACGTCGTGCTTAAGCAGATCTTCAATACGCTGCAGATTGGGCGCGTCGGAATTCACCTCCTGAATCAGGTTCAGAGAGACGATATAGTTCTGCACGAGCTTATTACTTTTGTAGACCACCGGCTTGCTAAAGAAATAACCCTGAAAAAGGGTAAAGCCGGCATTTTTAAATAGCTCGTACTCGTCGAAGGTTTCGATCTTTTCCGCCAGCAGCAGGGTATTTTTCAGCAGCTCCTCGCGGCACAGCAGGTAGTCCTGAATTTGCGGCCAGCTATTTTCTCGAATATCGAATTTAATAATGCTGATAAAGGGAATAAAGCTATCCCAGTCGGCGCTCAGGGAAAAATCATCCAGCGCCACGCGAAATCCTTGCTGATGCAGCCGCTTAATGGTGGCGAGCAGCGCGCTGGTCGGCTCGGCGGTTTCAAGGATTTCAATGACGACGCGATCTTTCGGGAGCGTCTCTGCCAGCCCCTGCAGCAGCAGTTCATAGGGAAAGTTAACGAACACCGTGCCCGACTCTTTCTGGCTATCGCCAGGCGCGCCAAAAAATTGCTCTTCAATGAGCTGGGCCGTTGCATGTTCAGGTGAAACGTTGGGAAAACGGTTAGCCATACTGTCCCGAAACAGGAGCTCGTAGCCAAACGTCTGCAAATTTTCATCAAAAATCGCCTGTCTGGCGACAAAAGAAAACATTCTCTATCCTCACCCAGCGCTTTGTGCTCTTCACTATGCCGCGTAATGCGCGGGCTGACTAATACTTTTCTCAAATTATCCTTTATTTGTAAAGTTTCGTCACAAAAAAAGCGGAACTGTTTATCTTTTAAAAACAGATGGTTGACAGGAGGGACTGTTTCGAGGGTAAAGAGAAGGGAGCCAGGAATAGAGCGCGCCGCTCAGGCCGGAGACCCAAACGGCGCAGAAACTGCAATTACGCGGTCTGCCAGGAAGATTTTACCTCTTCCGAGTTCTTATTAAGAACCACGTTGTTACCGTCAACTTTTTCTACCCAGCTCAGAGGGATATAGTGGTGCACACCGCCGGAAGCCGAATCACTTTTAGCCAGTTTAATTTTGTCTTCGCCTTCGAGATGGTCAACGGTGCCAACGTGGGTACCACAGCTAGCAATAACCTGAGCGTGTTCACGGATTTCACTTTTATTAACCATACATCCTCCTTTGTTGTGATGAAGTTTGAGTATAGTTGACGTTTTTAACTCTGCAGGACAGAACAATCTGAACTCTTTGAGCCCCTAATAAAGAAGATGTAATATGGATACCTCTTTTCTCCTCCCGGAGCGTCTTCTATGGCTGGCCCTCGCATCGCCCGTGAAAAACTCACTATCCGCAGGATGATCGCCCTCTATCAGCGCGGTGCGCCCGCGGCCTCTGCGGAAGAGGGGCACTACGAGGCACTCTTTGCCTATGCGGAAAAACGGCTGGATAAATGCGTATTTGGCGAAGAGAAACCGGCCTGTAAGCAGTGCCCGGTGCACTGCTACCAGCCGGCGAAGCGGGAAGAGATGAAGCAGATTATGCGCTGGGCCGGGCCGCGTATGTTGTGGCACTACCCGATCCTCACCGTGCGCCATCTGATTGACGATAAGCGCCCGGTGCCGCCGCTGCCGGAGAAGTATCAGCGTAAAAAATAATATTGCCGGTGCACGCGTTTGTAGGCCCGGCAAGCGCAGCGCCGCCGGGCGTTATGTTGGCATCGTTACGCCGGGTGGCGGCTTCGCCTTACCCGGCCTACACGATCATACTCTTATCAATTCCCAGGGCGTTATGTTGGCATCGTCATGTCGGGTGGCGGCTTCGCCTTACCCGACCTACAGTAAGCACGGTGTAATTTGTAGGCCCGGCAAGCGCAGCGCCGCCGGGCGTTATGTCAGCATCGTTACGCCGGGTGGCGGCTTCGCCTTACCCGGCCTACACGATCATACTCT